>JANOAO010000061.1:0-26690 GCA_031411115.1 Bacteroidota bacterium
GCAGCGGAATAGAAAGATTTTATAAGTGTTCAATACTTTTTTATAACGCATTATTTATAAAGTAATAAATGTTCATGATACCAGTTGTTTAAAAATTAATGTAGGCTATGGTTCAATAATCAATGTAAAAGGTCTTGCTAATTAGCGAGACCTTTTTATATTCTGTCGATTGATTAGTGCTCACGAACCTCACTGTCATGTTCAGGTCTCACGAATCAGGTAAAAAATAAATAACTCAATCCTCATAACTTTGCGTGCCCATGACAAAAAAAGAAAGGATCATCATTTTTCTCCTCGCTACCCTGAACTTTACGCATATACTTGATTTTATGATCATGATGCCATTAGGTAATTACCTGATGCCGTATTTTAAAATCAGTCCCCAGCAATTTTCACTGCTGGTAGCCAGTTATACCATCGCAGCAAGTTTATCTGGCTTCATAGCTGCTTTTTTTATTGATAGCTTCGATAGAAAAAAGGTATTGATTGTTGCATACTCAGGATTTTTAATAGCTACCATGAGTTGTGGGTTTGCTCCTTCTTATCATTTATTACTGATAGCAAGGCTTATAGCAGGTATTTTCGGAGGGTTAATTGGCGCCCAGGTAATTTCAATTATCAGTGACCTGTTTGCTTATGAGCGCAGAGGCAGGGCAATGGGTGCTGTAATGTCGGCATTTGCTATCGCTTCAGTTATAGGTATACCACTTGCATTGTATTTATCCAACTTAATTTCGTGGCATGCACCTTTTATCCTCATAGCATCGCTCGGTTTAATTTTAATTCCTTTCCTTCTCAAATTTTTACCGGATGTTTCCGGTCACCTGGTTCCCGGCCAAAAACCTTCCATCAATACAGACGGACTAAAACAGGTGCTCTCCCAAAAACGCCAGGTACTCGCATTATTGTTTACCGGCTTCATTATGTTCGGCCATTTCCTTGTAGTCCCGTTTATCAATCCATACCTGGAATTTAATCTTGGATACAGTAAAACCATCACTCCACTTATTTATCTCGTAGGAGGAATTGCCGCTTTTTTTTCTTCTAATATTTTGGGAAGGGTAAGTGATAAAATAGGAAAGCTCAAAGTGTTCCGTGTTTGTCTCCTGGTCTCACTTCCTTTAGTAATTATGCTTACAAACCTGGTAACTATACCATACTGGATCGTTTTATTTTTATTTGGCTGCTGGTTTACGGTTTCCACCGGGCGTGGGGTAACCTCACAAGCCCTGGTAAGCAATATTGCGGATACTAAATTCCGCGGAAGTTTTCAGAATTTTAACAGCAGCCTTCAACAGGCAGGTACCGGAATCGCATCACTGGTAGCCGGATTTGTAGTGGTGGAAAATGAAGGGGGAAAGATCGGCCATTATTCCAGGTTGGGTTACCTCAGTGTAATAGCACTCCTGGTTGCGTTAATACTTGGGCAATATCTTTTCGGAAAAAAAAGTACAAGTGTTGAAACATAAAGTTCACTATAGATTTCAAAGGCCACGAAGTATGTATTGAGGTTGTTTGTAAGTTATTCAAGCACGAAGGAACAAATAAAAGAACCCACTACAACCAGATGACTATAACCAACCTGTGAGGTTGTAAGACCTTAATTAATCTTTGTTGCGTTAATGTTTATCTCATCAAATATTAGGCATACGGAATATTCTGTTCCATTAATCTTTTTAGTTTTTCTATCGACTCCTGTCATCCAGATAACACTTTTAAACCTGTTTAACATCCCATATTGCTTCCTGTCTGATATTAATTAACCACCGAATGGATGTGCATTGCCTGTAAATAAATTAATGATAGACATTTTAAATTGGGTTTACGCTGAAAGAATATCGCAATTAATATATCAACCTGTGAGGTTCCAACCAGTGAATTCGGTAATAAATGTTTATATTCAATACTTAATTTATTTAATGAAATCACTTCGTTTACCAACTGCATTCATCCTCAATATTTTATGCCTCGTTATCTTTTTTACTTCTTGTAAAAAGACTGATTCCGGTAATCCGGATATTCCAATCGTCAATACATTTACCACTTCTTTTAAAATAATGGTTCTGGATGAAAATGGGATTGTTGTCAATCATGCACTGGTTACTTCGGGTGCAGTTTCCGGTTATACCGATGAATTTGGAATTGCCTATTTAAAAAATGTGATTGTTTCCACTAAAAATTCTGTTGTAACCGTAAAGGCCGCGGGTTATTATAATGCTTACAGAAGTTTTCCGGCAGATAATGCACAGGCTTTTGGTAAAGTAATGTTGGAGCGTTACCAGATCACCGGATCTGTTTCCGCTGTTTCCGGTGGCCAGGTTGATGTAAATACCGAGGTGAGTATCAATTTCCAACCGGGTTCTTTTGTAAATGAAGACGGCAGTGTTTACACAGGTTCTGTAAGCGTTTATGCTTCTTATCTTAACCCGTTAGATGTGAATCTTTACGTTCGTATGCCGGGCATTTTATCAGGAAATGATAACGGAAATGTTTTACTAAAGACATTTGGAATGTTGAATGTGGAATTGAAATCTGATGCTAATCTTCCTCTTAAATTGAAATCAACATCCAGGGCCACCTTAAGTGCGGCAATACCTTCTTCTATGAGTGCAGGCGCCTCCGCTACAATTCCTATGTGGTATTTTGATGTGATAAAAGGAGAGTGGGTTAAAGATGGTGAGGCGATCCGTCAGGGAAATAAATTTGTTGCCGAAGTATCTCATTTCACCTGGTGGAATTATGATTATGCTTATCCCAGTGTATTGATTTATGGCACGCTGAAAGATGCTCAGGGTACTCCACTTTCTAATACAGAAATCAGACTAACTGTTCCAGGTACCGATATTACCATGTTCGGATACAGTAACCAGGAAGGAAAATTCAGCATGCCTGCTCCTTTGAATTCAAATTGCCAGTTAATATTGAATAGTTTGTCTTGCCAGTTTTCTTTTTATACTTTCTCCGTAACTACCGGAACCGTTGATAAAAATGCCGGAACTATTTTAGTTACTCCGTTAAATCCCCGGCAATTTCAACTTATGGGGACGTTCAATAACTGCGCTAATACACCCGTATCGGATGGTACGGTCAGAATCTACTTTGAGAACCATATGTTTGAAAGCCCGATAGTAAATGGTCTGGCGGATATTTCTTTTTTTTATTGTAAAGATTCTGCTGATGTATTAATTGTTGCAGAAGATTATGCCACACAAAAACGCACTACGTCTTCCAGGAAGATTTACGCAAACCAGGCAGTCAACCTTGGGATTTCAAATGTATGTACAACCAACAACAGCGGAGCTTACATACGTTATATCGTAGACAACCAGATGCGCTATATAACCGGCAACAGTACAACCGATAGCCTGAGTGCTTATTATTTTACTTTTACAAATAACTGGATAGAAATAGCGAGTAATAATTTTTCAATACCAGGCACCGTAACATCAGATTTTGTTTTTAGGGCGAATGTTTTCAATAATACTTACAACCCCGTAACCAACCTTACAATAGCAGAATATCCGGGATTATCGCCGTTGGGTGGAAACATCGAAATTAATAATGAATTTGATTTCTTTGGTAACCTGGGAGACTACGTACGTGGAAGGGCACATGGCAGAATTTATGATACCAACATCAACCAGTGGCGGTATGTTGACATTGTATACAACGTTATGCGTCTATTATAACAACCTGTGAGGTTGGTAAGAAACAGCAAAAAAAGAGCAAATCGGAAGATCTTCAAAGAGAATCAGAAACTTTATTTATAGTACAAAACAAAAGTTAAAACGGCAACTTCCATTTCTGCTATATTTTTAAAAGTAACAGTTGACGTCTATCAAATCTGACGGGTGATCGATAAGATTGATTGGTGAGATTATAGAGTTATTTGTTTAAAATCTGCGAATATTAAGTTGTACCTAAAAATTTTCCATTATGAAAATATATTTCTTTGCACTTTTATTTTTTACTTCCTATTTAGGGAAATCTCAAACAGGTTATTATATTACTTACGATGATTATATTTCTAATAATCTGCAAATAATGAAGGATGTTGATGATTTTGAGATGGGTTTATTGCCAATGCGTATTTTTTTTATTAATCAGGAAGGAAAAATTCAAAAGGTCTCCTGTAAAAAAATGTGGGGTTTTAAACTCAGGGGAAATCTTTTCAGAAGTATAGACAGAGATGTTGCAAAAGTAATTGATTCTGGAAAAGTAGTTTATTATGAAAGTGGGGTTGCTCATTTAAGGATGATCTTATTAAATACTAACAGCGCAGAATTTCATCTCGGCTTTTCTTATTATATATCAAGAACACTAAATGATGAATGTTTCTATTCATTAAAAAAATTTTTTAAGAAAAATACAGAATTCACGGCTTTAAAATTTTGTTTAAAAACAGAAGCACCCTTAGCTTATAAAGTTGGGGAAGCAGGTTACGAAAGACTGACTTCTGATGGTTTGGGACAAATCAGAAATTGTGTACGAAAGTTTAATGCTGATTGATCTCTTTTAGTTCTACAATCCGGGTTTTAATTTTATTTTTTCTACTCAAGCTTACATAAAATTGTACATATACTTATAAAATTCAACAAACCATTTTATTCCTTTTATAAATTTTGTATAACCAGTAATATTAGGCACAAATTCAAATTGTTCCAAATCTGGATGCTTCCTAAAATAGTTTTTATAGAATTGAAAACTTTTAATACACTTCCATATTTTGAAAATCCGTTTCAATCAAAATAATTTCCTTCAATCTCTTTATATCAAATGTATTGGCTATAATCTTTATTCGTTTTCAGACTTATATTTTTAAAAGCAATAATATAGAAAACTATAAAATCTATTTGAAAATTCTCTGAGATGGTCTAGTGATTTAATATTATCAACTTAGATTGGTTATTGGCAGACAACTTTAAAAAATACATCCCGGAATTTTTTATACAGGTTGGCACCGTATAGTTATGTGCACCTTTAAATAAATAAATTTGCTTTCGGTATAACACGCTGCCAATGCTGTTGTAAAGCAACATATGTGCATCGGTTTCTTTATCACTGTAAATATTCAGGTAGATATTTTCGGAGCTGAATCCATTTAAATGAACAGAGAATTCTTTTTTTAAGGCGCGGATTTCAACTGTATTACTTCTTCTTATTGTTCTATTTGAACTTACGGCAACTATTCTGTAAAAATTGTTTGTATTCAATGCTGATTCTGAAAATTCAAAATCCTGTTGGTTAAAATTCTCAATCCTTGCAATGTTCGAAAAAAGATTTCCATTAAGGCTTCTTTCAATTAAATAATGATGAACGTCACCCGAGGCAGTATTCCAGGATAATTTATTCAATACACCTTCTGACCGCCCATATAACTGAAATGAATTTGCCACTACACCACATGCAGGCAAAGGTGAACAGGAAACTTGTTGCGATACACCTGTAAGAGATTGTACATTACTGATAAATGTACTGCCCACATCACATTTTGATTTTAAATTGTAATCAAGAAATGGAAGTAAGGCAGTCATCATTTTTGAAAATAAAGTTTGTAAAGGCAAGGCAGTAGAATTACAACCGGAACTCGCCTGACCGAAACTACAGTTGAAATTATTATTGGCAAACTGGCAATGCAATGCCTGTGTAATATTGATAATTGCTTTGCAATAATTAACAGGAATATTATTGTACATATTTAATTGTACAGAAGGTGGAACAATACAATCACCGCTGCCACTGAAAATCAGGGACGGCACTGTAACATTTCCTGCTGCTGCAATGGCGGAAGGATTTGTTTCAGCCGCTGCAAAATTGAATAATGCATTTACCGATGGATTTTGTAAAGCTGCTGCAAGAAAGCTACTGCCTCCACCCATAGAATGACCTGCAACTGCAGATCGTGGGGTTACCCTGCTAAATAAAAAGGAAGTATTGTCGTCATTAAAAGCTATCATCTTTCCTGCTACTACAGAAAGATCTTTTGCAAAAGCCAGATGATCCGGAGAAAATCCCGATTCAGTAGATGGGAATGCAATGATGTAACCATATTTAACAAGCGAATCTGCCAGCCATTTATAAGAACTTGTTCCAATCACAAATCCATGCCCGAATACCACAACTGGAAATTTTACAACACCCGATGCTACAGCTACATTTGTACCTGATGCATCAGCAGGATAATACACATCAGCAGGTATTGAACGGTTTGCTCTCTGCTCATCAATAAATGTAATGCTTCGCTGACCAACGCTATATGTTTGGGCAGTTGATGAAAAAGCAATAATCCAAAAAAGAAAAAATAATAATGAACGCATTTTCAAAATTTAAATATCTGTGTCAAATAAAGAACTGAAACTAGTAGCCTTCATTCTAAATTTTTAATTCTTCATTTATCATTTCCAAATTCTCATCCTCTGTCTTCCTTCTCTTTCAATCCTTTAATCAAATCCAAAGCCTCAGCCACTACATCACACATAATCGTAATTAAAGATCCGGGCTTTGCAGTGTTGTAGGCATGCATGATGGCTTCTTTTTCATTGTAAATAATGGTGATCGGAATGTCTTTTTCCTTAGCCTCATTAATTCCATCTACCAGTAAATTCACAATACTTTCTGCTGTTCTGCCACGCAGGTGTTTGTCCTGACGAATAATGATCTCATCAAAACAGGTGGCAGATATTCTTCCTAATTCCTTTATGTCTTCATCTCTTCTGTCACCAGTTCCGCTGATGATGCCCACTTTTGGTGTTCCATCCAGTTTGGTTACAAATTCACAAAGCAGGGAAAGGCCAGCAGGATTGTGAGCGAAATCAACCAAAAACTGAAAATGTTTAAATTGAAATAAATTCAGTCTTCCAGGCGTTTGTGAAGGCGAAGGAATAAATGTTTCCAGTGCCAGCTTTATATCTTCCACTTTAATATTTCTGTACAGATACGTAGCCAAAATTGCCGGCAGTGTATTCATAATATTATGCGTCGCTTTACCACCATACGTGATCGGTATCTCTGTCACTTTATGCACCCTTATTTTCCAGGTTCCTTTCATAATAGTCACGAACCCATTTTCAAAAACTGCGGCAAGCCCGCCCGTTGAACAATGCTTAACAATTCTGGGATTGTTTTCATCCATGCTGAAAAAGGCAACATTGCATTGAAGTTCTTTACGCATCGCATACACCAGATCATCATCTGCATTCAAAATGGCATAACCATGTTTTACAACTGTTTCCGGAACAACTGCTTTAACCTTTGCCATTTGTTCAAGGTTC
Organism: Bacteroidota bacterium; assembly: GCA_031411115.1. GTDB lineage: Bacteria > Bacteroidota > Bacteroidia > Chitinophagales > Chitinophagaceae > Ferruginibacter. The sequence goes on from JANOAO010000061.1 coordinate 7,272, forward strand.
TCAATGCCGCCCAGTCCCATATGATCAGAAGAAACATTCGTTACAATAGCAATATCACATTGCTGAAAAGCGAGACCGTTTTTAAGAATTCCTCCGCGGGCACATTCTAAAACCGCAAAATCAACGGTAGGATCTTTCAAAACAAATTGAGAGGAAACAGGACCTGTACAATCTCCTTTCATCATCAACTGGTTCTGTATATAAACACCGTCGCTGGTAGTGTAACCCACTTTATATCCCGCAGCTTTTGCAATATGAGCGGTCAATCGGGTAGTAGTTGTTTTTCCATTAGTGCCTGTAATCGCAATGATAGGTATACGTCCATTACTGCCTTTAGGAAAAAGCATATCAATTACCGGCTCTGCAACATTGCGGGGAATACCTTCTGACGGATCTATATGCATTCTGAAACCGGGAGCTGCATTTACTTCCAATACGGCACCACCATTTTCTGTAATCGGCACTTTCAGATTGGGTGCCATCACATCAATGCCGCAAATATCCAGGCCAATGATCTTACTGATCCTTTCTGCCATAAATATATTATTGGGATGAACTTCATCTGTAACATCTGTAGAAGTTCCACCGGTAGAAAGATTGGCCGTAGGTTTTAATAATACCTGTTCGCCATTGGCAGGAATCGTTTCCAGTGTATAATTTTTTTCTTCCAGCATCTTCATCGTATAATCATCGATCTTGATGCTGGTCAGCACTTTCTCATGACCAAAACCACGGCGTGCATCTTTGTTGGTTTCATTAATGAGCCACTGAATGGTATTTTTGCCATCTCCAATTACCGAGGCTGGTGTACGTAAAGCCGCACAAATAAATTTATTATTGATCACCAGGATTCTGAAATCAAAACCCGTTATGAATTTTTCACAAATTACCTGCCGGCTGTAATATTGCGCCGCTTCCATGGCTTTCAATGCATGTTCATATGTAAGAATATTGGTGGTAGCACCCTTACCATGATTGCCATTAATTGGCTTTAAGACAATAGGGTAACCGATTTTTTCAATGGCATCTTTCAGATCTTCTTCATTGCGTATAATTCTTCCTCTTGGAACAGGAATTTCAGCAGCTTCCAGTAAGTTTTTAGTATCTTCTTTATCGCCTGCAATATCTACGGCAATGCAACTTGTTGTACCCGCAATTGTAGCACGAACACGTTGTTGATTTACGCCATAGCCTAATTGAACAAGACTTTGTTTATTCAAACGAATAAATGGGATGCCTCTTTTTGCAGCTTCGTCCACAATGCAACCCGTAGAAGGGCCTAATCGGGTGGACTCCCGAATTTCTCTTAATTCCTGAATATCGTGCTGCAGATCATATGTTTCATTTTTTATCAGCGCTTCCAGTAATCTGTAACTGGCCTTAGCGGCATAAATACCCGCATCCTCTTCTATATAATCAAAAACTACAAAATATTCACCCGGAGTTCCGGTACCGCGTGTACGTCCAAACCCGGTATCCATTCCTGCAAGTGTTTGCATTTCCAGGGCAATGTGTTCCATCACATGACCCATCCACGTTCCTTCATCCACTCTGGTGAAAAAGCCGCCAGGCACACCTTCACTGCAACGGTGATCGTACAATGACGGAATCAGTGTTTGTAATCTTTCCTTAAATCCGGGGATCTTATTGGTTGGAATTTCCTCCATTTCTTCCAGGTCTAATTTCACCTGAATCAGCTTATTCCTTCTAATACTCCAGTAGTTTGGGCCTCTCAAAACTTTGATCTCAGTTAGTTTCATCGATTATTTTTAAATGTGAACCGGCAAGGAAATTAATGAATTACAGTTTATTCTGAATGTAATTTTTTAATTATGATAAATAATTTTATTTGAACAAGTGCTTTTTTTTGCTGAACAGCTAATTGTCCCGCTTTCCGCTGCAAGCTGCTTTGCAGGCTTTCCGCTACAATCGGGTGTAAAAATGTGTGTACATATATTAATAGACCTGTTAGGTCTTAAACCTGTTAGGTCTTATATTAACATCTCTGAACAAATAACCCATTGAGGGCTGATACGAATTACATTATTTTTGCGTTAACTATAAAAAAGTTTTAATGCAAGCGGCAAAAGGTAAATTGTTAGCCATTGGTGGAGCAGAAGACAAAGGAACAAATCTCGAAACTGGCGTAATCCAGAGAAATAATCTCAATTTTTTTGAATTGGGTATTCTCAGAAGAATCGTTGAAGAAACCGGTGGCACATCTACCCGTATCGAAGTTGTAACTACCGCCAGCATGATCCCGCAGGAAGTGGGTGAAAATTACTTAGATGCTTTTGGTAAAATAGGTTGTACCGACATTGGTGTGATGCATATCCGCAACCGCACCGACAGTATTAATGAAGAATACCTGCAAAGAATAAAAAATTGTGACGCAGTAATGTTCAGCGGTGGTAACCAGATGCGGCTAACGAGCACTTTTGGTGGTACTCAGTTTCTTCAAACATTATTATATCGTTTTCACGAAGAAGAAAATTTTCTGGTAGCTGGCACTTCTGCGGGCGCCATGGCCATGAGCAATACCATGATCTATGAAGGCAATGCCACACGTGCACATTTGAAAGGTGAGGTGAAAATTACTACCGGACTAAGTTTTATGCGTGATGTTATCTTCGATTCTCATTTCGAAAAGCGTGGCCGTTTCGGAAGACTGGCACAGGCAATAGCAACCAACCCGGCCTGCATCGGTATAGGCCTCGGTGAAGATACCGGAATGCTAATAACCGGCGGAAATAAAATGGAAGCTATTGGTAGCGGATTAGTAATTATTATCGACGGTCACGAGATCCGTCACAGTAATATTGCCGATATCCCCGACGGAAACCCGATCAGTATTGAAAATATGAAAGTGCATTTCTGTGAAAAAGGAAATGGCTATCTGGTTAGTGAAAGAACATTTCTTCCGGAAGTACATCAGGGTTCCGTGATCGCTAAACAGGTTGATGTTGAATGAGTTTACAAGACGGTAACCAGATAATAATTCTTCTTTCCTTTCTGTATCAGTAAAAATTTATCATGCAGTAAATGAGAAATATTTAATGGATTCATTTCTGTAATCTTATTTCCATTTATTGATAATCCTCCGTTCTGTATCATTTTTCTTGCCTCACCTTTACTGGGAAATATAGTGGTATCTGCCAGAAAATTCAATAGATCCACGCCGGCTTCCATTTGTTGTTTCGGAAAATTGATCTTTACAATTCCTTCAATATTATTTATATCCTCTTCCGATAATTCCGTTGCAGAAACAGTACTGAATAATTTCTGTGTAGTGGCAATCGCTTTCTCCAATTCTTCTTTTCCATGTACAAAGTTAGTTAACTCCTCCGCTAATTTTTTCTGTAAATTCCGGGCTCCGGTATCTTGCTTATGATTTTCAATTAATGTTTCAATTGCAGGCTGGTCGAGAAAAGTAAATATTTTAATCCATTTTTCTGCATCTGCATCCGTTGCATTTAGCCAGAACTGATAGAATTGATATGGCGTAGTTTTACTCGCATCCAGCCACACATTTCCGGATTCTGTTTTACCAAATTTAGTCCCATCGGCTTTTGTAATAAGCGGACAAGTGAACGCAAATGCATCATTACCGGATTTTCTCCTGATGATCTCTGTGCCGGTAACTATATTTCCCCACTGATCACTTCCGCCCATTTGAAGTTTGCAGTTCTTGTGCTGATTGAGCCAGTAAAAATCATATCCCTGCACCAGTTGATAAGTAAATTCTGTAAACGACATCCCATTGTCGCCGTCGAGTCTTTTCCTTACGCTGTCTTTACTCATCATATAATTTACGGTGATGTGTTTCCCTACATCGCGGATGAAATGTAAAAAACTGATGTCTTTGAACCAGTCGTAATTGTTGGCAATTTCGGCAGCGTTCGCTCCGCTGTTAAAATCTAAAAATTTTTCCAGTTGTTTTTGAATGCCTGCAACGTTTTGATGTAACACCTCTTCACTAAGCATATTCCTTTCTTCAATTTTACCGCTGGGGTCGCCCACCATTCCCGTTGCGCCACCAACCAGTGCAATGGGTTTATGACCGGCTTTTTGTAAATGCACCAGCAATAAAATAGGTACAAGGCTTCCAATATGCAGACTGTCTGCAGTAGGATCAAAACCAATGTATGCGGTAGTTATTTCTTTTTGCAATTGTTCTTCTGTTCCGGGCATAATATCCTGGATCATTCCTCTCCATTGTAACTCTTTAATTAGATTCAATCTGCTCATCATTTTTAATTGGATGGCAAAAATCAGAATTAATATTTGATAATGTTGGTTAAAACCGCAATTTTTAGCAATAATCCCGCACCCGTAAAGGATTTATATAGTAAATTTGAATGCCTTCGGGCCTTATATGTGGCAATTCGATACAATTTGTGTGTAATTGCAGCGTTGTATATTATGAATCTATTAATCCTAAGAATATCAATCCTTGAACACATGAGGCCTACGCTTACTTATTTTGTACTGATTCTGCTATTATTTCCCCTTTTTTCAGATGCTCAGTTCAGAAAATATTCCAATGAATTTTTAAATATTGGTGCTGGTGCCAGAGGTTTAGCTATGGGCAACGCTCAGGTGGCTTCGGTTAATGACGCCACTGCAGGTTACTGGAATCCGGCCGGGCTGGTTGGGGTTAAAGATCATCCTAATGCAACCATTATGCATGCTGAATATTTTGCAGGCATTGCCAAATATGATTATGCTTCCGTAGCTATTCCTGTTCAAAATAATAAAAGAACGATAGGTTTTTCATTACTCCGTTTTGCGGTGGATGATATTCCTAATACTTTATTTTTAGTGGAACCGGATGGAAGTATCAATTACAATAATATTCAGTCATTCTCTTCCGCAGATTATGCCTTTCTTTTTTCGTTCGCACAAACATTAAAAGAAACAGATGATCAACTGATAAGTGTGGGCGCAAATGCCAAGATCATTTACAGAAAGGTGGGAAAATTTGCTTCTGCCATTGGATTTGGGCTCGATGCCGGCATTCAAATGAAAAGAGGCAAGTGGAGAGTTGGAATTGTCGCACGTGATATCACCACCACTTTTAATGCATGGTCGTTTAAGTTCACGGAAAAAGAAAAAGAAGTATTGTATCTCACCAACAATGATATTCCGGTAAGATCTACTGAATTAACTGCACCACGATTAGTTTTAGGCGGAGGTTATGATTTCCGTATTTCCGAAAATTTTAGTCTGCTTGCTGAATTAAATGCAGGTTTAACTTTTGATGGTAAAAGAAATACTGTTATCTCATCCAGCGCTGTTAGTGTAGACCCTCAATTAGGTTTGGAGGCTTCACTGAAAAAAATATTTTTTGTAAGAGCGGGAATTTCAAACTTTCAAAAGGCACTGGCAGACGGAGATACATTGAATCAGAAAAAAGTGTGGATCTACCAACCTAGCCTGGGCGCCGGTTTCAAAATCAATAATGTAAATATTGACTATGCTTTTTCCAATCTGGCCAATCAATCTAACCCATTATATACACACGTTTTTTCTATAAGAGTGAACATTAAAAAGAAAGAAGATTAATTACATCAAAATGATGAAGAAAATATTTTTACTGGTTTTATTATTCATGGCTTCTGTTTGTTCGGCACAGTTGAATAACAGCTGGATCGATTATAATAAAACATATTACAAATTCAAACTGGCATCCGATACTTTGTGCAGGATCAGTCAACCTGCATTAGCTGCGGCGGGTTTAGCAAATGTGCCTGCAGAAAATTTTCAGTTATGGCGTAACGGAAATGAAATCCGGATGTACACTTCCGTTCCAAACGGTATACTGGGATCTTCGGATTATATAGAGTTCTGGGGAGAGATGAATGACGGGAAACCCGATAAGGAATTATACCGCGTGACTGATGATCAATTGAATGACAAGTATAGCCTTGAAACCGATACTGTTTCCTATTTCCTCACTATTAATACTGCAGGAAATAATCTTCGCTATAGCAATGCTGCCAATACTTCTCCGGGAACTATGTCTCCCGATTTGTATTTTATGCGTAAAGTAGATATGTTCTATAAAACACAGATCAGTCGTGGACGTGCAGAACCTTTGGGAGAATACATTTATTCCTCTGCTTATGATGTAGGAGAAGGCTGGACCAGTGCGGAAGCTTATCCAAATTTTGATCTCTTTCAGGAATTTTTTAATCTGAATATTTATACGGCAGGCCCTGCAAATGGTTTATCAGTTCGCGTGAATGCATTCGGAAGTGCACCCAATACCAGGAACCTTCGCGTGAAAATTTATAATACTGTAGTAGTAGATCAGCCCATGAATTTTTTCACGGCAAAGAAGGTAGTTGTTGATAATCTGCCTTTATCGCTAATGCTGAATCCCAATCAGATCATATTATCCGTTAATGGAAATTCAGCTAATACTACTGACAGGATCGTAGTGGCAACATTAGGCATTACTTATCCGGCCATGTTTAATTTCAACTATAAGAAAAACTTTTATTTCGAATTAGCACCATCAAACACAGGCAATTATCTGGTAATTGATAATTTTAATTATGGATCGGTGGCACCTGTATTATATGATATGAATACCGGTAATCGTTATGTGGGCGATATTTCAATAGCAACTAAAGTAAAATTTGTATTACCACCTTCCCTTGATCCGCTTCGCAAATTTATGCTGGTAAATCAGGAAAATGGTAATGTGCAAAGCATCAGTTCATTAACTACACGCAACTTTATTAATTTCTCTGCTGCAGCACAACAGGGAACTTATATGATCATCACACATCCTTCTTTATACAATGATGGAGTTGGTTTGAATAACATCAATGAGTATAAAAATTATCGCTCTAGTACTCCCGGCGGAAGTTTTAATACAAAGGTGTATGAGATCGACGAACTGGCAGATCAGTTTAGTTTTGGAATAAAGAAACACCCTGCTGCTATTAGAGATTTTATCAGATTTGCCGACAGAAATTTTACAGCAAAACCAGAATATGTTTTACTGATAGGCCGCGGTATCAATTACATGGAACATCGTAAAAATGAGAATAATCCACTGACCAATCGTTTGGATCTGATACAACCTTTCGGATGGCCTGCATCAGATGTTTTGCTGGCTTCCGAACCGGGAAAAGTTACGCCCATTGTTCCTATTGGACGTATTGCCGCAGTTAACGGAACAGAAGTGGGTAACTATCTGCAAAAAGTAAAGCAATATGATCTTGCCCAGCAAACTCCTAATTCAACAGTTAGCGGAAAGGCCTGGATGAAAAATATCATTCATGTTGCCGGAGGAAAGGAAAGCGGTGAAAGTGAAACTTTCCGTTTATATATGAACGGATATAAAAATATTGCAGAAGATACTTTGTTTGGCGGTTACGTAGAAACATTTACTAAAACATCTACCGGTGCTATTCAGCAGGCAAGCAGCCAGCGTATACAAGATCTTTTTGCAGAAGGCTTGAGTTTCATCGGCTATTTTGGTCACTCCTCTGCCAATACTTTCGAATTCAACCTGAGTAATCCTGAATTATATAACAATCCCGGAAAATATCCATTCTTTAATGTGAGTGGTTGCAGCGCCGGTAATTTTTATGTATTTGATCCATTGCGTTTATCAGGTAACATGACGTTATCTGAAAAATATGTACTGGCCAATCAACGGGGCAGTATTGGCTTCCTTGCCGATACACATTTTGGCGTACCGCCGTTTTTAAATTATTACAACACCAGCTTCTATACCGCATTCGGTAAAACGATGTATGGTAATACCGTTGGTAACCAGATAAAAAAAGTGGTTTCTGATTTGGGTGGCAGTCAGTCAAACCTGGATTTCTTTACAAGGATTCACCTCGAAGAAATTGCATTGCATGGCGATCCGGCGATCAGGATCTCACACTTTGATAAACCAGATTATGTAATAGAAGATCAGCTAATTAAAATTTCACCCAACATCATTACGGTAGCAGAAAATAGCTTTAATGTAAAAATAAAAATGCTGAATATGGGAAGAGCCATCAGCGATTCTATTCAGGTTACCGTAAAGAGAAAATTATCTAACAATACTACTACAACTATTTTTAGCAGTATGATCGCAGGCATTAAAAATTCCGACAGCCTGAATCTGACCATTCCTATTAATCCTGCCACAGATAAAGGACTGAATCAGCTAACGGTTACACTGGATGCGACAAGCCTGGTGGATGAATCTTTTGAAACCAACAATACTATCACTAAAGATTTTTTCATTTTCGAAGATGAACTAAGACCTTCTTATCCTTATAATTTTTCGATCGTTAATCAGCAGAATATCACCTTCAGCTCCAGTACTGCAAATCCCCTGGGAACTGTTCGTCAGTATAATATGGAAATGGATACTACAGAATTGTTCAATTCTCCATTAAGACGAACATACACATCTACTGGTGCAGCCGGTATTGTAGAATTTACACCCGCTAATTTTACATTTACAGACAGCACCGTATATTACTGGAGAGTATCGATTACTCCAACAGGAAGTGCCAATACGATCTGGAATTCTTTTTCATTTATTTATTTACCAAACGGAGGAACAGGATTTAACCAGTCGCATTTTTATCAGCATAAAAAAAGTACATACACTAGTATCAACCTGAACGATAACAGAAATTTTTCTTTCCAACAGATACCAAGAAACCTGATCATCAGAACAGGCCTTTTTCCGTATTATAATTACGATCGAATAAATGTAAACCTGGATTTTCAGCAACTGGAATTGTATGGTTGCGTGTATAATAACCTGCAGGTGTATGTGTTTGACAGTACAACTTTATTGCCATGGGAAAACAGAAATGTGTCTTCCACCAATGGTTTGTACGGAAGCTATCGGGTTTGCAGGAATGCTGCTATACAAGATACTACCAGAAGATTTTTTGAATTTCCGTATAACAATTTTTCTTACAGAAAAGCTGCAATGGAATTCTTAGACCAGATCCCTAACGGAATGTATATTGCTATTTCAAATCTGGGAAATAAAAACTCCAATTCCACATTCATTAATCAATGGAAAGCAGATACGGCTGTTCTCGGATCGGGACAATCATTATATCATAAACTGGTATCCATAGGATTTACACAAATTGATAGCTTTTCAAGAAATATTCCTTTCTTATATTTCTACAGAAAAGGTTCCTCATCTTACACACCTACACAAATAGTAGGTGCACAGGATTCCACTTATATTGATCAATCATTTCAGTTGAGTTCAACCAATACCTCCGGTATAATCGAATCTCCATTATATGGTCCTGCATTAAGTTGGGAAGCATTGCATTGGAGAGGAAATTCTGTGGATGCTAATCCTTCAAGTGATACAGTTAAGATTGAAGTTTGGGGCGTTAAGCAGGATGGAACTTCAGATTTAATGGCAACTGTTGCTCCTGCACTGGATACTACCATTGCATTTGTTGATGCCCGCATTTATCCATACCTGAAGCTCAGAATGCTGAATACTGATCCAACTTTTGCCACGCCACACCAGTTAAAATATTTACGCGTAAATGCGAAGTACGTTCCCGAAGGTGCAATAGCTCCTAACCTTGTTTTACAAACACGTGATACCGTTCAGCAGGGAGAAGATTATGAATTTAAAGTAGCGTTTAAAAATATTTCACCTGTAGCATTTGATAGCATGATCAGAACGCGGCTTTCAATTACGGATAGAAATAATGTTCGTCATGATATTGAAATCCCAAAGCGAAAGGCGCTGGTTCCGGGTGATACATTGATTGTTAATTATAAATTAAATACGGCGCAATATCCGGGTGAAAATACATTGCTGATGGATTTTAATCCTGATAATGATCAACCGGAACAATACCATTTCAACAATGTAATGTTCAAAGAATTCTTTGTTACGGAAGACAAATACAATCCACTACTGGATGTAACTTTCGATGGTGTCCATATCCTCAATAAAGATATCGTATCCGCTAAACCAGCTATCCTTATCAAATTGAAAGATGAAAGCAGATTTTTGGAATTGAAAGACACTTCATTATTAACTGTAAAATTGAAATACCCAGGGGACAATGGTATAACAAGAACAATTCCTTTCGGTGATACGATGCGTTTTAATCCGGCTAATTTAGCAACCGGACAAAATACTGCTACTATCGATTTCAATCCGGTATTTACGGAAGATGGTGAATATGAACTTACCGTTACCGGAAAAGATGTTGCCGGAAACAAAGCCGGAAATATAGATTACCGGATTTTATTCAATGTCATCAGCAAACCGATGATTTCAAATCTGCTGAATTATCCGAATCCATTTACCAGTTCCACTGCATTTGTATTTACAGTTACAGGAAGCGAAGTGCCTCAGAATCTGCGTATCCAGATTATGACTATCACTGGTAAGATCGTTAGAGATATTACAAAAGAAGAACTCGGTCCCATACACATTGGAAGGAATATCACTGAATTTAAATGGGATGGTACGGATATGTACGGACAGAAATTAGCCAATGGTGTTTATTTGTATAGGGTGATCACCAATTTAAATGGAAAGAAATTAGATAAATATGATGGCGATTCTTCAACAGATAAATTCTTCAAAAAAGGATATGGAAAAATGTATCTGATGAGATAGTTTAAACGAATGATGATAACAAAGGCTGCTCTCACGGGCGGCCTTTTTAATTAACTTTGATTTTTAAATATACGTATGGCAAAAATTGGAATCAACATAGCGACCGGAAGTTTGCAGAAAGAAGAAATGATTGTTGGTATTGATCTGGGAACTACTAATAGTCTGGTTGCAGTTATTCACCCGGATACAAGACAGGCGGTTGTGCTGAAAGAATTTGACAGCAGTTCACTGGTTCCTTCTGTTATATATTTTGATCATTCCGGAAATGTGGTGGTAGGTGATGCAGCAAAGCAACATTTGATTACAGAACCACAAAGAACTATTTTTTCAGCGAAAAGATTAATGGGAAAAAGTTTTAAGGATCTTCAGCAGCATCGTTCACAATTCAGTTACAACATTATTGATTCTGAAAATGAAGAATTGGTGAAAGTACAGATTGGTGATCGTTTTTATTCACCCATAGATCTGTCATCTTATATTTTAAAAGAATTAAAATCAAGAGCAGAACATATTTTAAAAACACCTGTTCAGAAAGCAGTTATAACTGTTCCGGCTTATTTCAATGATGCACAAAGGCAGGCTACCAGAGATGCAGGAAAATTGGCTGGACTGGATGTGTTAAGGATCATTAATGAGCCAACTGCGGCAAGTCTGGCTTATGGAATCGGACTTGATAAAAATGAGGAAAAAATAATTGCCGTGTATGATCTTGGAGGTGGAACATTTGATATTTCGATATTGAAAATAAACAATGGTGTTTTTGAGGTTTTGTCCACCAATGGTGATACTTATCTGGGCGGCGATGATATGGATCAGGCGATCGTTTCCTACTGGATGGAACAGCATCCTTTTGATGCAACACAAAAGCAATCATTAAGGCTGAAGGCAGAAGATGCTAAAAAATATTTATCTGATCATAATATGTTCATCGAACCTTACAATGACATCATACTCGAATTATCTAAAGAAAATTTCAACAGCCTGATCGCACCATTAATCAACCGAACATTACAATCCTGTAAACAGGCATTAAAGGATTCAGGGATCAAAAAAGAAGATATTCACGAGGTGGTGATGGTGGGTGGAAGTACAAGAGTTCCTCAGGTTAAGAAGGCAGTTGGTGATTTCTTTGGGCTTAAACTGAACGACACAGTTGATCCTGATGAAGTAGTGGCTTTGGGCGCTGCAATACAAGCAGATATTCTTGCAGGAAATAATAAAGATGTTTTATTGCTGGATATCACACCTTTAAGTTTAGGACTGGAAACTTCCGGTGGACTAATGGAAGTATTGATTCCCAGAAATGCTAAGGTACCGCTGAAGGCTACGAAACAATTCACTACACAGGTAGATGGGCAATCTGGAATACGTATCAGTGTTTTTCAGGGGGAACGTGATCTGGTAAAAGATAATCGCAAACTCGCTGAATTTAACCTCACCGGAATTCCGGCAATGCCTGCAGGTTTACCAAAGGTTGATATTTCATTTCTGATAAATGCAGACGGAATTTTGCAGGTGGGTGCTAAAGAAATACGAAGCGGTGTTGAACAAAGCATCGAAGTAAAACCCCAGTATGGTTTAACGGATGCAGAAGTGGAACGTATGCTTTCTGATTCTATCACTTATGCTCAGGAGGATATTGCAGCAAGAGCATTGGCCGAAGCCAAAGCAGAAGGGGAACAATTACTCAAAACCACGGAAAGATTTTTACATAAAAATTCTACTATATTAACGCAGCAGGAATTGATAGATACGGCCAATGGTATGCAGGCTTTACAGATGGCATTGACCATGACAGATAAAAATTTACTACATACCAAGATCGAAGAGCTGAATAACATTTCCCGTCCGTATGCGGAAAGGCTGATGGATACTGCGATCGCTGGTGCAATGAAAGGAAAAGACATCAGTCAATTGTAAATATGGATAATAAAAAGATCATAAAGCATTATTCCAAAGGAGATCTCAACATCATCTAGAATGCTGGCAAATGTACCCATTCCACCATATGCTGGAAGAAAGCCACTGGTTTGCCGGAAGTATTTAATCCGATGATAAAACCCTGGATCAATCTGGATAATTACAGCGACCTGGAAAAAATCAGGGACCAAGTAAGAAAATGTCCCAGCGGTGCATTGAGCCTTGGTGATGAATCTAAAGATCCTTTTGAATAATTTCCATGTAATAAATATTATATCGAGCTAAAATTATCACTATACGCTACTTTAATTATCACCTTTATAATTTTTTATAAGAAGGTACATAATACTGAAGAAAAAAGAAATCATTGATATAATCAGTAGAAATAAAATATATGGCGGTTGATAGATGAATGAAATTTTATGAACACCAGATGGCACATCCACAGACATAAAGGCTATATCAAAACTGCGTATCATCGTTTCTTTGTCATCAATATATGCCTTCCGGTTTTTAGTAAATGTTTGTTGTAAGTGTAAGGATGTAGCGCTGTTTGACTGTGTATTGAAAATAATTTCATTATTGTTCATGTTTACAACGGAAAGACGGGATGCTGAATCATTTTCTGCGAGAAATGCAAAAGGCTGTTGCATGATTTTATTAAATACAGAGGGAGTATTCATTAAAGAATCCATGTTGTTTAAAATCGTCGGGTTATAATTTACAGAAGGAAAACCCATCTTTTTATTATAAAACATTTCATGACCAATATGAAGGAAAACAGCGCTGTCTGTGTACGATTGTTGTGCAATATTAACCAGTAAAGAGGGTGGCGGATATCCTTGAGGAAAAGATCGCAATAATTTGTTCGAAGAGGCAGGCGATAATTTACTTACTTGGGTAACCGGCATACTGATCTGTAAAAAGATAAAAGAATTTACGAATACAACTCCAATTAAAAATTGTTTCAACTTTTGATAATTAGTTGCTGAAAGCGTTATTAAAAAGCAGATTTGTATCACAGCATTTGATACGATATAAAATGGTGTGTTGAAATTGGCCAATGATTGTTTTAAATCATCCCTTCCGGAAAAGGAGAAATTTTTCAAAGAAGAAAGTGCATTGTCATAAAAAGTTTCGTTTTGGCAGCATAAATAAATAACTATACCCGTTGCCATAACGGAGCAGATAATTTTAAAGATTAATGAAGAAGATTTATTGTTCTTTATCTTAACAAAAGTGGAGGCAGCCAGCAACGTTGCAGCAATAGTGAAAAATAATCTTGCATTTGCAGGATGCCTGAAGTGATCCATCAACGGAACGTTGCTAAAAATGAGCTTATGTAAAGGGAATAAACTACCTGCCGCATACAAAAACCCTATCAATATTCCGTAAAATAAAAACCATTCTGTTCGTGTTTTCTTTCGAATGAAAGTCCATGCAATTATTAAAACCAGCGGTATTAAACCAATGAAAGCATTACGCATGGTTAAATCGGTAGCTATAAAATTATTTTTCAAAGATGCATTCGGCAACAGAAAGGAAATGAAAGTTCTGTATTCAAGATTATTTTCATTCGATCTTGTTAAACTGATTTGATTGCCACGGCTGTATTCCGGCAAAAATTGCAGGTAAGAATATAAAGCCGGAGCCGCAATGATTAAAAATGTAAGTGCAGCAATTCCCCAACAAACAAGCATTGTTTTTAATGAAGACAACTCCTTACTAAGTATCTTATATATAACCAGGTACAAAAACGCAAGCAATAAAATATACCCGCTTACTAATGTAAAAAACGGATAAGCGGAACTGAATAAAAAATAAAATGAAATAGATAACGCAACGGCATATTTTAATTCCGGTTGTTTGTATAATGCATAACCATTACTTAATACCCACGGCGTAAATGCGGCACCTGCAAGAAATAAAATATTGTTTCCCGCTATATCACTCATGTAGCCGCACATCAGGTAGGCCAGGGCAAATGCAAAAGCTACTTTACTTTCTTTTACAAATTTTTTTATAAGATGATACATACCGGATCCTGCTAAAAAAATATACAGCAAAGTTTCCAGGTGTAAGGTGGAAAGCGTGTATCTGCTAAATAGGGAAAAAAACCAAACTGTTGGATTCCATGCACCACTTTGCATATCGGCATGCATGGGAAACCCTGCATTCATATAGGGTGTCCACAGTGGAAGATGTGCCTGTTGAATAGCTTCACTGATATTGTAACGAAAAGCCAGGAACACCATTATATTATCATTCTTTAAACTGAAAACGTGGAAGGCAATCGGCCAGTAAGATATTACCGAAATGATGAGCATCCATAAATATGGATTAGTTAGAATTTTCTTTTTCAAACTCATTGTTTCTTCCATATACCAACGATGGTTTTACCAAATTGATAACCGGTTAATCTATCCGTTATTTTCGAAACTGGAATTATCCAGCGGTCCCATATTTTTATATCCGTTAAAGAAGGATATTTTTTGCGTGTTATAAATTTATTAATGAGTAATAAAAAAATGCCCGCAGATTCAAGATAAAATATTTTTTCATTTTTAAGGTTTCCCGCTTTTATTACTTCATTCAGCGAGCTTTTATTGTATCTCCTGTAATGTCCGATCTCTTTATCAAAATGGCTCATCAGAAAATTATATGCAGGTGTTAAAATAATAAGGTGTCCATTTTCTTTTAATAAATGTGAAGCCTTTTTAATTTCCTGCGAATCGTTTTCTATATGTTCCAGTACATCAATATATATAATGCAATCATATTTATTCAAATCATCTATGTCTGCCAGTGTGCCGTTTAACTTTTTAATTCCTTCCTGTAAAATAATCTGGTCAGATAATTTTTTATCGGGCTCCAAACATGTCCAGGAACGAACTTTTGGATTCATCAGATAGTTAATATTTTCTCCCATACCTGCGCCAACTTCGAGTACATCGCCTGAAATATAATTTTTGATTTTTTTTGAAAAATATTTTTTCCAGTTTACGGCATACCGGAACAATTGTAATTCTTTGCCACTATATTCAAATACCTCTTCCATCAATTTGTTTGAGCGGATTGCAGATAATCTTTATAATGAATTGCCGGTATAAATTTCCGCGAAGATTGGGAAATGATAAATATGAAAATGAGTAAAACGCTCATTAAAAATGATAGCAAAATAATGATGATGAGCGAACTTCCTAATGCTGAGGCCCAGCCCGGGATAGCGAGGTTGGTAGAAAATTTTATAAAAATGATGGTTACAAGAGCCGCTACAGAAATGAATATAGAAATGATGGATGTAATAAGTAAACGTAGGGCGATGATATCTGTAAATACGGCAATCGCTCCCAAACCATGAAACAAAAAGGAGTTGACATTCATTTTCGATTTCCCCTGTAATCTTTCACCTTTGCTGGTATCCAATTCTTTATTTGGAAATCCTGATTTCACAATGGCAGCAGGCAGGTGCAGCCATATATTACTCAGGTGCACGATTTTTTGTACATATATAACAGGCAAAAGACAAAAATTTCCATAACGGATACTTCTGCCGGTTAACAGCCTGAATATCCATAAATAGAGTTGATAAATCATTTTAAAAAAACCGGATTCATTTCTTTTTTTTCTTTTTGCCAGAATAATCTTGTCGGGATTTTGATGAGAAAGATGCTGAAGTTTTACTGCATCTGCAATGGTGTCATTTCCATCTGCATCCATAATAAGTACTCGGGAAGCAGGATATTTTTCAGCAACATAAGATAAACCAATTGCTATCGCCTTCTGATGACCTAAGTTATGAGTAAGCTTGATGACGTCTAAAGGTGAAGATGTAGAAAAAGGGCCGGGCTGCTGTGAAGACCCATCATCTACTACAACAATACGAGACGTTGGAAATTCCTTTTCGAGGTCTTTCAATAATATCCTGAAAGAATCCCAGTCGTTATACACCGGAAGCATGATGATCAACTCCATAAAGCTTTATTGGTTTTAGGATTGATATTGCATCAGGTTCTTCTGAACATATTTTCCGATCATATCAAACTCGAGGTTTACCGTTTCACCTTGTTTCAATTGTTGCATGTTGGTATGATTAAAGGTAAACGGAATTACGGCAACGGTAAAACTATCATCTTTTACATTAAAAATGGTTAAGCTGATACCATTCAGACTGATGGATCCCTTCTCAACCATTAATCCGCTAAACTGTAACGGTGTCTGGATCACAAACTCCCAACTGCCTTCTTTTTCAACTGTTTTTATACAAACCCCGGTTGCATCCACATGCCCCTGAACGATATGTCCATCAATTCTGCCATTCATTTGCATACATCTTTCCAGGTTCACCTGCGTACCGTTTTTCCATTTGCCGAGGTTGGTTTTAAGAAGCGTTTCATCTATTGCCGTTACCCGGTAGCGCTCGTTTTTTACTTCTTCTACAGTTAGGCACACACCATTATGCGAAACGCTCTGATCTATTTTTAATTCGGAAGAGAGAGGGCTGGATATCCAGAAAGTACGATTACTGCCTATAATTTCGATCTGGTCCACTAAACCTGTATTTTCGATGATTCCTGTAAACATGTAACAAATTTCGGAATTTGTTAGAAGATTTTATTTTTTTACCAAAAACCCTTTATCTTTGCGGCCCGTCTTTAAGAACGGTAATTATTAAAAAAAGGAATTACAATGCTTATAATTGATTCAAAAGATTGCGAAAACATCGACAAGGCACTCAAAAAGTACAAAAAGAAATTTGAGAAAAGCCGCATTCTAATGCAATTGAGAGAAAGACAATCTTTTACTAAACCGTCTATCAGACGTCGTACTGAAGTACTTAAAGCTGTTTACAAGCAACAAGTAGCAACAGGAAAATTCGAATAATCTATCCGGCAATATTTTTAAGCTGATAACCGTTATATCTTTGGTTATCAGTTTTTTTATGCCCCTAACATTCGACATTGCGGTTCCAAAGTTTTTAGACTATCTGAAATTTCAGAAAAGGTATTCTGCGCATACAATTTTGTCTTATACCACCGACCTTGATTATTTCCGCAGATTTCTCATAGAACAATTTGAGGAAGAGGTTGTACAAAACATTAAAGCCGTACACATTCGATCCTGGCTGGCTTCCGTAAAGGAGGAAGGAAATTCATCCCGTACGATTAACCGAAAAATTTCCACGCTGAAATCTTTTTTTAAATATCAGATCCGGCAACAGGAAATTTCCGTGAGTCCGGTAGCTACCATATCTTCTCAAAAAATAAGCAAAAGGTTGCCTCAATATGTTGAAAAACACCATATGCAAACTTTATTTGATCATGTGGAGTTTTCAGAAGGTTTTGAAGGAGAGACAGAAAAACTGGTGATCTCGCTTTTGTATAATACGGGAATGCGACAAGCAGAATTACTTTCCCTGCAGGATCAGAGTCTGGATGCTGGAAACAGTTTCATAAAATTGTACGGAAAAGGAAGTAAAGAAAGGATCATACCATTAAGTAACGAAATGGTGCAAACTATCCGGGATTATATCCGCCAGAAAAAACAACATTTTGGAGAAACCGGGAATCGATTATTATTGACTATCAAAGGGAAACCTCTACAGCCGAAAATGGTGTATACCATGGTAAAAAAGTATTTATCGCTCGTAACTACTATAGAAAAGAAAAGTCCGCATATTTTAAGACACACTTTTGCTACCCATTTAACCGGCAATGGTGCCGATCTGAACGCTGTTAAAGAATTGCTGGGCCATAGCAGCCTGGCAGCTACACAGGTTTACACACATAATTCTATAGAACGCTTGAAAAATATACATACGCAAGCTCATCCTAAACCTTAAAACCAAAAAGAAATCCAATGAAAGATATTCGCGACACTTAAAGTTTTTTTTGTTTTACAGTGCTTTTTTTTTAATTTACAGATAGAAAAACTACATGTATTCCAATTAAAATATAGCCGCCTATTTCCCCATTCTACTTCATTATTTTATTTAGTTCACCCATAAAAAATGTTTTATGAACGTAAACATTCAAACAGTTCATTTTGATGCTGACTCAAAATTGATAGCCTATGTAGAAAAGAAGATCAGTAAGCTGACACAGTTCCATGACAGAATCACTAAAGTGGATATATATCTGAAACTGGACAATATTGTACATAATATAAAAGACAAAATAGTAGAGATAAAAGTGATGATCCCGCGTTCGGAATTTTTTGTAAAACAATCTTCTAAATCATTTGAAGAAAGTTTCGATGTTGCCATGGATTCTGTGATCACTCAGATAAAAAGAAAGAAAGAAAAAATGGCTGCTTAAGGCCAATAACCCGATAATAAGATCCTGCAGAACCCCTGCAGGATTTTTTTTGAAACTATTTTTCCTGTTTCTTCGAGAATTCGCCTTATACAATAAATTTCTTTTGTATGGTTGAAGCGCCTTTATATTATTGCTTTTTAAGAGGGGAAGGCAGCTAACAAATGCTTCTATTTTAATGGGTTTTTTATTGGTAAATTAGGATCAGCGGAAAAAAAATAATTTCAAAGTTTTGGTATTAATCATTTTCTCTTACCTTTGCCTTCCCAAAAAATAAATGCAGTAAATCTGCCGAATTTGATGGATAGTTCTTTTAAAATTTTGTACGCCGAAGTAGCTCAGTTGGTAGAGCAGCTGATTTGTAATCAGCAGGTCGGGGGTTCGACTCCCTTCTTCGGCTCCGAAAATGGGCAGTTACCAGAGTGGCCAAATGGGGCGGACTGTAAATCCGCTGTCTTTCGACTTCGGTGGTTCGAATCCACCACTGCCCACGTAGGTCTTTGAAAATTTATGATGCTCATTTATTTGAATCAACTCATCTTT
>JANOAO010000062.1:0-20933 GCA_031411115.1 Bacteroidota bacterium
TCTTTTGAAAAAGTTTAAATTTACCGAATGGGGAAATTTACCAGGTGTTGCAAATTTTCACGGAAAAGAGTGCGGACATATTTATTTGGGATTAAGACTATAATATAAATTCATAAATAAAAATGTGAAATTGATTTGCCGTCACAAAATTGTGACGGCTTTTCAATTATAGGAAATAAAATTATTTCACTTCTTCAAATTCTGCATCAGTAACATTTTCGCTGTTTCCTTCTGCGCCATTAGGTTGCTGCGCGCCTTCATCCTGATTAGGTTGTGCGGCTCCTTCCTGGGTGGCCTTGTACATTTCTTCAGAAGCTGCAGTCCATGCCGCATTTAATGCCTCCATTGCTGTATCAATTTGCGCAACATCCTGTGCTTTATGTGCTACTTTCAGGGTGGCAAAAGCAGTTTCAATCGGCGCTTTTTTATCAGCAGAGATTTTATCTCCGTATTCCTTCAACTGTTTTTCAGTTTGAAATATTAAACTGTCTGCCTGATTTATTTTATCAATACGCTCTCTTTCTTTCTTATCAGATTCTTCATTGGCTTTCGCATCATTTTTCATTTTTTCAATCTCCTCTTTGCTTAAACCACTACCTGCTTCAATTCTGATTTTTTGTTCTTTTCCAGTTCCTTTATCTTTTGCACTTACGTGTAAAATACCATTTGCGTCAATATCGAACGTTACTTCAATTTGTGGAACACCTCTTGGTGCAGGTGGAATTCCATCAAGATTGAACATGCCCAGACTTTTGTTTTGCGTAGCCATCGGTCTCTCACCCTGTAAAACGTGAATTTGTACCCCCGGCTGATTATCACTTGCCGTACTGAAAGATTCTGATTTTTTGGTAGGAATAGTTGTATTGCTTTCAATCAGTTTCGTCATAACGCCCCCCATTGTTTCAATACCTAGACCCAGCGGTGTAACATCGAGCAACAATACGTCTTTAACTTCTCCTGTTAATACCGCTCCCTGAATAGCCGCACCAATTGCCACTACTTCATCCGGATTCACACCACGGTTTGGTTTTTTAGCGAAAAATTTTTCCACGATCTCCTGAACTTTCGGAATACGTGTACTTCCTCCTACCAATATTACTTCATCAATCTGCGATACAGAAAGACCTGCATCTTTTAAAGCCTTTTCGCATGGAACCAGACATCTTTCAAATAATTTATCGGCCAGTTGCTCAAATTTTGCCCGGCTCAATTTTTTTACAAGGTGCTTAGGCACTCCGTCAACAGCGGTAACATAAGGCAAATTGATTTCAGTCTCCAGTCCTGATGATAACTCAACTTTTGCTTTTTCAGAAGCTTCTTTTAACCGTTGTAAAGCCATCGGATCTTTACGAAGATCTATTGCTTCTTCACTTTTAAATTCATCCGCCAGCCAGTCCATGATCACCTTATCGAAATCATCTCCACCTAAGTGTGTATCTCCATTTGTTGATTTTACTTCAAATACACCATCTCCTAATTCAAGAACGGAAATATCAAAAGTACCACCACCAAGGTCAAATACGGCAATTCGCTGGTCTTTCCCTTTTTTATCCAAACCATACGCCAGAGCTGCAGCGGTTGGTTCATTCACAATACGGCGAACATTTAAACCTGCGATTTCACCGGCTTCTTTCGTTGCCTGACGTTGCGCATCATTAAAATAAGCAGGCACGGTAATTACAGCTTCGTTTACTTCATGGCCTAAATAATCTTCTGCCGTTTTTTTCATTTTCTGCAGCACCATCGCACTTATTTCCTGTGGGGTGTACATTCTGCCATCAATATCTATTCTAACGGTATTATTGTCACCTTTCTGTATTTTATAACTCCAATGCGTTATCTCTTCGGTAACCTCATCGAACCTTCTCCCCATAAAACGCTTCACACTACTAATCGTATTTTGAGGGTTGGTGATAGCTTGTCTTTTAGCAGGATCACCCACTTTACGTTCACCATTTTTCAAAAATGCCACTACAGATGGAGTTGTACGGCGTCCTTCATCATTGGCAATTACTACAGGCTCATTTCCCTCCATAACGGAAACACAACTGTTGGTTGTTCCAAGGTCAATTCCGATTATTTTTCCCATAAAATGATATTTATTATTTCCAAGAGTTTGTCAATCATTATGCCAAGGGAAAATTGTGCTAAAATGGCAGAACGAGTGGTTCAAATGGGCAGGCGAGATGCGCGTTGCGAGATTCGAGATGCGGGAGCGAGATGCGAGATACAGTTTGTTGAATTACATGCTTTAAACAAGAAAATCATATTCTACAGTTTCTCAATTGCAATTAAAAAGAGCGGGATAAGATTTGAGATGAATCGATTTGAGATGAAACGACATAAAACATTAAAATACACAAATTTCAAAAATCAAAGTTCTCCAGTTAGTGGTATAGTATAAAATAAAATTATCTCTTCACGAAAAAAATACCACGAACATTCTACTTCCTATATTATATTTCTCAAACCCGCATCCCATATCCCGCATCCCGCATCTCGTAAAACCCGCATCCCGCGACCCGAATCACCCCTCCCTCCTCACCTTAAACGTAAAATGCTTTTGCGTGATATAACTTATGGAAATGATCACTACTATGGTAATTACCTGACTCAGAATAGCATCAGCATGCAGATATTCCACCAGCCATTTAAGCATAAAATAATTCAGGATCAGATTGAAGGTGAACGATAAAAAGTAACGGAACAATTGTATCCGGCCCCGAAGGTTGGAACCTATGAAAACAACATATTTATTCAGAAAGAAACCGAAAAAAAAGATAACTGCCGAAGAAAAAAACAATGCTGCATTATGCGGCTTAAATGCAGATATTCCAAAATGAAAATTTTCCCTGTTAAAGATGTATTCAAAGCCGATATAATATAATACAAACCCCAGTAAGGTATTGCTGCCGCCACATGCCGCATAGCGAAAAGTTTGTAAAGGCATGATCCTCCGGAATGGTGGATAAAAAAAATCTAAAAAAGCAGCTATGCGGTTTTGCATCGGTCGCAAAAGTAAGCAATGTGCTTAAACAAAAATACCTGCCGGTCAGACAGGTATTTATATAATTAAAAGATTTTATTAAAAGCTGTAACGGATAGCAAATCCACCCCAGCCACCTGAAAAGCCGTTTCCAAAATTATCGCCAAATTCAATACTTGGCTGCCAGTCAAGTGACAAATTAATAGGCGCTTTTTCAATTTTATAATCAATACCAATTACACCGTCTACACCAAAAGATGTTCCACCACCATATTTATTATTATAAAATCCAACGTGTGCGCCAGGTCCAACGTACCAGTTCAGATTATCAACATCTGCCAAAGGAAAATTGAATTCATATAAACCTGTGATTCTGGTACCATGATTGTAAAAATAACCAATGGCTTCTAAAGAAACTTTGCTGCTCGTAAAATGCTTAAACGTAACTGCACCCGGATAAAATTTCACACCTAATGCATTCTTGTAGTTCTGCGCATGTGCAGCAGTTGAAAAGATCGTTAATACGAGGATAACAGATAATAATTTTGTTTTCATTGAATTGTTTTAAAATGATAATTGTATTTATAATAAGTATCAGGAATACATTTCTTCCCTGATTTCTTTAACTCTTGAATCGGTGAGATATTCATCATACGTCATCAATCGATCGATCATTCCTTTTGGTGTGATCTCAATAATGCGATTGGCAACGGTTTGCATAAACTGATGATCATGTGTTGAAAATAAAACGATGCCCGGAAATTCGATCATACTATTGTTGAATGCAATGATACTTTCCAGATCAAGATGGTTCGTAGGTTCATCCAGTATCAACACATTCGGATTCTGAAGCATCATTTTACTGAGCATACAGCGAACTTTTTCTCCTCCGCTTAATACACTGGTTTTCTTTAAAATTTCATCTCCGCTGAATAACATCTTTCCCAAAAATCCTCTCAAAAAATCTTCATCCACATCTTTCACATATGGCGGAACAAACTGACGAAGCCAGTCCATCAAATTCAGATTACTTCCTTCAAAATATTCACTGTTGTCATTAGGAAGATAGGCTGTAGTAACTGTTGTTCCCCACTCGAAATTTCCGGAATCGGGCTTGTCTCTGCCATTGATAATTTCAAAAAATGTGGTAAGCGCCATCGGATCCCTGCTAAGGAATGCGATCTTCTGACCTTTCTGCATGTCGAAATGCACTTTATTGAACAAGGGTTTGCCATCCGTTTTTTTACCTAGTCCTTCCGCCTTTAGAATTTCATTTCCAACTTCACGCTCCTGCTTAAATATAATGCCCGGATATTTCCTGTTGCTGGGTTGTATATCTTCAATAACCAGTTTTTCCAATGCCTTTTTACGGCTGGTTGCCTGTTTTGATTTAGAAGCATTGGCGCTGAATCGTGCAATAAATTCCAACAAATCTTTACGCTTATCCTCCATCTTTTTGTTCTTGTCCGTCATCTGACGCGCTGCCAGTTGAGAACTTTCATACCAGAAGGTATAATTACCTGTATATACTTTGATCTTGCTTCTGTCAACATCCGCTACATGCGTACAAACAGCATCTAAAAAGTGACGATCATGGCTCACTACCAAAACTATATTCTGATAATCTGCCAGAAAATTTTCGAGCCAGCTGATGGTTTCCACATCAAGGTTATTGGTAGGCTCATCCAGTAATAATATATCCGGATTGCCAAACAGCGCTTGCGCCAGTAATACACGTACTTTCAAGTTACCGCCAATATCTTTCATCTGCAAAGTATGCAGTTCATCCTTTACGCCTAATTCACTCAATAAAGTGGCAGCATCACTTTCAGCAGTATATCCGCCCATTTCACCAAATTCATGTTCCAGTTCACCTGCTTTAATACCGTCTGCTTCAGAAAAATCCTCTTTAAGGTATAATGCATCTTTTTCGTGCATGATGGCCCACATTTTTTTATGGCCGCGTAGCACCGTATTTAAAACGGTTTCTTCATCAAATGCAAACTGATTTTGATTTAAAACCGCCATACGTTCACCTGGAGTGATGTCAACCGTTCCTTTATTAGGCTCGATTTCACCGCTGATGATTTTTAAAAATGTGGATTTGCCGGCACCATTGGCACCAATCACTCCATAACAATTCCCTTTTATGAAATTGATGTTTACTTCATCAAATAAAACCCGCTTACCATAGGCCAGGGTTACATTATTTACACTTATCATACCTTTAAAATGGGCGCAAAGATAAGTTGCTGTACCTAATTCCCCTAAAGCAATGCCTTTATTATTATTTTTGCTTCATGCACATAGTACAATTGATCAGGCAGGCTGTTATTGAAAGTTTACATAATATCTACGAAAAGGAGTTTACCGAAAACGATTTTCAGGTTAGTCAGATCAAACAGGAATTTGAAGGTGACTATACGGTGGTGATGTTTTCTCTATTAAAAAAGACGGGTGAAAATCCTGAAATGCTCGGTCAAAAATTAGGTGCAGTATTAATTGAAAACCATGGAAAATTATTTACTGCCTTTAACATCCTCAAAGGTTTTTTGAATCTTACCATTTCCGATGTTTATTTTACAGAATTGTTATCAAAAAATTACAACGATATCTGTTATGGCAAACAACCGCTAAACGGTAAAATAGTTATGGTGGAATATTCTTCACCCAATACCAATAAACCCTTACATCTTGGTCATCTCAGAAATAATTTTCTGGGTTGGTCCGTGGCAGAAATACTGAAAGCAAATGGATTCGAAGTTTTAAAAAGCTGTATAGTAAATGACAGAGGGATTCATATCTGTAAAAGCATGCTTGCCTGGCAGATGTTTGCAAATGGCGCATCTCCGGAATCCACACACATGAAAGGAGATCATTTTGTAGGCGATTATTATGTAAAATTTAATGACGCTTATAAAACCGAAGTAGAAGAATTGTTAGCAACCGGCATGAAAAAAGAAGACGCAGAAAAAAATGCACCTGTTATGCTGGCCACACAAACGATGCTAAAAAAATGGGAAGAAGGCGATGCAGAAGTAATGAGCCTTTGGGAAAAAATGAACAATTGGGTGTATGAGGGTTTTGATGTTACCTACCAGCGCATTGGAAGTGATTTTGACAGAAAATATTATGAAAGCCAGACTTATTTATTGGGAAAGGATATTGTGCAGGAAGGACTGGGAAAAAAGATTTTTTACCAGAAAGATGATGGTAGTGTTTGGATCGATCTGACAGCTGAAGGACTGGATGAAAAACTGGTATTGCGTAAAGACGGCACTTCAGTTTACATAACTCAGGATATTGGTTTAGCCAAACAAAAATATGAGCAGTATAAAATTGATCAAAGTATTTATGTGATCGCTGATGAACAGAATTATCACATGAAAGTGCTCAAACTCATTTGTCAGAAACTTGGTCTCCCTTATGCAGATGACATACATCATTTAAGTTATGGAATGGTGGAATTGCCTTCGGGTAAAATGAAAAGCCGCGAAGGAACTGTGGTGGATGCTGATGAACTGGTAGATGAAATGATTGCTACATCTAAACACCACACAGAAGAATTAGGGAAAGTAAAAGATTTCACCTCGGAAGAACTCACGCATTTATATGAAGTGTTAGGTCTGGGTGCTATGAAATTTTACTTATTGAAAGTAGACCCTAAAAAGAAAATGATTTTTAATCCGGAAGAGTCTATAGATTTCCATGGATTTACCGGCCCATTTATTCAATATACTTTTGCCAGAATCCAAAGTATCATTCGCAAAGAAGGAAAACCTTCCGGTAAAATTGAATCCGGAAGTTTACTCAAAGCCGAAAAAGAAATTTTGTTAGCTCTGGAACAATACCCAACCGTTATCACACAGGCCGCTAAAGAATTGAATCCTTCGGTGATTGCCAATTATATTTTTCATCTTGCAAAAACCTTCAACACCTTTTATGCAGAATTATCTATTGCAAAAGCAGAGTCAGCAGATAAAAAGACATTACGTTTGCATCTTGCATTCATGACGGCAAACGTAATTAAAAGCGGCATGCAATTATTAGGAATAAATGTTCCTGAAAGAATGTAATTCACAAAAGAAACTATAGCTGATGAAAGTTACTAAGATAGGTGTTTTATGTAGTGGTGGCGATAGTCCCGGAATGAATGCCTGTATTCGTGCAGTAGTAAGAACGGCATTGTACAAGAACCTTGAAGTGTTTGGAATTATGCGGGGTTACAGTGGTTTGGTGGAAGATGATATTATAAAGATGGAGAGCCGAAGTGTTGCCAATATTATACAACGCGGCGGTACTATTTTAAAAACGGCACGCAGTAAAGAATTCATGACGCCGGAAGGAAGAAAAAAAGCGTATGATAATTTAAAAAAACGGGGAATTGATGGTTTAATCGTTATTGGCGGTGATGGTAGTTTTAAAGGTGCACAAACATTCAGCAATGAATTTGACATTCCTTGTATTGGCATTCCCGGAACGATTGATAAAGACATTGCAGGAACTGATTTCACTATCGGTTTTGATACAGCTGTGAATACTGCAGTAGCAGCGATAGATAAGATTCGTGATACGGCCGATTCTCACGACCGTTTATTTATCATTGAAGTAATGGGAAGAGATGCCGGGTATATAGCACTGCACAGTGGAATTGCAACAGGTGCTGAGAATATTCTGATACCGGAACGCAAGACCATGATAGAAGATATCATTGAATCATTGCAGGAAAAAGAAAAAAGAAAAAAATTAGTGAACCTCATAGTTGTTGCCGAAGGTGATGATTTTGGAGGTGCATACGAATTACAAAAAGCCATCAAATCGAAAGTGCCGCTGATGGAAGTTCGGGTGTGTGTATTGGGACATATTCAGCGGGGTGGTTCACCTTCCTGCATGGATCGTTTGATTGCCAGCAGAATGGGTTATCATGCTGTGGAATCATTATTAGAAGGCAGGCACAATGTATTTATTGGCATCATGAACAACAGGATGAATTATATTCCGTTAAATGAAGCAGTAAAGAAGAAACAACGGATCAGTGAAGAATGGATGAATATTGTAAAAATCTTAGCTACGTAGTGTAATTATCGTAGTTTATAAACACAAAAGATGCATATAAAAAAAGATATCAGTAAATACCTGCATAAGCAGATGGACAACCATGCAGGATTTACGCATTCGCAGAAGCGAACAAAAATTGTAGCTACCGTAGGGCCGGCATGCGATACGTATGATAAATTATTGTCGCTGGTAAAAGCGGGTGTAAACGTTTTCCGTTTGAATTTTTCGCATGGCACTCATGAAGACAAGGCAAGAGTTATCGGTCATATTCGCAATATCATAAAAAATGAACCTTATAATATTTCTATCCTTGCAGATCTTCAGGGGCCGAAACTTCGTGTGGGCGAACTGGAAGATAACAAAGTGGAATTAAAGGAAGATGATGAATTTATTTTCACCAGAGAAAAAATGATTGGAAATAATAAAAAAATCTATGTCTCCTATCCCAATCTTACAACAGATATAAAACCGGGGGAAAGAATTTTTCTGGATGACGGAAAAATGGAAGTACAGGTAGAAGAAATTTTAAATGATACAGAAGTTAGGGTGAAAGTTATTTTGGGCGGTGTATTGTTACCAAAAAAAGGTGTTAATCTCCCAGACAGTGAATTGACAATGCCTTCACTAACAGAAAAAGATTTGATAGATCTTGATTTTATTTTAGAACAAAAAGTTGACTGGATCGCATTGTCATTTGTAAGGAAAGCAATCGACATTTCAGATCTGAAAAGAAGGATCAGAGAGAAACACAGTAAGATTAAAGTAATTGCAAAGATTGAAATGCCGGAAGCATTGAAAAATATCCGTGACATTATCATTGAAAGCGATGGCATTATGATTGCCCGCGGAGACCTGGGTGTAGAAATTCCAATAGAGCAGGTTCCGGTTATTCAGAAAGATATCATCAGAAAATGTATGCACCGTGCAAAACCGGTGATCGTTGCCACCCAGATGATGGAAAGCATGATAGACAGAACAAAACCTAACAGAAGTGAGGTAAGTGATGTGGCAAATGCTGTATTGGAAGGTGCTGATGCCGTAATGCTGAGTGGTGAAACTGCCTCTGGAAATTATCCAACACAAGTAGTTCAAACCATGTGCAAGATCATTTTAGAAGTGGAAAATACATTGTATGATTATAATCGGGAAGACATATTAACACCTCAACCCCACTCTCCTTCTTATTTAAGCGATGCTGTTTGTTACAGTGCCTGCAAACTGGCAAAAGATGCTCAGGCAAATGCGTTGGTAGGCATGACACAAAGCGGATATACTGCCTTTATGTTGAGCAGCTTTCGTCCTAAATGTCCGTTGTACATATTCAGTAAGGAACGTACACTCATCAGCCAGTTAAGTTTAAGCTGGGGCGTTCGTGCCTTTTATTATGCCGAAGAAGAGAGCCTGGATGATATTATTTTTGACCAGATCAACATTCTGAAAGAACGCGGATTTTTACAGCCGAATGATGTGATCGTTAACACAGGAAGTACACCGGTTAAAGAACATTTACCAACGAATATTATAAAAATTACGAGAGTAGAATGATGATGGTAGAAATGTAGAATTAAAAATTAAGAATTGGAAGTATTATAAAAAGAATTTTCATTCATAATTTTTCATTCTTCATTCTTAATTACATTTACACCCAGCTAAACACAATAATTCCAACAAGAATATTCCCAATAATAGTATAACCTGCATTGATCAGGTGTAAACGAAATGGTCGCTTTTCGAAAAAATAAGAAATACTGATTGCAGCAGTTCCAAAACAAAGTCCCGTCATTGCTCCTGCTTTCAGGCCGCCCATCCAACCCTCTGTATCTAATCGATATCGTAAAACAGAAAGGGCAAATGCGGTTAAAAGCATAAAAATGAATGCAGAAAGCATGATGACTGCCATGCCCTTACTGGCATTAGGATCCGATACATCCACTTTTGTATCTGCGATCCACACATTGGCAAATAATAATTTTGAATACCATAATGCCCCAAGTAAAAACCAGGCAAAAGCGGCGGCTGCAATAGCCAGCCAATTTATTTCTGAAAGAAATTGTGTATTCATTGCAGTAGTTTTAAATTGTTATTAATGAAAATTATAATTTTTTGATCATATTCGATCAATTCTCCTAAATTCTGATATCGTTAATTTTAAACACATCACAAATACTCTCATTTTAATTTATCAAATTGCAGTTATGAAAATTTTCCTGTCAATGATTTCCCTGATCAATATTTTAAGTGCTTTCGCACAGCCGGGTAAAGAATTCTCTAAAACAAATTTTGACAAAATAGAGATGATGATTCCTATGAGAGATGGTATCAGATTATACACTGCTGTATATACTCCAAAAGATCAGTCGGAAAAATATCCATTTTTGATCGAAAGAACACCCTATTCTGCAGGACCGTATGGAGATACTATGTACAGACGCCTGGGATCTGCAGATCTCATAAAAGAAAAATTCATATTTGTGTTCCAGGATGTTAGAGGAAGATATAAAAGTGAAGGAAAGAATTTGGAGGTAACTCCGCACATTGCGCTAAAAAAAAATAAAAAAGAAGTCGATGAAAGTAGTGATACCTATGATACGGTAGAATGGCTTTTGAAAAATATTAAAAACAACAATGGCAGAGTAGGTATTTATGGAATCTCATATCCCGGATTTTACGCATCCGCAAGTTTACCAGGTGCCCATCCTGCTATTAAAGCCGTGAGTCCGCAGGCTCCTGTTAGCGACGAGTTCATAGGTGATGATGCAAATCACAATGGTGCTTTTTTCCTGCTTGATAATTTCGCTTTTATGAATTACTTCGGCAAACCTTCTGCATCACCGGTAGAAGATTATGAATCGAATATTTTTAAATATAACAGCACAGATGCTTATGCTTTTTTTATGGATATGGGTCCGTTAAAAAACACACAGTCAGAAAAATATTTTAACAATAAAAGTTATATCTGGAATGAATATCTGCAACACGATACTTATGATGATTATTGGAAATCACGAAATATCCGTCAGCATTTAAAAAATATTACGATCCCAACCTTAGTTGTAGGCGGTTGGTTTGATGCCGAAGATCTTTTCGGTGCTTTACAAACATATATTTCTATAGAAAAACAAAGTATAAATAATCAAAACCGGCTTGTAATGGGTCCGTGGACACATGGTGCCTGGGCCGGAGCAGATTGGAATAAATTTGGACCTCTCAATTTTGGAATTAATACCAGCAAATATTTTCAGGATTCACTGCAACTTCCGTTTTTTACATACTATTTAAAGAATAAAGGAAACTTCAATGCATCAGAGGCAACTGTTTTTGAAACCGGAACAAATATTTGGAAAAAATATACATCATGGCCTCCAGTTAATACTGTAAAAACCGATTTTTATTTTGGACCAAAGAATTCAATTCAAACTAATAAACCGGCGGAATCTGGTAATGATGATTATGTAAGTGATCCAAATAAACCCATCCCTTATACAGATCAAATCTCCGGATATCGGAATAATGAATATATGGTGGAAGATCAACGGTTTGCGGCAATACGCCCCGACGTTGTTTTTTATAAAACATCCATTCTGGAAAACGATGTAACGCTGAGTGGTGAAATTATTGCCGATCTAAAAGTTAAATTGAATATTTCTGATGCAGATTTTATTGTGAAATTAATTGATGTCTATCCGGATTCGATGAAAGGATTTTACAATAAAAAACCATTAGCGGGTTATCAGCAAATGGTAAGATGTGAAGTAATACGGGGGAAATTCAGAAATAGTTTTGAAACACCACAACCTTTTATACCTGGCCGGAATGATGAAGTTAAATTAATACTCAACGATGTAGCGCATACATTTAAAAAAGGGCATGCTATCATGGTGCAAATTCAAAGTAGTTGGTTTCCTTTGACGGATAGAAATCCTCAGAAATTTATGCGCATCTTTGATGCTGTTGAAAAAGATTTTACCAAAGGAATCATCAATATTTTATACGGTGGAGATAATGCAAGTAAGATCACTTTACCCATTTTAAAATATTGATACGCTATATTTTCATATTGCTTTTTTTAATGTCAGTGCTGAGTATTCCGGCACAGCAGATCGTTCCTTTTCCTTTGATAACATCAGAAAGTAAAGGGAACTTTGTTATAGATAATAACACAAAAATTGTCACGTCTGAAAATTTAAAAAAACAGGCAAATTTCCTTAAGGGCTATCTTTTCAAATTCTATAATCTCCCATTAAATATTCAGATAAAGAAACCCATTGGAAATACTAATTATATCAGTTTACAAACTTCAGAAAATGTTTCTGTAAACGGTGCTTATGCTTTAGATATAATGACTGAAAAGATTGAGATCACCTCCTCGAATGATGAAGGAATTTTTTACGGTATACAATCCTTGTTGCAATTGATTCCTGTTCATAAAAACAATTCTTTACAGATTGCCTGCAAAAAAATTCAAGATGAACCCAGGTTCCAGTACCGGGGAATGCATTTAGATGTTGCACGTCATTTTTATGACGTAGCATATGTAAAAAAATATATTGACCTCCTCGCCTATCATAAATTCAATAAATTTCACTGGCATCTTACAGATGATCAGGGCTGGAGAATTGAAATAAAAAAATATCCATTATTAACGCAGATCGGTAGTTGTCGTGCACAAACATTAGTTGGAAGATTCGGAAGCGATGTATATGACGGCAAAATGCACAAAGGTTATTATACACAAGATCAGATTCGTGAGGTTGTGCAGTATGCGGCAGATCGGTTTATCTCCGTGATACCTGAAATTGACATCCCCGGACATAGTCTGGCAGCATTGGCTTCCTATCCATTTTTAGGTTGTACAAAAGGACCTTATAAAGTTCGGGAGACCTGGGCGGTACAGCCGGATGTATTTTGTGCAGGAAATGATAGTACCTACACGTTCATTGAAAATGTAATGAATGAATTGATTACGCTTTTCCCTTCTGAATATATTCATATCGGTGGAGATGAATGCCCTAAAGAAAGATGGAAAGCGTGCCCGGTTTGCCAAAACAAAATGCAATCGCTTTCACTGAAAGATGAACATGCATTGCAAAGTTTTTTTGTGCAAAGAGTGGAAAAATATTTGAACAGCAAAGGGAAAAAGATCATTGGCTGGGATGAAATACTGGAAGGCGGTCTGGCACCCAATGCGGCGGTAATGAGCTGGCGTGGTACAAAAGGCGGTATTGCCGCAGCCCGGCAAAAACACGAGGTGATTATGACGCCGGAAGATCCTTTATACCTGAATCTTTCACAATCAAAAAATGAAGATTCTGTTACACAGGGTGGATATAATTCATTGGAAAAAGTTTACGCCTTTGAAGCTATTCCTAAAGAATTGGATTCATCAGATAAGAAATTTGTACTAGGTTTACAAGGTGAAATGTGGACGGAATATATTTCCAACCCTTCTAAACTGGAATACATGTTATTTCCAAGAATTTCGGCCGTTGCGGAAGCAGCATGGACTAATCCTGTCAATAAAAATTTTGAAAGATTTAAAAATCAACTGCCAGAACTTTTCAAACGTTACAAATTATGGCAGGTGAATTACAGCACGGCATATTTTGATCTACAATCATCTGTAATTCCTTTTGACAATCAAATTGCGTGGAAACTGGAAACAAAACACAAAAGCAAAATCATTTATCTGAAACCAGATAATCCCTCAAAATTTTATGAATACAAAAATCCGGTGTTGATTGATTTGTCTGGCGAATGGGCTGCTGCGGTGTCTGATAGTTCTGAAAAATTAAAATGGATCAGAAAGAATTTTCAATTGAATAAAGCTTCAGGCAAAAAGATCATCCTGAAAAATGAACCCAATCAAAAATATGCCGGTGAAAGCGGATTTACCCTTATAGACGGCATTCAGAATACAACCGGAATGTTACACGGTTCACAATTTCTGGGATTTATAGGAACAGATATGGAAGTTACGATTGACCTGGAAGAGTTAATAGCGATTGACAGTATCAAATTACACTGCTTTCAACAGCCTCCGAGTTGGATTTATCCTCCTTCTTTGGTTGAATTTTCCACAAGTGCGGACAGTACGTCCTTTTCAATAATGCCTCAAACGCATAAATCAGGAACAAAACACCTGGTATATAAATCAGTGAATCATAGAATTGCGAGATATATAAAAATAAAAGCTTCTAATAACGGTATAATTTCTAATGGTTTGCCCGGTGCTGGCGGTAAAGCCTGGCTTTTTGCAGATGAAATTGAGATTTTCTAAATTTTTCCCTTTCTACACGATTTTCCCTGCTCTTTCCTGTTAGCAAATAGCTAAAAATGAAGAAATAATCGTTATCTTCAAGCCTAATTTTTACATCACATATAATGACACGAATTCTACTAATCGCAGTCTTCATTTTTTCATTTTTTGTAAGTCAGTCTCAAAACCTCTCCTATACTTGTCCCAGAGACACAACGGTTGGTTGCGGTGCTACTTGTTTAATATTAAAATCTAAAGTACCAGATCTTAGGTCTCTCAGCACCAATTATACAATTTCCAACATAAGTGCCCGTTCTGTGTGCCGCCCTTATATAGATCCTGGGGCACCCGGAACACCTTCCGGTATTGTGGCTGATGATATTTACTCAGGAACGATCACTATTCCTTTCAACTTTACTTATTATGGGATAGTATATAATCAGTTAGTAATAAGCCCGAATGGCGCAGTTTGTTTTGATATCACTAAAGCATTGGCAGGAGCACATTATATCACTTCTCCGGGAGATCTACCCAACACTTCTTATGACAAAGCCCAAATTATGGGTCCATATCATGATCTTGATATTAGTGTAACCGCTTCTCCTACCAAGCAAATGAAATATGATGTATCAGGTACAGCACCAAACCGTAAATGGATCGTAAGTTTTTACAAAGTGCCTTTATTTTCATCAGCTTGTAACAACCTTTTTGAAAATACGCATCAAATAATCTTACATGAATCAACAGGTGTAATAGAAGTATGGATCGGGAGTAAACAATCTTGTCCTACATGGCAGGGTGGCCGTGCAATTGTTGGCATTCAGGATGAAACCAGAACGAAAGCAGTAATGGCACCGGGAAGAGGAACCACAGTTGGACCATGGGGAACTCCGAATATGAATGAAACCTGGAGATTTGTTCCTACTAATGGGTCTCCACTTTATAGAAGCGTTCAGTTACTGGATGCTGCAGGGGCTGTTGTAGCAACCGGAGATACTACGAGATTGGATGCTGCTAATTTTGAAGTAAGTTTTCCCAACGTTTGTCCTCCTCCAAACGTACCAACGCTTTATGTAGTAAAAACAACTTATGCAAAAATCGATGACAATACGCAAACTATTTTCAGTTTAGATTCGATTACAGTTACAAGAATTAATAACTTACCATTAGCGTCTGCAAATACACCAAGCAACTGTGGTGCGGCAACAGGCACTATTACTGTAACTCCGTCTGGTGGTGCAACTCCATATACTTTCACATTAGGAGCAACGGTGAATAACACAGGTGTATTTACAGGGCTGGCAGCAGGACCATATACTATTGCTGTAACAGATGCAAGCGGATGTAATAATACTATTAATGCAACTGTAACCGCACTGACAAATTTAGCGGGAACAATTTCCAACACAGGAACAGCCTGTTCAGCAGTAAGTAACGGTACAATAACTGTTACACCTGCAGGTACTGCACCCTATACCTATACACTCGATTCAGGTACACCAGTAACAGGCAACAGCCCTTACACCTTTACCAATGTAACTTCAGGAGCACATAGCGTCACATTTACAGATGCAAATGGTTGTACAGGAACGCTAACCACAACGTTAAGTGTTGCCTCAAGTATGTTTACTTCCAGTTCAAGCACGGCTTTAAGTTGCCCTGGTGCAAACAATGGAACTATTTCTATCAATACTGTAACCAACGGTACAGCACCTTATGTGTATAATATTGATGGTGGTGCATTCGGGTCTGCAAATGTTTTTACTGGATTAACATCCGGTACGCATACCGTAATTATTAGAGATGCAAATGGTTGCCAGATTACAAGAACGTTTACATTGGGTTCGGGTACAGCATTAGCGGCTACTACCACTGCTACCAATACAAGTTGTCCGGGTATAAATAATGCCTCCATCACTTCAAGTCCAACTAACGGAACAGCTCCATATACTTATTCACTCGATGGAGGTACTGCACAAACTTCAAACATTTTCACAGGTGTTGCCGCAGGTCCGCATGCTGTTTTAATAACAGATGCCAATGGTTGTTCCGTAACCAAAAATGTTACTGTGAATTCTGGAACTGGTATCACAGGAACTGCAACAGCAACAAACACTTCCTGCAGTACAGCAAATGACGGAACGATCACTGTAAACTCCACCACAGGAACTGGAGTAATAACTTATTCATTAGATGGAGGTCCATTTGTTTCTTCTAATATTTTTAATGGTGTCAGCGCTGGTCCGCATGTTGTTACTATCAAAGATGTAAACTTATGTACCGGAACTATAAATGTTACAGTTGGCACCGGATCACCATTTACAATAAGTGCTGTATTTACACAAACAAGTTGTCCTACTGCTACGGATGGTACCATTAACATTTCAGTCAGCGGCGGAACCGGTCCATTCACTTATTCTCTGGATGGTGGTACAGCTCAATCTTCAAATATTTTCAATGGTGTAGGTGCAGGACCACATAATTATACTGTAACTGCTGCAAATACCTGCACTGCAGGCGGCTCTATAACTGTTACGTCAGGGTCTACATTTTCGGGTACTGCAACATTTACACCTGCAACCTGTGCAACTGCTCCTAACGGAACCATTACTTTGTCAACAACTTTAGGAAATGCACCATATACTTATGCACTCGACGGAGGCGCATTTCAGGCCTCGCCTACTTTCAACGGAGTTTTACCGGGACCTCATGTTGGAACTATCAAAGATGCCACAGGATGTACAACACCTGTTAACGTTAACGTTGGTGCCGGCACTGGTATAACAGGTTCAGCCACTTCAACAGGCGCATCATGCCCAACCGTAAGTAATGGAACCATTACAGTAACTCCCGCTTCAGGTACCGCACCATACAGTTATTCACTGGATGGCGGAGCAACTCAAACTTCTAACATTTTCACTGGTGTTTCAGGAACTGCTCATATAGTAACCTTGTTGGATGTAAATGGATGTTCAGGAACTGTAAACATTACCGTATCGTCGGGAACAGCAATAACAGGTAGTGCCATCGCAAATAATACATCATGTGCGAGTATAAATAATGGTGTAATAACCGTTACAACAACAGGAATTGCTCCAGTAATTTATTCGTTAGATGGTGGTGCCAACCAGCCTTCAAATATTTTTAATGGCGTAGCTCCAGGACCTCATACCATTAATTTTACTGATGCAAATGGTTGTGCTGGTACAACAACAGTTTCAGTTGGTTCTGGTCCGGCGCTTACAGCAAATGCTGTTTCAACTGCTACTTCCTGTCCAACGGTAAGCAATGCCGTAATAACAGTTACCGCTACCTCAGGAACTGGTCCTTATTTATATGCACTGGATGGTGGTACACCGCAGTCTTCCAATATATTTAACGGGGTTGCTGCAGGTCCGCATACTATTAACTTTACAGATGGTATAGGTTGTCCGGGATCAACTTCAGTTACAACAGCGTCAGGTTCTGCGTTAACCGGGTCTGCAACAGCTACAAACACTTCCTGCCCAGCAGTTAGTAATGCCGTTATTACAGTAACTCCAACCACGGGTGTTTCTCCATACACTTATTCACTCGATGGCGGAACAACACAAATACCTAATACATTTTCAAACGTAGCTACAGGCCCTCACAATATTGCTTTTACAGATGCGATAGGCTGCTCAGGCACAACCAGTGTTACGGTAGTGGCAGGTGCAACTATTACAGCAACTGCAACATCAACACCCACTGCATGCCCTGCTGTAAATAACGGAACCATTACGGTAACACCAACAACAGGCACAGCACCTTATACTTATTCACTTGATGGAGGCACACCTCAGTCATCTAATATTTTTAATGCTGTAAGTGCGGGACCGCATGTAGTTAGTTTCACGGATGTCAATACTTGCACATCAACCGTAAATGTAACCGTAGCACAAGGTGTAGCCATAGTTGCAACGGCCACCACTACACCAACAACCTGTCCTGGTGTAAATAATGGAACCTTAACGGTAAATCCATCAACAGGAACTGCTCCTTATTTATATTCCATCGACGGTGGAACACAACAATCCTCTAATACTTTTACTGGTTTAGCAACAGGTCCTCATATCGCTACTATTACAGATGCCAATGGTTGTATTACCACCGCAAACGGAACAGTGGCACAGGGATCAGGTTTGGTAGCAACAGCTACTCCTTCTTCAACCAGTTGCCCTACTGTTGATAATGGATCAATTCTAATCACTCCATCTACGGGAACGGCTCCGTATTTATATTCATTGGATGGTGGTACACCTCAGCCTTCCAATACGTTCGGAAATCTGGCAGCAACTAGTTACACCATTACATTAACCGATGCACTCGGTTGTCAGGGAACTGTAAGTTCTACTGTTGCTCAGGGGCCTTACCTGACTTCTAATATAGTGGTTACTAATCCACCTTGCGCCAACATTAATGATGGTGTGATAACAGTAAATGCAACGTCCGGCATTGCTCCATACTTATACAGTCTGGATGGTGGAACACCCGTTCCCGGAAATGTGTTTTCCAATAATGCACCCGGAACTTATGACATCAGCTTTACGGATAATATTGGTTGTACAGGAACAAACACGGCAGTATTAACCACTAATACTCCGTTATTTGTTAATGCAACCGTGAGCGAGCCTTTGTGTAATGGAAATGCAAATGGTACAATCGTACTCTCTGCGAGCGGTGGTATTCCTGCTTATCAGTATTCAAAAGACGCAGGAGCAAATTACCAGTCCTCCTCAACTTTCAATAACCTTACTGCAAACACATATATATTCAGAATAAAGGATAACGTAGGATGTACCAAAGACACAACAATTGTTTTAGATGAACCTGCAGCCTTAACTGTCAGTGCTACCACTACTACTTCAACCTGTAATGGAAATGACGGTGTGATATCTGTTATTGCCAATGGCGGAACAACTCCTTACACTTATTCTATCGATGGAACCAATTTTCAGTCATCACCTGATTTCACGGTTTCGTTTGGTACATTCAATAACATTCAGGTAAAAGATTCCAATAATTGTATAGCTACTACCTCTGCAGTTGTTACGCTGGTAGATGATATGTTTGTTGATGCAGGTTTGGATACAACCATCTGTGCGGAAGTGATCAGAACATTTGATGTTCAAACCAGTACAGGATCTTCCGTTTTTAGCTGGACTACACTTGCAGGATCTTTGGTGGACAGTATAAAAAATCCATCGGTAAAACCACTTGATACTACTACTTATGTAATAAAAGCTACGTGGGGCGTCTGTACAAAATCTGATACGGTAACTATCAATGTACTTCGTAAACCTGTTGCCAATGCTGGTTTAAATGCAAGAATATGTATTGGAGATTCAGTAATTATTAATGGTTCAGCAACTAATGTTTCCGGTCCGGTTACATATTTATGGTCGCCGGCTAATTTGGTAAGAGATTCATCACTACAGTCAACATGGGCCATACCAGATAGTTCTCAGGTTTATACCTTAACGGTAAAAGATGATTATGGCTGTAATTTTGCCGTTACCGATGAAGTTATTGTATATGTTCAGCCACCTGTTCCAGCCTTTGCAGGAAATGATACTATTGCAGTAACTGGAACTCCGCATACACTCGTGGGAAGCGGTGGTGTTCAATATTTATGGTCCGTAACGAACGGAAATGCAACTATAAACAATCCAAATGCGGCAATGCCCCAGGCAATACTTAATTCAAATGCTATGTTTGCCGTTGAAATAAAGGATATTGCGGGATGTATTGGTTTTGATACTGTATTTGTACAGATTTATGATGATGCCCGATATTATGTACCCAATGCTTTCACACCTAATGGTGATGGTTTGAATGATATTTTCAGGGCAGTACCTTCTGGAATTTCCAGAACTGAATGGTTTAGAATTTTTAACCGCTACGGAGAATTGATCTTTGAAACCAATCAATGGCTGAAAGGCTGGGATGGTACATTCAAAGGAAAATTACAACCGATGGGAACCTACATCTGGGTAATAAAAGGCTCCAACAATAAAGGAATGCCTGTAGAAATGAAAGGAACCGTAAACCTTATTCAATAATAAAAAATATAAAAAAAACTCCGGAAGTAATTCCGGAGTTTTTTTTTGCACTTAATTTTATCTGGATAATAAAAGAAGATCCGTAAGTACACAATTAGTGACGGCTTCCACTACAACCGGTACCCGTAAAGCAATAGAAAGATCATGCCTTCCTTTCACCATGAAAGATTCCATTTCACCTGATGTGGTATTGAGTGATGTTTGAACGTTAGGTGTTGACGAAGTTGGTTTTACAGCTACTCTGAATACAAGATCATTTCCATTAGTTAAACCACCAGAAATTCCTCCGGCATTATTAGTGAGCGTTTTGCCTTGCTGAGTTGCCAGTGCATCATTGTGTTCCGTCCCTTTCATTTTTGCAGATGCAAAGCCAGATCCAAATTCAATTCCTTTTATTGCGGGGATTGCAAATACAGCATGCGCTAGTAAAGATTCAACGGAGTCAAAAAATGGTTCACCTGCGCCCACAGGAATATTTTTGGCAACACATTCAATAATTCCACCAATGCTGTCATTATTCATCTGTGCTTTTTCAATGGCAGCATCAATA
>JANOAO010000063.1:0-64748 GCA_031411115.1 Bacteroidota bacterium
AATAGCATTGTAAGGGAAAGTA
This sequence comes from Bacteroidota bacterium, assembly GCA_031411115.1. Taxonomy (GTDB): domain Bacteria; phylum Bacteroidota; class Bacteroidia; order Chitinophagales; family Chitinophagaceae; genus Ferruginibacter. The sequence continues at coordinate 23 of JANOAO010000063.1, forward strand.
TTTATATTGCAGCACATTCCCCTTACAATAAGAAAGAGAACCTTTCGTTAAACAATTTGCTATAAACGAATGCACATGCAAAAATTATTTTCAGGAAAGAATCTGATCATTGTGGCAACGGCTGCCATCACCCTTACTTCCTGTAAAGGTGGGCTTTTTGGAAAGAAAAGCGCGAAATCAGACGTGACAGGATGGAGTTATGATGATAAAAACATGGGTAACTTCCATGTTTCCAAAGTGAAATATCCTAAAGCCGGGCCGGGCCTTGTATTTGTACAAGGTGGTTCGTTTGTGATGGGTGCAAAAGAAGAAGATGTTATGGGCGACTGGAATAATGTCCCTCGTAAAGTAACAGTTCCTTCCTTTTTCATCGATGAAACTGAAGTAGCTAACGTTCATTACAGAGAATATCTCTACTGGCTGGAAAACGCATTTAGCGGTGATACTGCTATCATGAAAAAAACCTTGCCGGATACATTGGTATGGCGGGAAGAACTGGCTTATAACGAACCGTATGTAGAATATTATTTCCGGTACCCTTCCTATAATTATTATCCTGTAGTGGGTGTATCCTGGCAGCAGGCGCATGATTTCAGTATCTGGAGAACGGATCGTGTAAATGAATTGAACCTGATGAAAAAAGGCTACCTCAAAAAAGATGCAGCCAAGCGTGAAATGAAAGGCGCCGGTGCAGAAGGTACTTTTAATACGGAAACGTATTTAATGAACCCGGAACTTATACAGAGCAAAGTAAAACCTAAGAAAGGCGCATTAAAAGACGTAAATGGCAAGCCAAGATCAACCGTTCGTATGGACGATGGTATTCTTTCCATCGGATACCGCCTTCCAACAGAGGCTGAGTGGGAATATGCAGCTTATGGTTTATTGGAACAAAACCCTAATCCGCGTAAAAAAGAAAATAAGAGTGGAGAAGAATTAAGAACAAATCAGCAGATATATTCATGGGCTAAAAATGCAAATGGCTTAAGAGATAATCGTCGCGGAAGCTGGCAGGGAAAATTCCTCGCTAACTTTAAAAGAGGCAGTGGTGATAACATGGGTATTGCCGGTGGTTTGAATGACCGTGCTGCGATACCAGGTCATGTAAAATCTTTCTATCCTAATGCTTTCGGTTTATATAATATGAGTGGTAACGTAAGTGAGTGGGTAGGTGATGTATATCGCCCGATGACAAGTTTTGATGCGCAGGATTTCAACTATTTCCGGGGTAATAAATTCCAGAAATATTATAAAAATGCATCCGGGGAATACGAAAGAGATAGCATGGGAAGGCTGAAGAAGGTTGACATTTCTGATGAAGAAGTGAAAAACAGAGTAAATTATCAACATAATAACGTTATCAATTATTTAGATGGTGATTCTTCAAGCAATGTTGTGTATGCATCAGGCATTACTACACTCGTGAGTGATAAATCACGTGTAATAAAAGGTGGAAGCTGGAACGACAGACCTTATTGGCTGGCACCAGGTTCACGTCGTTTTATGGAAGAAGATCAGTCAGCTAACACAGTTGGTTTTCGTTGTGCACAAACTTATTTAGGCCCTCCTGAAGGTCCTGGTTTTAAAGAAGGTAATATTTTCGGAAGCAGGCGTAAGCAGAATTCCAGAAAGAAAAAATAAAAGAAATTCATTTACAGATAACCTCCCGCCAAAACCGGGAGGTTTTTTTATTAACTGCATATACTATTTTTGAACATGGACATTCAACAACTTTATGAGATTTTTTTACAGCATCCGCATGTGTGTACGGATACCAGAAAAATAATTCCCGGTTGCATTTTTTTCGCGTTAAAAGGGCCCAATTTTGATGGAAATAAATTTATAGAAACTGCTTTTCAGCAAGGCGCCTCCTATTGTATTTCTGATAGCGAAGGCGATACGCATAATGAATTGGTGATAAAAGTTAATGACTGCCTTCAGGCATTACAGCAACTGGCCAAACATCATCGTCTGCAATTGAACATTCCTGTGATTGCCATAACGGGCAGCAATGGCAAAACCACTACAAAAGAATTGGTGCATTCCGTATTATCCAACACTTATAAAACTTTTACTACAAAGGGAAATTTAAATAACCATATCGGTGTTCCACTCACCATATTATCCATAGAAAAAGAGGCGGAAATAGCCGTTATAGAAATGGGTGCGAATCATCAGAAGGAAGTTGAAAGCTATTGTTCGTATACGCTGCCCACCCATGGTTTAATTACCAACTGCGGCAAGGCCCACCTCGAAGGATTTGGCGGTGTGGAAGGTGTTAAAAAAGGAAAGGGAGAATTGTTCGATTTTATAGCTTCGGTACACGGTACGGTATTTATATTTTCAGGTTATGATTACCTGGAAATTATGAGTAAAAATATAGAGAAAAGAATTACTTATGGAACCACGGATGCCCTGCATACCGGTACTGTTATTCCGTCCGGAGAATTCCTTACGGTTCAATTATCAAGCGGTAAAAAAATACAAACCCATTTGGTTGGAGAGTATAATTTCCCCAATGTAATGGCTGCCGTTGCGATCGGCAAAACATTTAAAATTGAAGAGGAAAAGATTATTCAGGCATTAGAAGCATATCATCCTTCTAATAGCCGTTCGCAAATGATAGAAAAAGAGGGTAATAAAATAATTTTAGATGCTTATAATGCCAACCCCACCAGCATGAAAGCTGCCGTGGAAAATTTTTCAAAAATACCTGCAGAAAATAAAATGCTGATACTGGGAGCCATGAAGGAACTGGGAAAGGAAACACACACAGAACATGCAGATCTTATCAGAGAAATACAGAAATCAGCGTGGAAGAAAGTTATTTTAGTAGGAAAAGAATTTGAGGAAGTACCGGAAGACATGCTTCATTTTGAAGATGTTTCAGCGTTAAAATATTGGATGGAACAACAAAACTTCAGAAATTATTATATGTTGATCAAAGGTTCCAGAAGTTTACAATTAGAGAAAGTTCTGGAATGACAACTTCTACAATTAGTTTTCACTTACATTTGCAACCCGTTCATATACAAATGGAGACTTGTCCGAGTGGTTGAAGGAGCACGCCTGGAAAGTGTGTATACGGGAAACTGTATCAAGGGTTCGAATCCCTTAGTCTCCGCAGAAGGGAAACAATTCAGATGTTTCCCTTTTTATATTTAAATAATTACTGATTCCCTATAGTAATTTTCTTTGAGGTGAATTTTTTAGACTTCAAAATATGTTTAGAAAAAAACTACAAGACCAGGTTTCAAAAAGTTTTTTTTGTATTGATTTTCACATACTTGAAACAGCTAATACAAGGGGCTTTTATTCAATCATTTAAAATTGCAGGTTATTGAAAATAATAATAAAACAAAATTCAATTTCCTCTAATAATTCTGATATTTACATACCAACCTGAACTGTGAATGGCAGTTCATTTTTTGAATAATTATGTAAATGAAAACCTGATTGATTATGGAAACATCTTTCTTACAAAATCAGATTACAGAACGATATCAGCTTGCACTGGAAGCAGCAGGGATTGGGATTTGGGATAACGACATTCTAAATGACAAAATTTTATTCCCAGGCAATAGTTATGAATTATTTGGTTTGGTATCCGGAGATAATGTTTCTCTGCAAAAACTATTAGAACATATTCATACAGCAGACCGGGAGAAAGTAATATATAAACTGCAGCGCAGCCTCGACCCCGGTATCAGGGCGTTTTATGATAATGAGTATAGAATCATTGACGTAAATAGCAAGGAGGTAATTCGTTGGATACGCACGAAAGGAAAGGCATATTTTACTGATGAAAAAGTTGCGTACCGGATAACAGGAACTGTACAAGATATAAGTGAAGAAATTAAAACCCGGGAAACACATCAAAAATTATTAGCGCTCGTAGATAACAGCATTGAGCTCATGTCCATATTGGAGAATGATCAAAAAAATTCATATATCAATAAGGCGGGCATGGAAATGCTTGGTTTTGATAACCTGGAACAGGCCATTCAAACACCTATATCAAACCTTCATACTCCTGAAGACATTGCATTTGTTGAAACAAATGTATTGCCCAGTGTAATTAATACCGGAAGGTGGTCCGGGATAATGAATGTTCGCCATCTTCAAACAGGAGAAGTTTTTCCTGTACATAATAATACTGTACGAATACATGATAATATAACCGGTGAACCCATTGCAATAGGTGCAGTAATGCGTGACATCCGCCCAGAGATGGCAGCCAAAAAAGCACTGGAAGAAAGCGTGCGGAATTTTCAGGAATTGGTCATGCAGGCTCCTTTTGGTATTTGTATTTTTCAGGGTGAAAATCTCGTAATAGAAATTGTGAATGAAAATTTTCAGGCATTAGTAAATAAATCAAAAGAACAATTAGTAAACAAAATTGCAACAGAAGTTTTCCCGGAAATGCTGAAATATGGTTTTCATACTATGTTGCTATCCGTATTAAAATCACTTAAGCCTGTATATGGAAAAGAAGTAAAAATAGAACAGGAAATTAACGGGGCTGAACATCCTGCTTATTTCGATTTCACACTTCAACCGTTATATGAATCAGACGGTTCAGTTACAAGAATTATGAGTGTGGCGATAGATGTTACTGATAAGGTATTAGCAAAAAAAACATTGAAAGAAAATGAAGAGACATTAGTAAAAAGAGTTGCTGAAAGAACCAGAGAACTGGAAATAAAAAATAAAGAACTGGAGGAATTCACTTATGTTTCCAGTCATGATCTGCAAGAACCCATTCGGAAAATAAAAATTTTTGGCGACATGATCCGGGAGCGGGATTTTGACAATCTTAGTGAATTTTCCAAAGAGAAATTTAATAAAGTTGGAGATGCGATTGAAAGGATGAGCCGTTCTCTGAAAGACCTGCTGAACTTTGCAGGTTTAAATAAAAAAGAAAATAGTACCACAGTTAATCTGAATGAAGTAATAGCTAACGTAAAAAATGATCTCGAACTTCTCATCGATCAAAAAAAAGCCACAATCACTTATGATAATCTTCCTTCGATTACCGCTGTTTCTTCGCAGATTCACCAGCTATTTTATAATTTAATAAATAATGCTATCAAATTTTCGAAAGAAAATATTTTACCGGAAATAAAAATTACAACCGAAATAAATAATTCATTTTTTTTAGAGAATATAGAAACTGATCCGGCTAAAGATTATTGTATAATTAGTATATCCGACAATGGTATTGGTTTCGAACAAGCGTTCAGTAGTAAAATATTTGAGATGTTTCAAAGGTTACATACCCGCGATGTATATGATGGAACTGGTATTGGTCTTGCACTTTGCAAAAAAATTACTCAAAACCACGGTGGTAGTATTTGGGTTCATTCAACTCCCGGAATAGGTTCTTGTTTTTATGTGGCGTTGGCAACAGGTAAGTAGTGTGGCGTTTATATATCATAACCAGGAATTAAGTTCGAATTCATTAATTCCATCATTTTTATTGAATTCCTGTATGATGCTGGTTTCAATTTCCTTTTTCTCTTAACCTACAAAATTTAAATGTGTATATGTTTTTGGGGTTAACAACAGAAATTTGAAATTCATCTAAAGATTAAATGTTTCTTTGCAAATGGCACTTCAGATCGCTTCATTAAATTCTGGCAGTAATGGAAATTGCTATTTTATTGGCAATGGCGAAGAGGCTGTATTAGTGGATGCAGGAATTTCCTGTAAAGAAACGGAGATTCGTTTACAGCGTTTAGGAATAAATATCAGAACCATCAAAGCCATATTTATTTCTCATGAACATTCCGATCATATTAAAGGTGTGGAAACACTATCCTCTAAATATCAATTACCTGTTTATATAACCGATCATACGCATAATAATGGCAGACTGAATCTGAAAAACGATCTGAAAAATAATTTCACAGCCCATCAGCCCTGTTGTATTGGTAAACTTAAAATAACGGCTTTCCCTAAAATACATGATGCAATTGATCCGCATAGCTTTGTGGTGGAAGATGAACAGGTGAAAATCGGTGTTTTTACAGATATAGGTAGGGTTTGCAGCGAAACCATTCGCTATTTTCGGCAATGCCATGCCGTTTTTCTGGAAGCCAATTATGATGTAGACATGCTGAAAAATGGAAATTATCCTTATTACTTAAAGAAAAGGATCAGTGATGGAAAAGGGCACTTATCCAATATGCAGGCTGTTGAATTATTTACCAGATACCGTTCGCCAAAATTGTCACATTTGTTTTTATCTCATTTATCCAAACAAAATAATTGCCCAATACTTGCAGGAGATCTTTTTCGAAGTCACGCCGGTTCTACACAAGTGATTGTAGCATCCAGAGAAATGGAAAGCACCTTGGTCAGAATAGGAAAGCCGGTTCGAACGCTTAAACCTTTTCCTGCTTCTCATCAGCTTGACCTGTTCGTTTGAAATAAGGAAACTGTGTTGGAATCTGTAACTCGTTCTACTTCTGTTACAGGCAAATTTTTAATTTCTGCTATCTTTTGAGCTATGTAAACGAGATAAGCACTTTCATTTCTTTTGCCTCTGTAAGGCACAGGTGTAAGATAAGGCGCATCAGTTTCCAATACAAGATGAGAGATATCTATTTGATGAAGCACTTCTGTGAGTCCGGAATTTTTATAAGTAACCACCCCGCCAATCCCTAATAAAAATCCGCAATGTATAATATCATTAGCCTCCTCAACAGTTCCGCCGAAACAATGAAAAATACCTTTAAGGCCTTTTTCAGCATATGGCTTTACTACTTCAATACAATCTCGTGTGGCATTGCGGGAATGAATGACAATAGGTATAGAATATTGTAAAGCCAGTTCAATCTGAATACGAAATGCGTTGAGCTGTTGTTCTTTAAAATTTGTATCCCAATAATAATCTAATCCAATTTCACCAATGGCGCAGAATGGGCGGTTTGCCAGATAATCTTTCACAACTTTTATTTCCTCCTGGTAATTCTCTTTTACATAACACGGATGCAATCCCATCATAGCATGGCATGCAGGATACTTATTTTCTAAATCTATCATCGATGCATGCGTATCAGAATTTATAGCAGGTAAATAAAAGTCAGATACTCCTGATGAAGTTGCTTTTGAAATAACCTGATCTATATCCTCCCTATACTCTTCCAGATATAAGTGACAATGTGAATCGATCATTGAAAAATAAATTTGTAAATAGTTACTATAACGAGGGTTATAAATTACGTTTCAAAAAAAATATTATTTGTTTATTTAAAAAAATCTAAATTTAACGCAGTTTTCATAGGGTACGGATTAAAAACGGGCCAGGGTTTCTACCCAGGCCCATTGTTTTTTAATAATTCCTCAATTTTGGCAAATCGCCATCCTTTATCATTACAATGCCTAAGGAACACGGATAATGCCACCGATAATCTTTCAAAAGCTTTCTCACTGTCATGAAAAACTACAATATCACCTCCCCTGCTTTTTAATAACAATTGATCCCGGCATTTTTCTGCAGATAAATTCACATCAAAGTCACCCGATAACAAACTCCACATCACACAGCGTAATTTAAATGCCGGTGCATCTAATTGTGACAGTTGAAATTTTGAAATTCTACCATACGGCGGTCGAAATAATTTACTGTCGATATACCTTTTAGCCTCTTTTATATCATTCAGGTAAATTTCATCGCTGGTTTTCCATCCGTTCAGGTGATGCTGTGTATGATTGCCTACGGAATGCCCCTCTTCAATAATTCTTTTATATACATCAAAATGTTGCTGAACATTTTTTCCAATACAAAAAAACGTGGCTTTTGCATCCACCTTTTTCAATTCATCCAGTACAAAAGGTGTGATTTCAGGATGAGGTCCGTCATCAAATGTGAGGTAAACAGCCTTTTCATCGTTACCTTTCCAGATCCCATCAGCATACCATTTTTGTAAAAACCAGGGTGGCCGGCTCAAATACATAAAAAAATTTATGATGCATATTAAACATATTTAAAAAGCCTTCGTCAGATCTTAACAAAAAAATAAATCATGAAAGCAAAACACACATTAGTTATCGCAACATTTGCGATAGCCGCATTTACATCCTGCAAAAAAACGAATGACAATCCGGTAGAAACAGAACAGGAAATTACCATTCAGTCATCTAAAGACCAGGCTGTTACTGATTATTTACTGGAAGATGCCAATGATGTACTTGATGAAGCTACCGTTGATAATAATTTAATGGGAGGCAGAGTTACCGATGCAACTTCCACTAACCGTACTTTAAGTTGTGCAACTATTACTGTTACGCCACTTTCTGGTTTTCCCAAAACCATCACTATTGATTTTGGTACCGCCGGCTGTACCAGCCCAAATGGAGTATTGAGGTCCGGAAAAATTATAGTTACCTTATCTGATAGTTTAAGAAGGCCGGGCAGCGTTGCTACCATGACGTTTGATAATTATTTTGTTCAGGGATATAAAAAAGAAGGAACCATCACCTGGAGAAATACAACCGTTCCTCCAAGAAGAAGCTGGTCAAGAACTGTAACCAATGGTAAGATCACTGCTCCTAATGGAAGATTCTGGCTGCATTCCGGCGTAAAAAATGTTACACAAATTGAAGGCAATGGTACTCCAAGAATTTTGTTAGATGATATATTCGAAATAACAGGCAACAGCTCTGTAACTAACAGCAATGGAGCTACCCGTACTGCCACTATTGTAACGACCTTAAGAAAAAAAGTTGCTTGTCCGAATATTGATCGTGGTACGATCCAGTTTGTTGGACCTAACCATACCGTATTAATGGATTACGGAAACGGCACCTGCGATCGTCAGGCAACTATTTCAGTTGACGGTGGTACACCTGTGACCATTCTTCTTCCTTAATTTACTTTTTCATATAATTTAAGAGATGCCGGAGCGATCCGGCATCTTCTTTTTTATACACAACTATAAGGTGTTACCTTTCTATCTTTGCGCCATGAAAAATGTTCGGGTAAGATTTGCTCCAAGCCCCACAGGTGGATTGCATTTAGGTGGCGTGCGAACGGTATTATATAACTACTTATTTGCCCGGCAGCACAAAGGCACATTTGTTTTAAGAATTGAAGACACCGATCAGTCCCGTTATGTAGAAGGCGCTGAACAATATATATTTGACTGCCTTCAATGGTGCGGTTTAACGCCGGATGAAAGTTCAATACATGGCGGACCTTTTACGCCTTACCGCCAGAGTGAAAGAAAAGATATATATAAAAAATATGCGGACCAGCTTGTAAAAGACGGTCATGCTTATTATGCATTTGATACGCCGGAAGAATTGGAAGCCATGCGTGAAAAATTAAAAGCTTCTGGCAGCAACAGTTTGCAATATGATCATTCTGTTAGAATGAAAATGAAAAACTCTCTGAATCTTTCTGAAGTGGAAACTACACAGATGATTGATAACGGAGTGCCTTATGTGATCCGAATAAAGGTAGAACCGTCACAGAATATTCATCTGCATGACATGATTCGTGGCGAAGTACATTTCGATAGCAGTACGGTGGATGATAAAGTGCTGATGAAAGCGGATGGAATGCCAACTTATCATCTTGCTGTGGTAGTAGATGATTACCTGATGGAGATTAGTCATGCTTTCCGCGGAGAAGAATGGCTTCCGAGTGCTCCCGTCCATATTCTTTTATGGAAATATCTTTTTGGTTTGGATAAAATGCCGCAATGGGCACACCTTCCTTTGATACTGAAACCCGATGGACATGGTAAATTAAGTAAACGGGATGGTGATGCTTTAGGATTTCCTGTATTTGCCATGAATTGGAAAGACCCCAAATCCGGGGAAACTACCAAAGGTTTTAAAGAAACCGGATTTTTACCAGAAGCATTCATAAATATGCTCGCTGTGCTCGGATGGAATGACGGAACGGAACAGGAAATTTTTTCAATGGAAGAATTGATTGGTAAATTTTCAATAGACCGCGTTCATAAAGGAGGTGCCCGTTTCGATTTCGAAAAAGCAAAATGGTACAACCACGAGTGGATCAAAATTTCGTCTACTGAAAAATTATTTCCGTTGGTTAACGACGTTTATTCGGCGAACGGACTTGCAGTAGATGAGCAATTAATGCGTTCTGTAATTCCTGTTATAAAAGACCGTTGTACTTTGATAACCGATTTCTATCAGCAGGGAAATTTCTTTTTTCAGTCACCAACAGTATGGGACCTTTCGTCAATCAGTAAATGGGACGACAACAAGAAAGCGTTTTTTCTTTCTTTCATTGATACGCTTAGATCGATTGATTGGAACATGGCTGACATAGAAAATTGTTTCAAAAATCTGGCTGCTGAAAAAGGGATTAAACCCGGCGAATTACAATTGCCGATGCGGATTATGCTGGTAGGAGGAAAATTTGGTCCTGCTGTTTTTCTGATTGCATCTATAATTGGTAAAGAAGAAACAATCAGCCGGTTACAGAATGTATTGAACAAGTTATAACCTTGTTTAAAATTGAAAATTGATTAAATAAAACACATGAGCATCCAGAGACCTATCAGAGTTATTGTTGCTAAAGTTGGGCTTGACGGACATGACCGTGGTGCAAAAGTTATAGCCACTGCATTACGTGATGCAGGCATGGAAGTAATTTATACCGGATTACGCCAGACTCCTGAAATGGTAGTAAACACTGCCTTACAGGAAGACGCCGATGCAATTGGTATCAGTATTCTGAGTGGTGCACACATGACCGTTTTTCCAAAATTGATGTCTTTGCTGAAAGAAAAAAATATGCAGGATGTATTAGTTACCGGAGGTGGAATCATTCCTGAAGAAGATATTAATACGTTGAAAAATTTGGGTGTGGGAGAATTATTTGCTCCGGGAACTTCAATGGAAACCATCTCAGAATATATAAAGAACTGGGTAAAAGCAAACCGATCTTTTTAAATTAAAAATAATGGAATATACAACTCTCTACACAGAATTATCAGATGGCATTTTTACAATCACCATCAATCGTCCTGATAAGATGAATGCACTTAACAAAACAGTTATTGAAGAATTATCTGCGGCAATAGATGACGTTTATAAAAACCCTGATATCAAAGCGGCTATCCTCACTGGCAGCGGACCAAAATCTTTTGTTGCAGGTGCAGATATCAGCGAATTCACTACGTTGGGAGCGCAGGAAGGTGCAGCTTTGGCAAAACGCGGACAAGATCTTGTGTTTTCAAAAATAGAAAATTGCAACAAACCTTTTATCGCTGCTGTAAATGGTTTTTCATTGGGCGGTGGTTGCGAACTGGCAATGGCCTGTCATTTCAGAACGGCTTCTGCTAATGCGAAATTCGGGCAACCGGAAGTAAACCTTGGTTTGATTCCTGGTTATGGCGGAACACAAAGATTGCCTCAATTGATCGGTAAAGGAAAAGCAATGGAAATGATGATGACCGGAAATATGATTGATGCAGAAGAAGCCAAATCGCTTGGTCTCGTGAATTATGTTTTTACTGCTGAAGAACTGATCAGCAAAACAACAGAACTCGTAAAAACCATCATTGCCAAAGCGCCTGTTGCCATTAAGCATATCATCCAACTGACCAACATGGCTGCAAGAGGCAGTGAAAACGGTTTGCAAAAAGAAATTGATGCTTTCGGTGAGTTGTTCGCAACTGAAGACATGAAAGAAGGAGTAAGTGCATTTATGGAGAAAAGAAAAGCAAACTTTAACGGTAAATAATTTAATCAATTAATACAACAATACAAATGGATTTCAGAATAGAAAAAGATACAATGGGTGAAGTGCAGGTTCCTGTTAACGCCTATTATGGCGCACAAACCCAGCGAAGTATTGACAATTTTAAAATTGCGCAGGATATTAACCGGATGCCTATGGAAATTATCCGTGCATTTGCGATCCTGAAAAAAGCTGCTGCGTTAACCAATATGGATGCAGGCATTCTGCCAAAAGAAAAATGTGACATGATTGGTAAAGTGTGTGATGAAATCTCAGATGGTAAACTAGATGAATATTTTCCGCTCGTAGTTTGGCAAACAGGCAGTGGCACACAAAGCAATATGAATGTAAATGAAGTGGTGGCGTACCGCGGGCATGTATTAAATGGTGGTAAACTGGAAGACAAAGAAAAGTTTTTGCATCCCAATGATGATGTAAATAAATCGCAATCCAGTAATGATACTTTTCCAACGGCAATGCATATTGCGGCTTACACTATTCTTTTAGAGAAAACGATTCCCGCTATTGAAAAACTACGGGATACACTGCAACAAAAAAGTAAAGCTTTCATGCACGTGGTCAAGATCGGACGCACACACCTGATGGATGCAACGCCTCTAACATTAGGTCAGGAATTCAGCGGATATGTTTCACAACTGGATCATGGACTAAGGGCAATTAAAAATACCCTGGCACATTTAAGTGAACTGGCATTGGGTGGTACTGCGGTTGGAACAGGCATTAATACTCCCGAAAATTATCCGGTAAATGTGGCCAGACACATTGCTTCTTTAACAGGAATGCCTTTCATAACCGCAGAGAATAAATTTGAGTCACTTGCAGCGCATGATGCAATTGTAGAATCTCACGGTGCCTTAAAAATGGTAGCAGTGAGCCTTATGAAGATTGCAAATGATGTCCGTTTACTGGCCAGCGGACCACGGAGCGGTATTGGCGAACTTTTTATTCCGGATAACGAACCCGGATCATCCATTATGCCGGGAAAAGTTAATCCTACACAATGTGAAGCACTTACTATGATTGCCGCACAGGTGATGGGAAATGATGTGGCCATTTCCATCGGAGGATGTAACGGACATTTCGAATTGAATGTATTTAAACCGGTGATGATCTACAATTTTCTGCATAGTGCAAGACTGATTGCAGATGGCTGTGTATCATTTAACGATAAATGCGCTGTGGGTATAGAACCACTTGCGGAAAATATAAAAAAACATGTTGACAATTCTCTGATGCTGGTAACGGCTTTAAATACAAAGATCGGTTATTACAAAGCTGCAGAGATTGCACAGAAAGCGCATAAAGAAGGTACTACACTTAAACAGATGTCAGTACAATTAGGTTATGTTACGCCTGAAGAATTTGATGCGTGGGTTGTTCCTGCAGAAATGGTGGGTAAACTCAATTGATAAATTATTTCCGAATAAAAAAAGAGCCACAAATAATGTGGCTCTTTTTTTTATTTAATTATTTTTTAATACACCTGTGCTCTTTGAATTTCATAGACATCGCTGGTGGTAACAGGCAGGTCATTTACTTTGGTATAAATAATCCCATATCCTTTTGCATACCAGGTTTCTTCTTCCAGATAAGCCACATTGCCTGCTCCTATGTTATAGTAATAAGTGCTTTTTACTTTAATTACATTGTTATAGGTTATTGCATTGTAAACTGCTGTAGCACCTTTAGCCAGAATCTCTGCTGTATAACTGGCAGTCAGCGGCACTCCATTAATGGCATTATTTCCCAGGAAAACATTCCATGTGGCATTTACAGCGAGTGAACTGTCGAGGATAAGTCCATCCGTATTGAAGTTGTTATCAAAGCCCAGCGACATATTATACAGCATATAATATTTACCACTTAATGCCCTGTATAAAGTGGAATCATTCTCCACGGCTGGTTCAATCGTTTCAAATATTTTATAAGTGAGAGCATTCCGTACTATGGAATTCGGCAATACGCGGAGGTGGAAAGTGTCATCCGGTGTTCCGCCCTGTGCTTTGTAGGTCCAGTTGGAAAAATTTGTCTGCGGCAAATAATCCAGGTTTGGAGCACCTGGCGCTACCGTTACACTAAATGTACAATTTGATGTTCCTGTACTGGCAGTTAAATTAGAAATGCCGCTTCCTACCGGGATACCTGATCCCACTAAAATAACAGGTTGCACACCCGTGGTTGTAAAGGTTCCCGATTTACTGAATGACATTCCATTTACAACAGCCGTTGAAATATTGTACGTTCCAATTGTGGTGACGTCAACACTCAATACCACATTATTTAACGGTGTAGTTGCAACCCCGGCAGTATAAGTACCATTGACGACAGCGCCATTACAAACACCGGTGGTTGATTGTAAAGTATACACCGCAGTTGATCCTGCACCTGCAGGCAGTACTGTTAGCGTAAAAGTGCAAGTACCTGAGGTGGTGGATGCGTTTAAATTATTTGCACCAATTGTATTTGGAGTTCCTGTTCCTGAAAGTGTAACTGATTGCAATCCTAAAGTAGTAAATACACCTTCTTTTATGAACGATATTCCATTAGTGGAGGGCACTACGATCTGATAAGTTCCCAAAACGGTAACCTCAACATTCATTTGCACCGTATTGGCAATGGTTAACGGAACTCCAATCTGATAAGTTCCCTGTGAAGTAAATCCGGTGCATCCGCCCGGCGCACCGCCTAAGGTGAAAACAGAAACAGAAGTGTTGGCTGGTATTACACTTACGGTAATATCACAAAAGCTGGTTCCATAGTTGATTCTGAAAGTATCCAGCCCTGCAACACCCGGACGGCCCTGGCCATAAATCCGCAAAGTATTTAATCCCAGATTTACAATAGTTCCTTCTCCTTTAAATGAATATCCATTAACTGTATCAGAAAGAATTAAGTAATGACCTTTAGTTGTTGCATTCACTTCCAGTTCAATAAAATTATTTTCACGTAATGATGAATCTGCACGATATATACCATTTACTATTGCAGGCAGACAGTTTCCTGAAATATCCGCTTTTAATGTACCTGCAGAATCCGGCCCGGTATTGAAGCCCAATTCTTTCTGACAGGAAATAAAAAACAGGCATATGCCTGTAAAAAGTAAAGTTTGAAAAATTTTCATTAGCAGTTATTAATGCTTATAAAGTTAACTAAGAAATTTGTGAATCGTCATCCGATCTGGCGCCTGTGATCACCGTGGTATGTATTTCTTCTTTTTTATGCGAAAAATATTTTTTCTGAAAAACCAGAATACATAAAACACCTGTTGTAATGGCCGCATCAGCAATATTGAATATCGGACGGAAGAATTCAAAATTCTCTCCGCCCCAGAAAGGAAACCAATTTGGAAATGTTCCTTTAAGTACCGGGAAATACAGCATATCTACCACGTTACCATGTAAAAAAGAAGCGTATCCATTAGAACTCAATTTCGCAAGGCCGCTATATCCCAGATAATCATTTATTGTTGAATCGAAAACCATTCCTTTGTCGAATATCATTCCATAAAAACAGGAATCTATAAGATTACCAATTGCACCTGCATAAATAAGTGCAGCACAAATGATGAAACCTTTGGGATATTTCATTTTGATGATCCGGCCTAGATACCATGTTCCAAAAACAACGGCTATCAACCTGAAAACAGTTAAAATTAATTTCCCCCAGTCGCCGCCGAATTTCATACCATAGGCCATTCCCGGATTTTCAACAAAGTATAAATTGAACCAGTTACCCGCCATGGCATGCGATGTATTTAACTGATAATTTAATTTGATATAAAATTTTAATGCCTGGTCTGCCAGTAAAACCAAAGCCACAATAATCACCAAATACCTTCTTTTCATCCTCGGATTTTAGGGGCAAAGATAAGCTTTGAAATGAAGCAGGAATAACCGTTACTATTCCTCAAAATAAACCCGTTTTACTCTTTGCGAAACGCCTGTAAGCATTTCATAAGCGATAGTTCCTGCTGCATCTGCTACTTCAGAAATTGAAAGATGATCGCCGAAAACGATCACGCTATCTCCTTCCTCTGCTTCAATGCCGGTGATATCCAGCATAGTCATATCCATGCAAACATTACCGATAACAGAAGCCCGCTTTCCGTTTACCAGCATAAAGCCGTGCCCATTACTCAATGCACGCGGATATCCGTCTGCGTAGCCAACCCTCACTGTTGCAATGGTTGCTGGCATGTTAACCGTTGTTTTGCGGCTGTAACCTACACTGTCTCCGGGCAAAATATGTTTGATTTGAGAAATGGTAGTTTTTAAAGTACTTACATTCATAATTCTTCTCTGGATGTACGGGTCTGCGTCAACGCCGTATAGCCCAATTCCTAAACGAATCATATCAAACTGCAGGTCGGGGTGGCGATGTATGGCAGATGAATTTCCAATATGCCTGATAAAATGATAGCCTGTAACTTCTCTGATCTGATCCGCCATCCTTATAAAGTTCCCGGATTGTTCTTTTGTGAATGTATCATGTTCCTGTTCTCCGCTGGCAGCCAGATGTGAGAACACAGACCTGATAATGAGCTCTGGAGATTCCGATATCAAACTGCAGAGTGCATCTATATCCATTGATTCAAAACCAAGCCGGTGCATGCCTGTATCTAATTTTACATGAACAGGATATTTTTCAATTTTTTGTATGCGTAAAAACTGAAGAAATTTTGCTGTAATCGCAAATGAATACAATTCCGGTTCCAGAGAATACCTGATCAGATTTTCAAATCCTGCCGCTTCTGTATTCATTACCATTATGGGAAGATTGATACCAGCCTTTCTTAACTGTACACCTTCATCAGCATATGCAACTGCCAGATAATTGATGCCTGAATGCTGCAGTATATTCGCAATTTCAAATGAACCGCTTCCATAACTGAATGCCTTAACCATTGCCATAATCTTAACGCCCGGCTTCAACAGACTACGATAGAACGTCAGGTTATGCCGAAGTGCAGCCAGATTAATCTCCATCACTGTTTCGTGCGTTTTTTCCTCCAGCGCATAACTGATTTTCTCAAATTCAAATTTGCGTGCTCCTTTTAAAAGTATGGTCTCATTTTTAAAAGACAGATCAGAAATTCTTGAAATAAGTTGTTCGGTAGAAGAAAAAAACTGAGATGGAATACTGCTGAACAGATAACTGTACGCTGAAATTTCAGGACCCACGCCGATAAGTTTGCTAATTTTCTTTTCTTTCAACAGATGAGCGATATCACTGTACAACTCCTCCGGTTGTTTTCCTGATTCAAGAATATCACTTATAATAACTGTTTTGTTGTTGTGTTGATGTTGCTGCTGCAAAAAATCAAGTGCAATCATTAAAGAAGTGATATCTGCACTGTAACTATCGTTAATGATGGAACAGTTATTATTTCCATGCTTAAGCTGAAGGCGCATTTCCAGAGGCTTCAATGAATGCATTCTTTCTTCAATAATATTATCCTTTACTTTCAGTTGTAATAAAATACACCAGCAATGAATAATATTTTCCAATGATGCGGCATCAGTGAAGGGCACGGTAATGCGGATGGATTTATTTTCAAATACAGCTTCTATTAACGTATAATTATCCAGTTTTTTTTCTGAAATAATCTGTAACCATGCCTGTTTTTTTCGGCTCCAGCAGGCAGGGAAAAATGAATGATTTTTCATCAGCTTCAAAAATTCACCAGCTATCAGTTCATCGTCTGCCTGAAACACCAACGTTTCACAATTTTTAAATAATTCTGTTTTTTCAGAAAGTTTATGTTCTATACTTTCAAAACCGGCACTGTGTGCTTCTCCTAAATTGGTAAAGATGCCGATGTTGGGTTGAATAATCCGCTCTAATAATTTCATTTCTCCCGGCAGGGAAATACCGGCTTCAAAAATGGCCAATTCATGACGGTTGTTCATTTGCCAAACGCTTAAAGGAACACCGATTTGGGAATTGTAGCTTTTTGGACTTCTCACAATTTCATAATCATCCGCCAGTAAATGAAATAACCATTCTTTGATAATCGTTTTTCCATTACTTCCGGAAATACCAATTACGGGAAAATGAAATTGTGAGCGATGATATGAGGCGATCGCCTGCAACGCTGATAGTACATTTTCCACCTGTATAAAATTGGCTTCGGGAAATGCGGCCAATTGTTCGTTTGAAAAATTTGCATCCACTATAAAACAACGAACACCTTTAAGATACAAATCTTCAATATAGATATCAGCCTTACGGTATACACTGCTGATAGAAAAAAATAAAGTTTTATCAGCGATCAGTAATTTGCGGCTGTCGGTCAACAGCAATTCAATCGTACAATCGTTTATTAATTGCACAGGCCTGGCATGCAGTATAGATGCTATTGCAGAAAAGCGATACGTTGCCATTTATTATTGGTAGAATTATTCTTTGGTTATCTGCGAAGTTTCATCCGCAGGCTCATTGTTAAAGATCGAAAATAAAATTGATCCGCCAATACACACCACTATCACCATCAATGATGCCCAAACCGGAATATGTACCCAATGTTCCACCAGCATTTTAACGCCAATAAATAAAAGTACAGTTGCAATTCCCTGCTGGAGATAATCAAATTTATTAGCTGCACCTTGTAACAAAAAGAAAAGGCTTCGCAGGCCCAGCACTGCAAAAATATTAGAGGAGTAAATAAGTAATTTTAAAGACGGATCGGGTATGATAGAAAAAACGGCCGGAATAGAATCAATGGCAAATACAATATCAATGAGTCCAAGCATTACCACTACCATTGCCAGGCTGGTAAAATACATCTTATGGTCAATTTTCAGGATGAATTTTCCATTCGGCTCCGCATGTGTTGTTCGCATTAATTTCCGTAAGATTTTATACGCCCAGTTTTTTTCAGGATTAAACTCTGTATTATCATCCACTCTAAACATATGTATACCGGTGTAGACCAGAAAGACACCAAACACATACATGATCCAACTGAATCGGGCTACCAGTTCGCTTCCTATAGTAATAAAGATGATTCTGAAAACAATAGCCATTAAAATACCGAGTAACAAAACCCGTGAATAATTCTGAGGCTTAACTTTAAAATAAGAGAAGATGATAATGAACACGAAAATATTATCAATTGATAAAGACCATTCCAGTAAATAGGCGGAGATATATTGGATGGCCTGTTGCTTACCATTCTCATACCAGATGAAACCACAAAATGCAAAAGATAAGATCACCCAGAAAGCGGTTTGAACGGAAGCTTTTTGCCAGCTTATTATCTCATTTTTTTTAGATAATAATCCCAGGTCGATTAACAATGCAATAGCGATCACCGCTGAAAAAACCAAATAAATTAATTGTGTTGTGCTCATGTGATAAATTATCTGCTATATTTTTTTCTCCGCATTAACTGAAATAGAAATCCAAAGATCACCATCAACGCCACGGGTAAAACAATGTTGATTAATTGCCAGTTTAACCTGTTCTCATTTACTTTTTTTGTATCCAGCAACCTTACCACATACTCTTTATTTTTTGCCTCATTTAAACCACTTTCATTAACAAGATATTCCAGACAACTAATAAAAAAATCTTTATTGGCAAATGGAAATTCCCTCTGCGAACCAAAAGTGAAAGGGTTCATGCCCATTGGCATTGGTTGATTTTTAATTACTGAATTCAGTACCATGTCCCCGTCACCTGCCACTATAATTTTAGAAGTTGCAGTTCCCTTCGGCAGATAAGATAATTGTGCAGCTTTCAAACTGTCATTCATTGACTGTGTTAATCTGTTGGCATAAAGTGAAGCAAATGAACCTTCCAGTAAAACAGCAACAGGAATATGTTGAATATTAAATTTTACATCTTCCGGTGCATTTACATTTTCTCTACCGCTTATGAGCGCCGGTGTTTGAATTTTTCTTGAATTGGCAGAAGAAGAAAGCAGAATTGTTTTTTTAATATTTTCCGCTTCCACCGTATCAATGGAATTCACAAATCTGCCGGCGATGAAACCCAGATTTTTAGTAACTGGATTGTTAACCCCTGCCTCTAATACCGGAAAATAATTCCAGGGCAATAATTCAAATTGCCCGTTTCCATTTACATCAAAAGGAAGGTAATCGCATTGCAGGTCCATTACCAGATCCGGATTAATGCGGGCGCCATATTTGAACAACAGGTCATTCAGTTGTAATTCTCTGTCAAAAGCTATTACTTCATTTTTTACCTGAAGGCTGTCCATTTCTGCATTCAATCTGTCAATAAACATTAGTAAATGACCACCTCTCATTACAAACTGATCCAGTTTTAATTTTTGTATATCCGTAAAGACAGCGGTGGGTTTTACAATTACTATCGTGTTTATTTCAGCAGGAACAGAAGGTTGAGCGGCGAGGTTGAACGTAACCAGGTTGTAGTTGGGTTTCAAAACATTTTCCACCATATCATATACTGATATGTCCATAGGTTCACCATTGCCTGTTGCAAATGCCACGAGTGGCTTTGTGGTTCTGCTTAACTTATAAATAGCGTCTGCAAAACGATATTCGAGCATAGCTTCCGCACTGTTTAGTTCCTGAAAATTAATCAACGGAGTTTTCCCCTGATACAAACTAACAGGTAAGGTGGCATCATTGTAATGCACCAATGCAAAAGGATATACGAGTTGTTGCTGCTGTCCTTCTTTTAATTGAGAAGTAAGATTGATCGGATACATGCCCATTCCAGACAAAGTATCACCATACGTTATTTCCGTTCCGGGCATTGTTTCATCAGGGGAAATAAATCGGAATTGCAATTTTTGTCCTGCGATCTCCCTGAATTCAGCAAGCAATTCGTTGGTGGTATTACCCAATTTTTTGAATCCGCTTGGATAATTTCCTTTCAAAAAAACTTCGACGGAAAGTTTCCCTTTCAAAGTATCCAGTAAACGTACAGTTGGGCTGCTTAAGGTGAATCTTTTTTCTGCGGTGAGATCTATACGTGTATGATATTTGGATGCCAGGAAATTAACCGCTATCAATAAAAATATCAGCAAAAACATTCCGCCTTTTATACTCTTTAATTTCATCGGTTGCGGATGTTTTTGATGGTTCCGGTTAATCCTAAAAAGATGACACTCAGAAAATAAATAATATCTCTTGAATCCATCACTCCACGGCTAATACTTCTATAATGAAAATCAATACCCAGCATTTCGATATAAAAATCTGCATTACCCTGCAGGGATTCCATTTCACTGAGCTTTTGAAAACCATAATATAAAGTAAGGCAGGTAAAAGCACTTATCAAAAAGGCTGCTACTGCATTATTTGTGAGACTGCTGCAAAAGATGCTTACCGCTGCGAAAGTAGCCGCCAGTAAAAACAAACCAATATAACTTCCGGCAATTCCACCAGCATCAATACCTCCTACACCGAGTGATTTAATCGTATAGATATAAATGAAAGTGGGAATAACTGCCAGCAAAACAACTATCAGGATGGCCATGTATTTCCCTGTTACAATTTCACCCGCTTTAAGTGGTTTTGTTCTTAAAATTTCAAAAGTGCCGGATTTGTATTCATCTGAAAATGAACGCATGGCAATGGAAGGAACGAGAAACATGAGCACCCATGGTGCAAGGTCAAAAAATTTTTCCAGCGTAGCATAACCATATTCGAAAATACTGCTGTCTTTCAGCATAAAAAGGAAGATACCATTTATCAGTAGAAATAAAATAATGGCAATAATACCTGTGAGACTGCTGAAAAACTGGCTTACTTCTTTTTTACAAATACTCCACATAAAGTTTGCAATTTACTATTACAGGTTCATAATGAGTGCATAACTGATCATCAATACAAAAAAATGTACAATACATGCAGCATTAGCAGAAAACGCTTTGTCATATTGAACTGAAGGCCGTTTTTTCAAAACTAACATGAAGATAAATGGTGTTTCAATTTTAATTTTAGGTGTTTATTTTAGTTTAAATTGATTTATTGTTTACCACAACAAACTGCAGGCCCCGGTTTTCCGGGGTTTTTTTATTTTATATTTTTCTGAAAGCGAAAAAAAAATTAAATTCACTTTCTTAAACTTTAAAATTTAATCAATGAAAAAACCACTCATCGCAATTCTTGCGATTGGCCTTTTTGCCTCTGGATGTAAAAAAACAAACGACAACAACATTTCTTTTTCGGATGATGGTACAGCGCCTGCAGGAAGAGTTTGTGCTTCTCAGGAAGTTCTTAACCGCCAGTTAGCTGAAGATCCTTCTTTGGCTGATAGAATGGCACGTATAGAACAATTTCAGGCTGATGTTCAGCGCAATCCTTCTAATTATCGTTTAGTAAATGGCATTGTTGAAATTCCGGTAGTAGTAAATGTGTTGTATGCTAATAATGCACAAAATATTTCTGATGCACAGATACAATCTCAAATTACCGTATTAAACAAAGATTTTGCTGCATCAAATACTGATTACAGCAACACACCTTCAATTTTTCAGAACGTAAGATCCGGCGATACTAAGATCCGCTTTGTGCTGCAGGGAATCGTTCGTAAAGCTTCTACTAAATCAAGCTGGAGAACAGATGATGCTATGAAAAAAAGCAAGCGTGGCGGAATCGATCCCACTAATCCTTCTACCACTTTAAATTTATGGAGTTGTAATATGAGCGGCGGTATTTTAGGATACGCACAATTTCCCGGTGGAAATTTATCAACTGACGGCGTGGTGCTAGACGATAATGCCTTCGGTTCTACAGGAACTGTTTCAGCACCTTATAATTTAGGAAGAACGGCAACACATGAGGTGGGCCACTGGCTAAACCTTCGCCACATCTGGGGTGATGCAACCTGTGGATCAGACTTGATAGATGACACACCTACGCATAACACCGCAAACTATGGTTGTCCTACAGCTAATCACAGAAGCACTTGTTCCGGAACGCCTGTAGAAATGACCATGAATTACATGGACTATACGGATGATCCTTGTATGTATATGTTCACGGCTAAACAAAATGTAAGGATGCAGGCTACATTTGCTACAGGTGGCGGAAGAAATTCATTTGCACAACCATAACAGAAATAATTATAAACTTACAGCGAAGTATTTTTACTTCGCTTTTTTTATGCGTTGATCATGATAAAAAATCTGCCAATTTTATTGCTGTTGTTTTTTTCTGTTTACACAAACGGCCAAACTATTTTTTATACAAAAACAACTATACCTTCCTCTTTAAAAGAAACATACCAGGGCATGTTTGACATGCAACTGATAGCAGAAGATGTAGCAGCACTCTTATCAAAAGCTAGTGGTAAAAATTATCGTTCCAGGCCGCTTCAAAAAGAGGATGAGGGAATTATTTTGAAACTGGATCCTGATTTCAAACATACCAGCCATGAAGCAGGCAAAATATTGTATGTATCTCCCAAAAAAATTATCATCACCGCAAAATACAGTTCCGGAATTTCGTTTGCGGTGTACAGTTGGTTACAGCAATTAGGATTTCAATTTAGTTTGCCGGGTAATGAGTGGATGACCGTACCAAAATTAAAATCCCTGAAACCGTCTTTCAAAGAAAAAATATTTTTCCCTGCTTTCCGTTTAAGAACTTTTTATGCTAGCGGCGGAATGTATCCTGTAAAAGGATTAGATGAAGATAGAAAAAATGAAAAGGAATGGTGGTTATGGTACAGGAGGAACAGAATGGGTTGTGATTATTATAAAATTGATGGGCACATGGGAGAACTGTTCAATATCATGCATAAAAATGAAATTGAAGACGACCCTTCCATTCTGGCGCCGGTTAATGGCATTAGAAAATACAGCGTAGGCGGAAAATTAGATCCCACTAATTCCAGAGGCGTGAATTTATTTTCAAACTGGATCATACACGAATACACCAAAGAACAAAAAACGCTTCCATCATTTCTGCCGCATAAAAAATATTATTCCGTAGATCCCGGAGATGGTTTGGATTATTGCCACACCCGTGAATGCGAACAACAATTTAAATCGGTATCCGACCAGGTTTTTTATATCGCCAATATTACAGCTACAAAAATCCGAAAAACAGATGCACGTGCCGGAGTGAGCCTGATGGCCTATACAGAAAGATCAGATACACCTTCTATAAAAATTGAACCCAATGTTCATGTAATGATAGTTCCTACAGCTTTTCAGAGTGTAAGTACTTCAACAGAACTTATGCAGCGATGGAGAAAAAAAACTGCCAACATCAGCCAGTACGACTTTTTAAACATTGGTGTGTGGTCATTGGATATGCCTTTCTTCGATATGAAGAGATACATTTCACGATTACATTTTTTAAAAAAATTACAGATCGAAGGTTTGAGTTACGAAACATCCATGTCCAAATTTGCCTCAGGTATTCAGCAATATTTTATTTTGAAATTCCTTAGTGAACCATATGCGGATCCCGAAAATTTATTGAAAGCATTTTGCAGAATCAATTTTCAGCAGGCAGCCGTACCCGTTGAAAAATTATTCAGGGAATGGTATTTTAGTGATGTACATATTCAAACCAATAAAGACCGTGAATCTTTTCTGCCTGATGAATTAGGGAGGTTCATTCATTATATTACTGAAGCAGAAAGTATGGTTAACAATGAAATCGTGAGAGAACGTATCCTTCAGTTGAAAGCCTATGTAGTTTACCTCTGTGAATTCTATCATCTATTTCATTCCGGAGAAAAAATAAATTCGGATAAAACCATGGAATATACCTGGAATGTATATTCAAAAAATATTTTACATAACACCCAGTTGAATGACATGCTGATGTCTTTTAGTTCTGATCCGGGGAGTTGGAATTACAGGACTGGCGATAAATTTTCTGTATATAAAAATTTTGATGAAAATCAGTTGAAAATATTGTTCGAAAAATACCGGTCCAGATTTCCGTATTATAATGTACCGGTTTACCTGAACGATAATTTTTTTCAGAAAAACATTTCTTATTCGGCAGACAGCATTCTAATCAGATCGATGGATGAAGATGCCTTTGGTAAATATGTATATCCTGTCAGTTTTTATAACGCTTCGCCTTCAGTTCTAAAAATCAGATATACTACAAATGCATCCTCCGTATTAAATGAGGATAAGATTGCAATCATTGCCTGCGAGTCTGATGATTATGCCTACATTGAAACGCGATTCATTTATCCAAAAAATAAATCAGGAATTGTTTCATTTCTATTGCCGGCAAAAGGACATTACCGTTTAATGTTATCTTATTTTCAGGCGAAACCGATAGAATTTGTTTTGTATCCATCCAGCCAGTTATTCTACCTGCACAAAAAATCAATTTTAATGAATGCCCTTCAATTACAAACGGAGGGCAAACAACTTTCAGGAAAATATGGGCAGATTGCATTTATACAACCTGACTCAGGATTCATCCTGCGCTACAATTATGCAACCACGTACATGCCGGTCAGATTTTTTGAACAAACCGGAAAGGAAATTAAAAGTCTTCGAAAAAAAGAAAGGCTTTCCGGGAAGAGCAATTTCAAAAGCCGGTTTCTATATTATACGAATGAAGTGTACCGTTGGCCACCCGTTTTAGAAAATTCGTCACCTTATTTCTTTTTTTTAAAGCCTCCTAAGACCTAACAGGTCTTAGACCTGTTAGGTCTTATATATATTATAACAAAAAATATAAAAGAAAAATAAAAACGAATGTGTTGTAAGTATATCTTCGATAAATGATAATCCGACATTCCGGTAAACTTATCTTATTAGCTTTTATAAGTTTTAACCATAGCGCCTGCCAAAATAAACCAAAGTCTACCTCAGGTGAAAAAGCTGCTACAGACACAACCGTAAATAAAACTGCTGCCACCCTACAAACTATTGATTCTGCAGATTTTGATGCACGTATGATGTTGATGGCAAATGGAGACACAACAGGTCGCTGGCCCGTGAAAGCCCCTCGTCCTTTAAATGGCGCTATCTTTCCTTACCATCGGGTTATTGCATATTATGGAAATCTATATTCAAAAAAAATGGGTATTCTTGGCGAACTCCCAAAGGATGAAATGATCGCAAAATTAAAAGGTGAGTTAGCAAAATGGCAACAAGCTGATACCACCATTCCCGTTATGCCTGCATTACATTATGTTGCAGTTACTGCACAAAGTAACGGCGGTAAACAAAGAATGCGTATGCCTTTTCACCAGATAGATTCCATGGTAAACTGGGCAAAAGAAATTAACGGGCTGGTGTTTGTCGACATTCAGGTTGGCTGGAGCACTTTACAGGAAGAAATTCCTGAGCTTGAAAAATATTTATCCATGCCCAATGTTCATCTGGGTATTGATCCGGAATTTTCTATGAAAACTGGCGCAGTGCCAGGTAAAAAGATAGGAACATTTGATGCAGCAGATATTAATTATGCAGTAGATTATCTTTCTAATCTCGTAAAAACAAAAAACATTCCTCCTAAAGTTTTAGTGATCCATCGTTTTACCCAAGGAATGGTTACCAATGCTATGAACATTAAAAAAACGCCGGAAGTACAAATCGTTATGGATATGGATGGATGGGGCGACAAAATTTTAAAAAAATCAACGTGGCTCAGATATATTCAAAAAGAACCTGTACAGTTCACAGGATTCAAATTATTTTATAAAAATGATACTAAGTCTGACCCCAACGGATTGTATACACCTGAAGAACTTTTAAAATTTACACCTAAGCCTGTTTATATTCAATACCAGTAAATAAATGAACCATACATTTTTTGCAACTTTAATTGTTGCAACTTCTTTGCTTGCGGCCTGCTCATCCAATCAAAAAGAATCAACGTCGGAAAAAAATGCAGCACCCAATTCAGATTCTATAAAAAAAGAAATAAAACTACCTGAAAAAATAGCGGATGCCGCCAGCGTTCTAGCCAAAAAACAAGTTCCGGTTTTATGTTATCATCACATACGGGAAATACGACCGAATGAAAGTGAGAGTATGAAAAGTTACTCCGTTACCCCTGCAGCATTTGC
This sequence comes from Bacteroidota bacterium, assembly GCA_031411115.1. Taxonomy (GTDB): domain Bacteria; phylum Bacteroidota; class Bacteroidia; order Chitinophagales; family Chitinophagaceae; genus Ferruginibacter. The sequence continues at coordinate 26,763 of JANOAO010000063.1, forward strand.
TGATCAGATGAAAGTATTATCTGATAGTGGTTACAAAACTATTCTACCGGATGAACTGTACGATTACCTTGCGTACGGAAAATCTATTCCTGAAAAATCAGTTATGATAACCTTTGATGATACAGATCTGGAGCAATATACGCTCGGCGCTGCAGAAATGAAAAAGTACGGTTTCAAAGGCGTGTATTTTATTATGACGATCTCTATTGGCCGACCAAGATACATGAGCAAAGAACAAATTAAAGAATTGTCTGATGAAGGTCACCAGATCGCCTGCCACACATGGGACCATCACATGGTTACAAAATATACACAGCCCGACTGGGATAAACAATTGGGTGAAACCAAAGTAAAACTGGAAGCCATGACCGGAAAAAAAATAGATTATTTCGCTTATCCATTCGGTATCTGGAATCCCCAATCAATTCCTGATATTAAATCACGCGGATATAAAATGGCATTCATATTATCATCCAAAAGAGATTCGATCGATCCGTTATATACTGTTCGAAGAATGATCGTACCAGGTCAATGGAGTACAAAAGGTATGATGAATGCGATGCGTACCACTTTCAGTCAGCGTTAGGGTGATGTCAAATCTTTAGTTGATACCGGATTACTTAATAAAAAATAAAACTTCTTCCAGCGTTCGTTCGTAGAGGTTTCTTTTTCGATGTAACGGGTAATCAGTTCGAGACCATAATTATAATTGATTACATAGCTTCTGTACTTTTTTATAAAACGAAGATTTCTTTCTGCACTTTCTTTTCCCATCAAACCTAGTGTCATCAATTTTGATACAGCGCCGTTTTCTTCTATTGAATTCTCAAATAAATCAGCAGCAACATCATTACGCAGAAAGTTTAATTTTTTCATGATGGTTAGTGCATCCAGATATTGATCAAGATACATCGTATCCATTCCTGCCAGAGGTAAAAGAACATTTTTTATAAATTCATTTTTTTCTTTTCCCGGAAATGCCAGATCAATACCATAATTAGCACTTCCTTCTGCAATCAAAGACTGAGGACTGAATAACGGATATAAAGAGATCTCTTTCCAGCCTTTGCTGCGATACAAATTTTGCTCGAGCAGCATGTTATATACGTGATGGCCGGGATAACCTTCATGACAGGCAAGATCGATTGCGCGTTCAATAAAAATAGGACCGTCCAAATTTATCTGAATAACACTTTGATAATTTCCTTTATACCAGTTATAGCCGCTCCATGGTTTATTGGTAACATATTCTAATTTGAAATTTTCATTTTCCGGTAATGCGTAGTGGTTGAGTGTCCGCTTTCTGGCTTCTGCGATTGTTGTTCTGAATATAGTATCAATTTTCTCTTTAGGAATGATGAAGCGATTGGTCAGACTGCTAAATCGTTCAGGCAAAGAACCTTTTCCAGGTAAAGTCGTCTCCAGTTGATTTAGTAAATCTTTGTAATGCTGATCTGCATAATGCGGAGGTATTACATTGAACAAAGCCAGTGCTTCTTCATTAAACTTTTTTGTTTTCCCGGAAAATATCTCTACTCTTTCTTCAAATGCACGCAACTGATCTATGATCCATCCTGCTCTTTTTTTCTGTGTTGTACTACCGTGCAATTTCATTTGAGAAAGATTGTCTGATAATTTTCTTATTTCGTTTACCAAACTGTCTTTGGGAAATATTGCGTTTTTAGAGGAGGGTTTCAAATTTTCAGGACCATAATAAGCATCTACAAAGTCACCATCATACTGCCCTATATACAAAGCAAGTTTTATATATTGTTCAGCAATCCGATTCAAATTATTATCTGCTGAAAGTTTTTTGGATGGATTACATGCTGTAAAGAGCGATATTAACAGCAAAGCAGAAATGAGTCGCATACAATTGTTTTGTAAAAATTATGGATTTAGTTTGAAAAATTACCCATTCTGCTGCGGATAAAAAATGAACGGCCTACAATAATGTTGAATGGAAATTAAGTTACAAAAAAAAGCCTGTCATAAAACAGGCTATTTCAATATAAAATATTAAAAGGTTGATTAGAACTTAGGACAACGGAAAGCATCTTCACTTCCATTTGTACTTCTGTATTTTTGATAGATCAGTGAAAACTCAAACCCACCTCGTCCATTGCTGGCAGTTTTTAAAGCTGAGATATTTACATCATAACTTAATGAAACCGATAGTGGCCGAAATTCCAGTTTGGCCACTGGAACTACAGCATCGCCCCAACGAACAAAAGCTCCTGCATTAAATACATATTTAGGGTCCTCATTATTGCCCAGTTTCCATGCATACAATGCACCGCCGATGATTTCTGTATTCACACCCTGTTTTGCATAATCGCCCTGAATTGTAAAATAACTTCCTTCCGTCATATCAAAACGGATACCGGTTGATAAAACAAACTTCGGCAATACTTCTCCGTTACCAGAAATTAAAAAATTCAGTTTTTTAGGTTTTACAAAATGGTGTAATGCAGCACCTAAAAAAATATTATTAGTTTCCGATTCACCTAGCTGAGAGTTGAAACTCATGCCCACACTCGCATCAAAATAAGAATAAGAAGTGTTGTTGAAATTTTCTCCATCAGCCAATGCACTATTATAGCCTACACCATCATACTGGCTGTTGGTTGTCATTTTACTTCTGTCGATCCTTCTTTGTACAATGCCCGCCATTCCGCCCAGAGACAAGTACATATTTTTTTCATCACTTAATGACTTACTGTAATTCAAAACCGGAAGTATCTGAGTGGTGGTTAAAGCAGTTGATCCGGCCTTATCATAAAAAATTTGTCCGCCTAATGTTATATAATCGTCGCCGGCTCCAATTCCCGTTCTATATTCTCCGTTCAAAGATGTTGTCTGATAAGGAACAGTAACGGAGTTCCATTGATTTCGGTAAACCGCCTGAAAACGGATATCTCCTGAAAAAATTCCTGCCAAAGCCGGATTTCTTAAAAGCGGAGTTTCAAAAAATTGTGAGAAATGGATATCCTGTGCTTTCGCATCAGAAATGGTACATCCTGCCAGAAGGAACAGGAAGATTAGGATGGTTTGAATGTTTTTCATTACAGTGATTATGGATCGTAAAGGCCTTGTCACTGTCGATTATAGTAAGGTAACCGCAATTCATGAGTCCTTTACAGTAAATTAACGACTGCGCTGCGTTTAAATTGTATAAAATTTGAAAAATATTGGATTGTAAGCATAAAAAAAGCCCATCTTACGATGAGCTTTTTTACTTTTATTATTATAATTTAAACGGCAAAACTTTCACCGCAGCCGCAGCTTCGGCTGGCATTGGGATTATTAAAGTAAAAACCTTTTCCGTTAAGTCCATCGCTGAATTCCAGTTCTGTATTTACGAGATACAGGAAACTTTTTAGATCAGTAACTATTTTTACACCTTTATCTTCAAAAACCTGATCCATGGGTTTCACCTCATTGTCAAAATCCAGTTTATAACTCAGACCGCTGCATCCACCGCCTACAACACCTACTCTTAAAAAATAAGCAGGATCGTCGGTAACACCCGCATCTGACATCAACTGATGAACTTTAGCTTTCGCCTTATCGCTGATAAAAATGGAATTGTCTGTGGCAACCATAATTTAGTGTACTACGCTTTCTTCAAATTTGATGGCTTCCATACCATTTTTAACTCTATAGTCGTTAATAGCCGCTTTAATAGCATCTTCTGCCAATACGCTGCAATGGATTTTAACCGGAGGAAGATTCAACTCTTCCACGATATCCATATTATCAATCTTTAAGGCTTCATCCACGCTTTTACCTTTCAGCCATTCTGTGGCCAGAGAAGAAGAAGCAATGGCCGAACCACAACCAAAGGTTTTAAATTTAGCATCACGGATAATTCCTGTGGCATCATCTACTTCTATCTGCAAACGCATTACGTCACCACATTCAGGTGCACCTACAAGACCTGTTCCTACATTTTTGCTTCCTTTATCAAGCGTTCCTACATTTTTAGGATTCTGATAGTGATCAATAACTTTTTCTGAATATGCCATTTTATTTATTTTGAATGTTGAGTTTTGAATATTGATAATTAGAAATCTAAGTCAATATCCAAAATTATTTTTTTATCATGTGTTTAATATTCAACACTTAGCACTTAAAACAATTAATGAGCCGCCCACTCAATCGTATCTAAATCGATGCCCTCTTTATACATTTCCCAAAGCGGGCTCATCTCTCTTAACTTAAGTACTGTTTCACTGATTGCTTTTATTGTATAATCAATTTGCTCTTCGTTGGTAAATCTGCCTAAACCGAAACGTAGAGAACTGTGTGCAAGATCATCGCCTAAACCCAATGCTTTTAACACATAGCTGGGCTCCAAGGAAGCCGAGGTACAAGCAGATCCTGAACTTAAAGCAATATTTTTATTAAATCCCATCAGCAAACCTTCTCCTTCCACATGTTTGAAAGAAATATTGGCTACGTGCGGAAGACGGTGTTCTGTACTTCCATTTACATAAGCTTCTTCCAGTTTCAACAGGGATGATTCCAGTTTATTTCGAAGTTTTATTACTTTTTCAGTGTCTGATTGCATTTCGAGCATGCACAATTCACAAGCTTTACCAAAACCAACAATACCCGGCACATTGAGCGTTCCGCTTCTCATACCTCTTTCGTGGCCACCGCCATCCATTTGTGCAGTAACTTTTACCCGTGGATTTTTACGACGTACATATAAGGCGCCCACACCTTTTGGACCATACATTTTATGAGCTGTAAAAGCCATCAGATCAATACCATCTTTATTTACATCCACTGGAATTTTTCCTACAGCCTGGGTACCATCTGTAAAGAAAAGTGCACCATATTTACGGGCTAAAGCACTGATCTCTTTCACCGGCTGAATAGTGCCGATCTCATTATTGGCATACATGATGGCAATGAGTATAGTAGTAGGCCTTATAGCAGCTTCCAGTGCTTTTAAATCGATCAAACCATCTCTGCTCACCGGTAAATAAGTTACCTCTCCGCCCATCTTTTCAATATGCTTGCAGGTATCTAAAACTGCTTTGTGCTCGGTAGTGGCCGTAATTATGTGATTGCCTTTGCTGGCATACATTTCATAAATACCTTTAATTCCAAGGTTATCAGCTTCAGTGGCACCTGAAGTAAAAATGATTTCTTTAGGATCTGCACCAATTAGTTTGGCAACCTGCTCTCTTGCATAATCCACTGCTTCTTCCGCTTTCCAGCCAAAAGGATGATTACGGCTAGCCGCATTTCCAAAATCCTCTAAAAAATAAGGGGTCATCGCTTCCAGCACTTTTGGATCCATCGGTGTGGTAGCGTTATTATCCAGGTATATGGGTAATTTCAACATATTCAATTTCTTTTAAACTTCTTTCTATAACAACAATAACACAAAATTACTGCAATTGGTTTTATTTTGCGGTGCGTATATCTCGTGCAATTGTCATTTTACGTATTTCGTAAATTTTTCGGTAGCACTTTAGCGTTTCATTAAACTAGTCTATCATGCTACATGCCGAACATATTGGAATTGCCGTGAAGAGTCTGGATGTATCCATACCACTTTTCGAAAAGCTTTTGAATACTACTTGTTATAAGGTGGAAACGGTGATTTCTGAAAATGTAAAAACCGCATTTTTACAAACCGGCCAAACCAAAATTGAACTTTTGGAAAGTGTTACAGAAGAAGGTGTTATCCGCAAATTCATTGAAAAAAAGGGGGAAGGAATCCATCACATCGCTTTTGCTGTGGATGATATATATGCAGAAATGAAACGTCTGCGCGCTGAAGGGTTTGTTTTATTAAATGATGAGCCAAAAGCCGGTGCCGATAATAAACTGGTCTGTTTCCTTCATCCCAAACATACCAACAGCGTACTTATAGAAATTTGTATGGATATTAATTAGTCCTGTAAAAAAGGATTGAATTTTTTTTCATTGCCAATATTTGTTGAATCTCCGTGACCGCTGTATATAATTGTTTCATCCGGCAACGTAAAAAGGGTTGTTCTAATGGCATTGATTAAAGTATCGAAATTGCCGCCAGGAAGGTCGGTTCTTCCAATACTTCCCTGAAACAAAGCATCACCACTCAAGGCAAATCCACCTACTTTATTATAGAATGTTACACTACCCGGACTATGTCCCGGCGTATGTAAAATCTCCAGCTCGTCCTCACCTATTTGAAGCGACGTGCCGGGTTTGAGATAAATGAGCTCACCATCATAGTTGTCAAATGGGAGATTGTACATCAGGCCACTTGCAGGTGCAAAATCCAGTAGTTTTTTTTCTTCAGGATGAATATGCAGTACCAGGCCATAATTATCTGCCACATATTTATTTCCAAAAACATGATCAAGGTGACAATGCGTATTCAATAACAACACGGGTTTTAGTTGAGAAGATTCAATAAAAGCAGCCAGGTTTTCTTTTTCTTCATCGTAATAACAACCGGGATCTATAATAGCACAATTTCCATTTTCATGGTAAACGATATAAGTGTTTTCCGCTATAGGGCTAAACGTAAAAGATTGAACCTTCAACATTTTTTTTAAGCAAAATAACATCAAATCATGTTACGTATTTGATTAAGCTTTGTTTAAGCATTTGTTAAGGTGGATGCTGTCTTTTTAAATAATTTATTATCACGTACGAAACAAGTAATTTTAAACTATAAACTGTTTAGAAGGTATGGTAAAGTTCAGCAGACTGATTTTTGTAATATTTTCAATCATTTTTCTATCGACAGATATGATTGCGCAGGTGAATGCCGTAACATTTGGCAAAAATCGTGTACAGTATAAAAAGTTTAAATGGCAATATTATCAGACACAGAATTTTAATGTGTTTTTTAATGAAGGCGGAATGGAAATTGCCAAATATGTGGCGCAATTAGCTGAAAAAGAATTAACGCAGATAGAGACAGCAGCAGAATACAGTTTGCAGCGCCGTGCTAATCTGATACTTTATAATAACTATACAGATTACCGTCAAACAAATATTGGACTGGAAACGGATATTTTAAGTATCGGTGGCGTTACTAAACTGGTTAACAATAAAATGGTTTTGTATTTTGATGCAAACCACGCCAATCTGAAAAGACAGGTACGGCTAGGCATTGCCAATGTTCTAACACAAAATGTATTGTTTGGTGATGATATTGGTGAAGTGGCGGGCAACCAGACTTTTCTGGATCTTCCATCATGGTTTATTGATGGTTATGTTGCATACCTCGGTGAGAATTGGAGTGCTGATCTTGATGATGAATTGAAAAGTGAAATGCTCAGTGGCAATTACACTAAATTCAGCAAATTCGCATTTGAAAAACCATTACTCGCCGGCCATGCATTCTGGTATTTTATTGAAGAAAAATATAAGAAAGAAAACGTAACCTATTTCCTCTATCTCACGAGGATGTATAAAAAAATGAATAAAGCCAGTTTGCAGGTTACAAAGAAAAAATTTAAGGACCTGCAGGCGGAATTTATGGAATATGAAGAAGAGAAATATTTGAAAGATATTACGCGCAGAAAATCATATCCTAAAGGAAATATGGTGGATGGATTTGATATCAGCCCGCGATTAAATTATTACCGCTTCAATGTAAATCCTAATAAAAAAGATAATTCCTATGTAGTAACACAATATAAAAAAGGAATTGTACGGGTGATCCTGAATTATGATTATGAAAATAAAACGCTGATTAAATATGGTACACGTTCTTTGGAAAATCAGATTCATCCTAGTTATCCGATGATGGCGTGGGATCCGAAAGGAACCAGAATTTCAATTATATATCCGGATGAAGGCAGATTAAAATTGATGGTGTATGACGTAATAGCCGGAAGCAAACAATATCTCTATGATTTAACAGAAGAATTCAGTCAGGTACAGGATATAAAATATATGCTGGACAGCAAAACACTTTTATTATCGGCTGTAAAAAATGGGCACACCGATATCTTTACCTATAATCTTGAAAGCCGTAACGTAAAACAAATCACCAACGATGTATATGATGATCTTGATGCATCTTTTGTGGCTTTTCCGAATAAAACCGGAATTATTTTTTCCAGTAACCGGCCTTCTGCAAACGCCAAAACTTCTGACACGGTTTTACCCAGTAACAATCGCTTTAATGTTTTTTTAATAACAGATTTTGGTGATAAGCCTGAATTGAACCAGATCAGCAGGTTATCAGACCTTAAGTACGGCAATGCCAGGTTTCCGATGCAATACAATTCTAATCACTTCACTTTTGTAAGCGATGAAAATGGTGTGGGTAACAGATATGCCGGTTTCTTTACCACTAAAAAAACCGGTTTGGATACATTGGTTCTGATCAATGAAGAGATCTTAAGAAATCCTTCTCAAAATGAGATCGACAGTACTTTACGCGCTTACAAAAAGCAGGAGGTTGATTCGGTGGCAGTAGTTTCTGTGTCGGAAGATTCGGCATATACTTTCCCGCTTACCAATTATCAGAGCAGTATTGCCGAAACCCGCATTGCCGGTGATAATAATCAGGTTAGTGAAGTAACCCGCCAGTCTGACCAAAAGATTTTGTACAAATTAAAAATTGATGAAGCTGTTTTAAGTAAAAGAAATGTAACAGCGCAGTCAACCGAATATGGTAAAAAATTAATGCGGGAAAGCAAACGCACTAATACTAATAATAACAACGCTCCTGCCAAAAATATACCGGATACATTAGCAAAGCAGGATGATTTTTTCCAGACAGAATTTGGTGCAGATACCGCAGGGAACAAAACTGTTCGAACTCCTCTCAACACAGCTGGTTCTGATGTATTGAGCCGTGCAAAATTGTTTACGTATAAGCCCATGAAATTTTCTGCTGATTTTGGATCGGCGTCACTGAATAATAATTTACTCATCAATAAATATGAAGTATATGCCGGTGGCTCCGGACCTATACGTCTTGGAAGCGGAACCCCGCTGAATGGTTTAATTCGTTTAGGAACAACAGAGCTGATGGAAGATCTGAAGATCACCGGAGCCTTCCGGTTAAGCACCAATCTGAAAGATAATGAGTGGATGATGAACTTCCAGAATTTAAAAAGAAGAATCGACTGGGGACTTACCTATTACAGAAACTCACAATCTGATGTTGCTTTATTACAATTTAGCAATGGGGCAACCAAAGTAAACCCAATTAAAATATTCACTAATCTATATCAGGGAAATATTTCCTATCCGTTTGATGAGTCTCGCAGCATCAAATTTACCAGCGGCATTCGTTCTGATAAAATTGTAGCTCAGGCTATAGATCCTATCGGTTTATTTATTAATGATCTGGATAAATTATATTCTGTAAGCCATGTAGAATATGTATATGATAACAGCCTTACAATGGGGCTGAATATCATGAATGGATTGCGTTATAAATTTTACTTTGATTACAACAGGCAGATTAATAAAAATATTTCTTCAGATGGACCGAGTACGTTTATTGGCGGTTTTGATGCCCGTTATTATTATCCGATTTATAAAAATTTTATATGGGCAGGAAGAGCTGCCGGTGATTTCAGTTTTGGAAAACAAAAAATGATTTATTATCTCGGTGGCGTGGATAGCTGGCTGATGTTCGGGAGTAATGAAAAACTCAGGGATGGTGTGATAACAGATCGTTATTTTAATACCAACAACCCACCTGTAAATGATCAGGAATATGCATTCCAGTCGCTGGCGGTTAATATGAGAGGTTTTCTGCAAAACGTTGCCAACGGAAATAATGCTATTGTGATTAATAGTGAATTTCGTTTTCCGGTTTTTGAAACTTTGTTAGACAGAACAATCAATAATCCTTTCATTAAAAATTTCCAGATTACACAATTCTTTGATTTTGGAACCGCATGGAACGGTGGCATTGAAAATATAAAAAGGCCGCAAGTTAATTTTTCAGATAACGGCAGTGATATCACAGTAAAAGTAAAAGCCGGAGGTATCGGTCCGTTTGCCGGAGGGTATGGATTTGGAGTTAGAAGTAAACTACTCGGGTATTTTGTAAAATTTGATACAGGCTGGCCAATGAATGGAATTTTTAAAGGCAAACCAGTAACTTATTTGTCATTGGGTTTAGACTTTTAAAAATATTTCACTTATTAAAAATCCCGGCTTCTTTTGGCCGGGATTTTTAATATAAATACTTCCTAAAACATTTTTTTCAATTCTTAACGCGTTATGGATAAACCAATTCGATCGCATTCAAAATCTCTTTGCAGGATTTTAAAATATCATCATCAGAAATATTTAGCGGAGGTGCAATGCGTAATGCGTTGGATGCAAATAAGAACCAGTCTGTGAATATGCCACGTTCTATCAGGATATCTATGAGCTTTTTGTTATTATCAAAATTATCGAAATGAACTGCTATCATCAGCCCTGCAGCAGATACTTTTTGTATAGCTGGGTGATGCAGATATTTTTTAAATAATTCACTTTTAGCAAAAACATTTTCTATTATATTTTCATCCAGTAAAACATGTAAGGCCCCCAATCCTGCTGCACAACTTACGGGATGTCCACCAAAAGTATTGATATGGCCTAGCACAGGATTATACGATAAAGTGTCCATCATTTTTTTATCAGCCACAAATGCACCTAATGGCATACCGCCTCCCAGCGCTTTTCCCAACAATAAAATATCCGGTACAATGCCAAATTGTGAAAAGGCGAATAAGGTTCCGTTTCGTCCGAATCCGCATTGAATTTCATCCAGTATTAACGTTGTTCCTGTTTCAGTACAACGATTTCTTAACTCCTGCATCCATTGCTGAGATGGCACATTTACACCGGCTTCTGCCTGAATGGTTTCTGCAATAACACATGCTGTATCAGTAGAAATATAATTCAACGCTTCCGGATTGCCGTATTCTGCCTGTATGATGCCCGGCAATAATGGACGATAAGCCTGTTGCCAGTATTCGCTTCCCATCACACTTAATGCGCCTTGTGTACTTCCGTGATAGGAATTTTTAAAAGAGACCATTTTAGTTCTGCCGGTAAATCTTTTAGCCAGTTTCATAGCGCCTTCTGTTGCCTCAGTTCCGCTTGCGGTAAAAAACACGGAGTTCAAACTATCAGGAAGTAATTGGGTGAGTTTAGTAGCATAGGCTACCTGAGGATTTTCAACAAGTTCCCCGTACACCATGATGTGTAAATATTTTTCAGCCTGCTCTTTAATAGCCTGAACTACAGAAGGATGACAATGCCCTACATTACAAACACTGATACCTGCAATTAGATCCAAGTACTCTTTTCCTGCTGCATCCCACATACGGCTCCCTTTCGCTTTTACAATATTTAAACATAACGGAGCCTGAGACGTTTGCCCTACATGATCTAAAAACAATTGACGCTGATTCATATTTACCTGCAATTATTACCTTCACACGTAAAAATAGTTTCAAAAATATTATTATGGCTATTCTTCTTCCGGTAAAAGGTATTTCTCCGCTAATAGGTGAAAATTGTTTTTTGGCACCCAATTGCACCATTGTGGGTGAAGTAATTATAGGTGATTCGTGTTCCGTATGGTTCAATGCCGTTATCAGGGGCGATGTAAACCGAATTACAATTGGTGATAAAACTAATATTCAGGACGGAGCCGTTATTCATTGTACTTATTTAAAAGCGGAGACCATTATTGGAAATAATGTTAGCGTCGGACACAATGCAATCGTACATGGATGCGTTATAGAAAATAATGTGTTGATCGGGATGGGTTCTATTGTAATGGATAATGCACGTATCGGCACCAATAGTATCATCGCTGCAGGTGCAGTAGTACTGGAAAACACAATAGTAGAGCCCGGAAGTATTTATGCAGGGATACCGGCAAAGAAAGTGAAAGACATTAGTCAGGAACTGATCAATAACGAGATCAACAGAATAGCTGATAATTATGTGTTATATAGCAGTTGGTTCAAATCATTATTAGAAGCAAAAGACGTATTTTTAAATTATGAAAAAAACGCTCATTCTGATACTCGCCGTTGCAGCCTTAAGCAGTTGTTCCAGAGGTCTTTTTGCAAAAAAAGAAAAACTGGGTTGTAAAAGTGATGGCAGAAATGTTGGTGCAGAAAAAATCGCATCCGGTGATCCGAAAGCGATCAAAGCCAGCAAAAAAGCTAAGTACAGAGGAGGAAAAACTTATAATTACTGATAGCGTTTATAATTAACGTTATCCATTATCCGATAAAACCAAAATACCTATGTGTTATCAATTAAAAACCACGTTCGGTGGAACAGAAGCTGTTATCGATGATAATTGCGGTATCAACAAATTCTATGCGATCGCTAATACACTGGCCGACCAGTTACAGGTTCAGTTTATGAATCAGATCGATGACAGTGATACGCTGGACTGGGATTTTAAATACAAAGACCAGTTTCTTACTTTACATTACAGCATTTTCAACGGTGTAAGCATTTTTCCGCAACACATCAAAAGCATTTCGAAAGACAATAAAGCGGTAATGGAAGTTGCGCAGTTTTTAGAGAGACAGGCCTTCTAATCAGTATTTTTTATCGTTCATTGTTTCCAGAATTTTCAGGTAATTAATATACCTGTCTTCACTGATATTGCCTGAACCTACCGCAGATTTAACAGCGCAGTCCAACTCTTCCGTGTGCATGCAATTGTTGTATTTGCATTGCGGAAGCAATCGAAGCATTTCTGGAAAATAATGACTCAATTCATTCGTAGGAATATCTACTAAACCCATTTCCCGTATACCGGGTGTATCTATTATTTTACCACCGTAACTCAGATCGAACATTTCGGCGAAAGTAGTGGTATGCATTCCTTTGCCACTCCATCCGCTTACATCCTGCGTCTTCAACATCATCTCCGGAAAAATATAATTAATAAAAGAAGATTTTCCAACGCCGGAATGCCCGCTTAATAAAGTGGTTTTATCTTTTAATACAGCCTGCATTTCATTGAGCCCTGTGCCGTTTTGTAAACTCACCAATAAAACTTTATAACCGGCATCTTCATAAGTGGCTTTCATCTCTTCAAACTTTAGCATCACCTTTTCGGTATACATATCCGATTTATTGAAAACAATAATTGCAGGAACATGATACGCTTCTGAAATCACCAGAAACCGGTCAATAAATCCGGATGAAGTTTTTGGATCTTTTAATGTGGCAAATAGTAAAGACTGATCAAGGTTGGCAGCCACAATATGATGCTGATTTTTATTATGCGGCGATGTACGGTTGATATAATTTTTTCGTTCGTATATCTCGGTGATCACAATACTTTCGTCATCTTCCACCTGTCCTAATTCTACCCAGTCTCCAACAGCTATCGGGTTGGTAGAAGTGATGGCATCAATTTTAAATTTGCCTTTCAGTCGCACCTTCATGCTCACGCCTTCTTCACTTTTAACCTGGTACCAGTTGCCTGTAGATTTATAAACCAATGCTTGCATGTTGCAATTTAACGCATCACGGAAATTTCCGGAATAAAGTATAACGGGTTAAAATTTCAAGAAATAAAAATATCAGTGCTGCAAAAGCAAAGGGATAAAACTTTTCTTCTTCGTTTGAAGTACGGATGATCTGCACTTTTACTTTTTCCATGGCATCTATGGTTGCATAAATGCTGTTTAAGCCTACATTATCTTTTGCACGGAAATATTTACCGCCGGTTTCTTCAGCGATCTGCGTCATGAGTTTTTCATCAATGTTCACTTTTTCATTCTGCATCACTACACCCATATTCGTATTAACGGGTTGCTGTGCATATCCGTCTGAACCCACTCCTATCGTATACACTTTTACGCCAAATGATTTGGCGATTTCCTTTGCTGTATTAGGATCAATTAAACCACCATTGTTTACGCCATCGGTTAACAATAAAACAATCTTACTTTTCGATTTGCTATTTCTCAACCGGTCAACACTTGTACTTAGTCCGGAACCGATCGCTGTTCCATCTTCCAGTAATCCATTTCTGATGCCTTCAATGGCGGAAATGACGATCGACTGATCTGTAGTAAGCGGACATAAAGTAAAACTTTCACCTGAAAATATCACCACACCAATTCTGTCTGTAGGTCTTTTATTCACGAAATCAACAGCCACTTGTTTTGCAGCTTCCAGTCTGTTCGGCTTAAAATCACGTGCAGTCATACTTCCACTCACATCTATACAAAGTACAATGTCGATACCTTCTCCTTCCGCTCGTTGTTCATCTAATTTTGTTTGCGGATGTGCCAATGCAAAAATGATGGCCGTCAATGCTAATAACCGGCATACAAATAAAATATGACGAAATGAACTCTTAAAAGAATCAAGTCCGTCAGCACTGATATCTGAAACTTTTATTACACCTGTGGTTTTATTATTATACTTAGCATACCATACAATAAGTGCAGGGATCAGAATCAGCAAAACAAAAAAGTAAGGCTGGATGAATTCAATATTTTTAAAATAATCTAATATCACAATTCAACTTTTTCTTTTGGATTTTCTATATGCCTGATCAGCGTACGAAGAGCCGATAAATAATTTCTGCTATCCGTTTCTTTGGGAAAATATTTTGCGAAACTCACTGCATCATTGGCTCTTAAAACTGAAGCTGTGTCTGATGTATCACCCGCATGATATTGCTGAACAAGTATGAGGATATCTGTTGTTGTTTTATTATACAGTTCTGCCTGAATTTTTCTACCGTAATACCTTTTAAATATCTCACTTAAACTTGTATGGAATTTTCTTATATCTTCCGGTCTATGGAGCGATGTTGATTCCAGTGTTGCAATGGACTGCATAGCCTCGTCGTATGCTGAATGTTTGTACGTTTCAACCGGTTTTTTCTTTCGCTTTGCAAAATAATCATACAGTAAAAACAAAATCAGGAATAAAAGAATCAACAGCCCTAATACATAATACCAGAAATAATCTTTTATCTCTAAATATCTCACTGGTTTTATATCACGCAATGGTGCCAGCGGATTATCTGGAGCATAACCCACACTGATCAAAATTGAATCAGATGAAATATTTTTTTTTCGGGAACCCTCAGATAGTATCACAGGTATCGATGGAAAATAAAATTGGCCTGAATCAAAACTGGTTAGAAGGATCACCTGCTCCAAAGCATTTTCTCCTTGTACCGCCTGAATATCTTTTTTATCCAGTATTTCAAAATGCGGGATTGAATCAGGAAAACTAAAAGCTGCTTTCGTTCCTTTCGGTAAAACCACTTTAAAACCCAGTTCAATTTGCTGACCAATCCGGATCTGATTTTTATTCAGTGAAATCTCTACTTGTTGCGTTTTTGCTGCTGACGGCAAAAGGGTACAAACAAAGATGATCCACAAACGATATAAAAATAAAAGCCTCAAATAAAATTATTTCCGGTTGATAAAAAACTGTTGTAAAATTTTTACATAATCGTCGTCGGTACGAACATGCAGCAAATCCGCTCCGGCCTTTCTGAAAAATCGTTTACATATATCAGATTGTTTTAAAAAATGTTCCTGATAATTCATACGAACAACAGGATTGCTGGAATCTATCCATTTAATTTTTCCTGTTTCCGCATTCTGCAACGCCAATAAGCCTGCATCTGGCAATTGCATATCCATCTTATCATATACTTTCAAACCGATTACGTCATGCTTTTTACCAATCACTTTCAGATCATTATCATAATCGGTGTCTAAAAAATCACTTAAAATAAATGCAATACTTTTTTGTTTCACATTTCGATTAAAATACCGGATCGCTTCATTTATATTTGTTCCTGTTTGTTTAGATTCAACACCCAGCAATTCCCGAACAATGTACAATACGTGCTGCCTTCCTTTTTTAGCGGGAATATATTTTTCAACTTTATCACTAAAAAAAACAGCGCCTACTTTATCATTATTTGTAATGGCACTGAATGCTATAACGGCAGCCATTTCAGCTACAAGTTCTCTTTTCTGGGAAACAGTAGTTCCAAAAAAATTACTCAGGCTGATGTCTATCATTAACATGAGCGTTAATTCCCTTTCTTCCTCAAAAACTTTTGTAAATGTGTGAGAAAATCTTGCACTCACATTCCAGTCAATAAATCGAACATCATCGCCGGCCGTATATTCACGAACCTCTCTGAAATGCATTCCTTTACCCTTAAAGGCAGAATGATATTCTCCTGTGAACAGATGCGTGGTGATCTTTTTACTTTTGATCTCCAGCTCCTTTACTTTTTTTAGTATCTCCTGCGTAGTTAGCATGAACCGTTATTAAGGAACATTAACTGTTTTCAAAATTTCCTGGATGATCATTTCTACATTTACATTTTCCGCTTCTGCTTCATAGGTGAGCCCGATACGGTGACGCAAAATATCCATGGTCACATTTCTTACATCCTCCGGAATTACATAACCCCGTTTATTTAAAAAGGCATACGCTTTTGAAGCCAGTGCAATATTGATGCTTGCTCTTGGAGAACCACCAAAACTTATTAAAGATTTTAATTTTTGCAGATTATATTTATCTGGAAAGCGGGTGGCAAAAACGATATCTAAAATATAATTTTCAATTTTTTCATCTACGTACACCTGACGAACAAGATCTTTAGCAGCAATGATCTCTGAAGCTGAAGCAACGGGGTTGATCACAGGGCTCGTAATACCGGTAGTGTTTTGCCGGATGATCATCTGTTCTTCTGATTTGGATGGATAACCCACCACCACCTTCAACATAAAACGATCTACCTGTGCTTCAGGCAATGGATAGGTACCTTCCTGTTCAATCGGATTTTGTGTGGCCAGTACTAAGAAAGGTTCCTGTAATTTATAAGAAGTATCTCCGATCGTTACTTGCCTCTCCTGCATCGCTTCCAGTAAAGCACTTTGTACTTTTGCAGGCGCACGGTTTATTTCATCTGCTAAAATAAAGTTGGAAAAAATAGGTCCTTTACGAACCACGAATTCATTTTTACCCTGATTATAGATCATAGTTCCCAGAACATCGGCAGGTAAAAGATCCGGCGTAAACTGTATCCTGCTGAATTGCGTATGAATAGTTTGAGCCAGCGATTTAATCGATAAAGTTTTTGCAAGTCCGGGTACGCCTTCCAGCAATACGTGACCGTTGCTTAACAACCCGATCATTAATCTTTCAATCATCGTTTGCTGACCTACGATTACTTTACTGAGTTCATCATTGATTCGTGTAACAAATCCTGCTGCGTGATTTATTTTTTCATTAAGAAGACGAATGTCTTCAGCCGTTTGAACCATAATTGATTTGTTTCTGATGTGTTCGCAAATTACGAAGGATGATAATCAAAAATACTGCCATGGAAAAGGATCCGCACAACCTGCTGTTAAATTATCAGATAGCTAAACGAGGTATTTTGCAACGATAGGCAGTCTTCTCCCTACACCAAATGATTTGGAAGATACACGTATGATCGGGCAGAACTGATTTCTTTTATATTCATTGGCATTTACCATCTTTAACACACGATCTACCAATCCGGCTTCAAACCCCATGTCTTTTATCTCATCAGGCCCTTTGGTTTGTTCAATATATAGATATAAAATGCGGTCAAGCATGGCATATTCAGGCAAACTATCGCTGTCTTTCTGATCAGGCCTTAACTCGGCACTCGGCGGTTTGTTGATAATATTCTTAGGAATGATCTCTTTATTCCGGTTGATGAATTTAGCCAGCTCATAGATCTGCATTTTATAACAATCGCCTAAAACACCAAGCCCTCCTGCCATATCGCCGTATAAAGTTCCATAACCGGTTGCCAGTTCAGATTTATTGGAAGTATTCAGTAATATATAATTGAATTTATTGGCGATGGCCATTAGTAGATTCCCACGAGTTCTGCTCTGAATATTTTCTTCTGCCACATTAAATGGAAGATCTTTAAACAATGGTTGCAGATCTTCTAAGAATGTGTCGTAAATATTTTTTATGGGGATGATGTGATAGGGATTATTCAGATTTTTACTCAGCAACTCTGCATCAGAAATAGAATGTGCCGTGGAATATTGAGAAGGCATCAGTACAGCGGTAACATTTTGTGCTCCCAGGGCTTCGCAGGCAAGTACTATGGTTACAGCGCTGTCTATTCCACCACTGCTTCCGATAATGGCTTTTGTAAATTTCATTTTTTGGAAATAATCTTTTATTCCCATTTTTAATGCTTCATATATCGAGGCAATATTTAGACTTTTATGTAATTCTTCGGGATTGGATTCATTGTCGGGGATCAATGCCGCGTTCTCCAAAATATCTGCATCTACAGAACCATCCTTTGAAAAAATAAAAGAACGCTGGTCTTCTTCAAAAGATGCTAAACGCCCGCAAAGATTTGCTTTACTGTCGAACACCAGAGAAGTACCATCAAATACAACTTCAGTCTGGCTGCCCACTGTATTGCAATACACCATTGGCAAATTATATTTCAGCACATTTGCTTTTACAGCAGCTTTCCTGTCATCCTCGTGTGTATAGTCAAAAGGAGATGCAGAAAGATTGATCATGATATCCGGAGACTCATGCATGAGCATATCCATCGGACAATGACGATACAAGGGATTGTTGCCAAGATTCCAGATGTCTTCACAGATGGTTACAGCGAGTTTCCAGTTTTTAAAGGAAACTATATTCCATTGACTTGCCGGTTCAAAGTAACGGTCTTCATCAAACACATCGTATGTTGGCAAACAGGTTTTATGAATGATCTGCTTTACCTGTTGGTCTTCCAAAAAATAAGCAGCATTAAAAAGGTCTTTACCGGATACCAACTCATTCCGATGTGGTGCACCAACCAATACCGCAATTCCTTTTGCATGCATTTTGATTTCATCAATGGACTGCATGCATTTGTCCATAAAATCTTTGAAATAGAGAAAGTCACGGGGCGGATAACCGCAAATACACAGTTCGCTGAAAACAACCATATCGGCGCCGTCTTTTTTTGCAGCATCAATTCCCTCAATAATTTTTCGTGTATTGCTTTCGAAGTTGCCAATATGATAATTCTGTTGAGCAAGAAAAATTTTCATAACCTGTTTTATCAGCGCATTAAGTAATAAATCCTTTCTTTTGTAAAGTTAAAATTTAAATCATGCGTGTGATCATTAGTTTATTGCTTTCGCTATTTATAATATCCTGTAACTCCTCTAATGAGCCGGATATTTCGAAAGTAAAAGTTGTTTTAAGTACGCAGCGATTTGAACAGGGATTGTTCAGTCTGGATACGAATAAAATGCCGGAGAAACTGGACGAACTCATTCGCAAATATCCTTCTTTCGGAGAAAATTTTATTACCACTATTCTCAACACCGATCCATCGTGGAGTGCAGACAGCGCCAACGGTTATGTTGCAGGTTTTATACAGGCTTACAGAAAGGTGTATGATACGGCTCAAAAAGTTTTTACAGATTTCGAACCCTATGAATCAGAAATAAAAAAAGGAATTCAATATCTGAAATACTATTTTCCGGCTTATAAAGTTCCTTCTAAAGTAATTACTTACATAGGACCGCTGGATGGTTTTGGAGATATACTTTCAGAAGATGCATTCATTGTTGGATTGCACCATCATCTTGGTAAAAATTTCAGCCTTTATCAGTCGGATTATGTGAATGAAACGTATCCGCGTTATATCAGCAACCGATTTGAACCCGAATATATTTCTATCAATTGTATGAAAAACGTGGTGAATGATATGTACCCGGAAAAGTATATTGATAAATCATTACTCATTCAAATGGTGGAAAGCGGTAAACGATTATACCTGCTTCAGAAACTTCTCCCGGAAAAAAAAGAATACATGCTGATCGGTTATTCTGAGCAACAAATGAAAGATTGTTATACGCATGAGAAAATGATCTGGGATCTACTTGTACAAAACAATTTATTACAGACAACAGATAATAACGTTATCACCAATTACATGGGAGAATCTCCTAAAACGAAAGAACTGGGTGATGCTTCTCCAGGAAATATTGGTTCTTTTGCCGGATGGCAGGTGGTAAAAAATTATATGCAAAAAAATCCGGAGAAAACTCCGGATGTATTAATGAAAGAAGATGCTGAAATGATTTTTGAGAAGGCTAAGTATAAGCCTTAATGTTTAGTTCATTTTGAAAGAAGCTACCATTTGAAATGAAGGGATAGAGACTTCAAATATTTTTTTGTTGTGTGCATTTTCGAACTGGTAAGTACCATTCATTTTGCCCATTTCCGAGCGAAGATTACAGCCACTGATATAATGATAACTATTGCCGGGTGCAATCACAGGTTGAATTCCTACCACACCATCGCCCTGAACTTCACGGGAACTTCCATTGCTGTCGTAGATATACCAATGACGACTAAGCAGTTGTATAGGAAATTCATTATGATTTTCTATAGTGATCTTATACGCGAACATAAATTCGCTGTTCAATGGATTTGAATACTCCGGCTGGTAAAAGGTTTCAACACTTACCCTAACACCGCGTGATATTTGGGAAATCATAGTGCTTATTTGTTCTAAAATAATGAATAATTGGATTAGTAGTGCTTATTTATATTTGTTTAACCAATAATAAGCAAATATGAAACGTAAGAATTTGGATTATGTTGTTTTTTTGTAGCCATTTTTTATCAGCCATTGCTTTATTTTATCCCGGTTATCACCTTGTATGATAATAATCCCGTCTTTAACAGAGCCACCTGTTCCACAAAAACCCTTTAGTTGTTTACCCAGCTCATCCGCACCAGCTCCCGCAAATCCTTCCACCACTGTTACAGCTTTTCCGCCCCGGTTTTTTGTTTCCAGTTTTATTTTCAAACGTTGTTCTGCTGCAGGAATTAAAATATCCGGAGAAGTTTCTTCTTCGAAACTAAAATTTTTGTCGGTTGAATAAACAATACCGCTGACCGGAATTTTCTTTTTCATTTTAAATTATTACAGCTTTCAGGCTCAGGTCAACACTTACCGCCTGGTGAATGATGGAACCGCTGGAAATAAAATCAACACCGGTGGCAGCATACTCCTCCAGGTTGTCAAAATTAATTCCGCCACTGGCTTCCGTTTCATACTTTTTTTGAATTATGAGAAGCGCTTCTTCTATTTTTTCAGGCGTAAAATTATCCAGCATAATCCTGTCAACCATTCCAACCTCCATTACTTTTTGCACATCTTCTAAACTTCTCGTTTCCACTTCAATTTTTAAGGGCAAGTTTTTAGAAACGATATAGTCATGTGCTTTTCGAATGGCCGCTTCAATTCCTCCGCTATAATCAATATGATTGTCTTTGAGCATGATCATATCATATAAACCAAAACGATGGTTTTTACCTCCGCCGATACGCACCGCTTCTTTTTCTAAAAGCCGAAAATTAGGCGTAGTTTTTCTTGTATCCAGCAATTGCGTATGAAAAGGCTTTAATTTTTCAACATATGTATGCGTAAGTGTGGCGATGCCCGACATGCGTTGCATGGTATTTAAAACCAGCCTTTCACATTGCAGTATCGTGTGAACTTTTCCTTCCAGTTCAAATGCAATATCTCCATATACTACAGTTTGCCCATCCTTAATGAGAACATTAAATTGCAATTCAGGTTCACAAAATTCAAATATTTTACGGGCTGCTTCAACACCCGCCAGCAAACAATTTTGTTTTACTTTGAGAATTGCTTTTCCTCTGGCAGCAGGATCAATACTGGAAAGCGTGGAATGGTCGCCATCTCCGATATCTTCTTTTAGCGCATTAGAGATCAGTTGACGAAATGCTTCATCATAATTCATTAATCAAAACTAAGGAAGTTGCTGTTAGATTATCTGTTTTCGAAACGTATTTCCTGAAGTGTCTGACGATCACCTTTTTGTTTCATGAAAACCGTAGTGCGGAACTGTGCAGATTTTGTAATAAGCGTTCCGATACAATATTGAGAGCCGGCATTTTCGCCTTTATGTATCACATTAAAAGATCGTATGGCATTATTAGAAAAAAAATCACGAATAATCATCTCTGCCTGGCTTTTGCTGTACGTGTTGCTTTTTTGCGGCAATGTTATTTCTACTGTATTATCAAAATAGCTGGCCACCTGATTGGCATTACCATTTTTGAGGGCAGTAACAATATCTTCAATTCCTTTGAAAGTAGTAGGAGTAAATGAACCCAGTAAAATGACTAAAGTCAGAAGTGTACAGATTTTTTTCATATGAATGGGTTTAAAAACAAACGCTATTGTCCAAAAACGTGCCAATTCAGGTTTTATTGTATGTTTCAGAAAACTAAATATACTTTAAGGGAAAGTCTATTCATCTTAACCAATGGTATAATTTTACAACATGCTGCAAAACAGGACAATATTGATTATAATGGATGGATGGGGACTAGGACAAATTCCTTCCAGCGATGCAATTAAACATGCTGATACGCCTTTCGTAGACAGCCTGTATGAAAGTTATCCAAATGCTACTTTGGTAACCTGCGGACAGGAAGTAGGTTTACCTGCCGGACAAATGGGCAACAGTGAAGTAGGTCATTTAAATATTGGAGCCGGAAGAATCGTTTATCAGGAACTGGAAAGAATAAATGTGGCGATCCGTGAACAAACCTTTCAGGTAAATCCATTTTTGCAAAAGGCAATAGACCTTGCAAAAGAAAATAAGAAAACATTGCATCTCATCGGTTTAGTGAGTAATGGCGGCGTGCATTCACATATCAATCATGTGAAAGAGATATTATCTGTATGTAAGAACAAGAATTTTACAAATGTGGTGGTGCATGCCTTTACCGACGGCAGGGATACGGATCCGAAAAGTGGCTATGGTTTTTTAAAAGAACTGCAGTCTCATATGGATATTACAACGGGAAGCATTGCCTCAGTTACCGGGAGGTATTATGCCATGGACCGGGATAAAAGATGGGAGCGGGTGAAAATTGCTTATGATGCGATGGTACATGGAAAAGGTAAATTGAGTCATGATATGCTCCGTTCCGTGGAAGAAAGTTATGAACACGGTATTACAGATGAATTTATTGAACCTGTGATCAACGCCGATGTGATGAAAAATATTGAGCAGGGTGATGCCGTGATTTGTTTTAATTTCAGGACGGATCGTTGCAGAGAGATTTCAGAAGCGCTTACGCAACAGGATATTCCGGAACAGGATATGCACAAAATGGACCTGGCTTATTTTACGATGACGCAATATGATCACTCGTACAAAAATGTGACTCCGTTTTTTGTAAAAGACGATCTGAATAATACACTGGGTGAAGTTTTATCAAAGAATAACAAAACACAATTACGTATTGCCGAAACTGAAAAATATCCCCACGTCAGTTTCTTTTTCAGTGGCGGACGGGAACTTCCTTTTGAAAGTGAAAAAAGACTGATGGTTCCTTCTCCCAAGGTGGCTACTTATGATCTGAAACCGGAGATGAGTGCTTATGAACTTACCGATCAGGTAATTGCTGAAATGAAAAATTTACCGGACTTTATTTGTCTCAATTTTGCAAATGCAGATATGGTGGGACATACCGGTGTTTGGAACGCTGTTATCCGTGCTGTTGAAACAGTAGATACTTGTGTTGAAAAGGTGGTTCAGGCGGCTCAGGCAAATGGGTATACTATTCTGATAACTGCAGATCATGGAAATGCAGATTATGAGATCAACGCAGATGGTACACCCAATACCGCACATACACTTAATTTAGTACCGTTTTTCATCATCAAAAAAGGGTTTAATAAACAATTGAAAAATGGAAAACTGGCCGATATTGCACCTACGATTCTTTCATTAATGGAGATTCCCATACCTCCGGAAATGACTGGCAATATTTTATTTGACTGACATGAAAATTTTTAAGAAAATCATTCTGGTCCTACTCGTTTTATTGGTACTGATTCAGTTATATCCCAGACCGAAAAAGAATATTGCGGAAGGTATTGCTACAAACGACATTAATACTGTTATGCAGATAGACGATTCCGTATTGCACATTCTGAAAACGAGTTGTTATGATTGTCATAGTGATAATACCAACTATCCGTGGTATTCAACAATTCAACCCGTTTCCATGTGGTTGGGAAATCATATCAGGGAAGGGAAAAAAGAATTAAATTTTTCTCAGTTCGCCACATACAGTGCTAAGAAAAAAGACCATAAACTGGAAGAAATTGCTGAACAGATCGAAAAGCTAGAAATGCCTTTAAAAAGTTATTCACTACTTCATGCAGATGCAAAATTATCTGCTGAACAAAGTGCTCTTATCATTAACTGGGTAAAAATAAACAGGCTTCCAAAACCTTAACTGTTAGGTATGTCTACCAAATTCAATAGGATTTTTTTATCCTTTTTTTTAATGCCGTTTACCAGCACAGCTCAGGATGCGGACACAACCTCACATGGTATAAAAAGTCTGGATGACATCACCTTATCAGCCACCAGATTTCCTGAAAAAAGAAAATATCTTTCACAGGAGCTGGTGTTATTAACTGAAAAAAAAATTGCTGCACTAAACCAGCCTACCACAGCAGAATTATTACAACATTCCGGCAATGTTTCCGTTCAAAAAAGCCAGGGTGGCGGTGGAAGCCCTGTTATCAGGGGCTTTGAAGCCAATAAAATTTTAATTGTAGTAGATGGCGTAAGAATGAACAATGCTATTTTCCGCGGCGGACATCTGCAAAACATCATTACAATTGATCCTGAAATTGTAGATCAATTAGAAATTTTATACGGTCCTTCTTCTGTTATGTATGGTAGTGACGCACTGGGAGGGTATTACATTTTTTTTCAAAAAAACCTGTTTTTTCACCAAATAAAAAAGCAATATTTAATGCCCGGTTGTTAACCAGATTATCATCGGCTTTTGATGAGAAAACACAACATATCCAATTTTCTGCAGGTACAAAAAATTTTGCATCGTTAACCAGTTTTACATTCAGTGATTTTGGTGATATCCGACAGGGAAAAAAAGGAAATAAATTTCCGGGCTGGGGATCCCTAAATTTTACAGTTGAAAATATACATGGTAAAGACAGTATGGTACCCAATGGAAATTCCTGGATACAAAGAGGCAGTGGCTATCATCAATACGGTATGCTGCAGAAATTTTTATTCCGTAGTAAAAAAACAGAACATTTGCTAAATTTTCAATACGCATCATCATCTAATATTAACCGCTATGATCGTTTGACAGAAACCAATAATGCGGGTGTTGCTAAAGTTGCTCAATGGTATTATGGCCCGCAACAACGATTATTAATGAGCTGGAATGTGAATTTTGAAAATAAAGTATCAGGTAAAGGGAATATTACCACCGCTTACCAATTTGTAGAAGAAAGTCGAAATAACAGAAATTTCAAATCCACAAAATTAAATCACAGAATTGAACAGGTTAAGATCGGTTCTGTAAATGCAGATTTTAAAAAAGATCTGCAACCCGTTGAGCTGGGATATGGTATCGAGTTGTTATACAATCATGTTCATTCGCGTGCCTATGCAGAAAATATCCTTACAAAAATTCAGACAAATCTCGATACACGATATCCGGATGGTGGAAGTAACACCCAGAATTATGCTGCTTATACATCCGGCATTTATAAGATCAACTCAAAATTTATTGCACAGGCAGGCGTACGTTATACCTATAATAATCTGGAAAGCTCTTTACTAAATAAATCATTTTTTCCACTTCCTTACTCCTCTATCAAACAATCATCCTCTGTATTAACTTATAATGCCGGCCTGGTGATTCTTCCGAATGAAAAATGGAAGATCAGTGCACAAATTTCAACTGGTTTCCGCACGCCGAATGTAGATGATCTTGCAAAAATATTTGAAAGCGGAAATGGCAATTTCATCGTTCCAAATCCGAATCTAAAACCCGAAAAAACGATGAATTATGAATTAGGTTTGAGGATGCAACTGCATAAAAATATTTTAATTCATGCATCCGGATGGTACATATCTTATACCGATGTACTAACCACAGATGCTTCCAGCTATCAGGGATCTTCTACCATTGTATATGACAGCGTACAGAGTAATGTAATTACAACGGTAAATAAAAACAAAGCATTATTATATGGTTATTCACTGGATGCCAGCCTCGCTTTTTTAGAATTTTTTAAGTTTCAGTCTGTTTACAATTACACCTATGGAAGAATAAAGGAGCAAACCCATTATCCGCTGGATCATATTCCACCTGCTTTTGGAAAAACATCCCTTGAAATGAAAAAAGGTAAATTCGGGATCACTTTCTATGTTTTATATAATGGTAAAAAAGATTCATCAGATTATAACCTTCGCGGAGAAGACAATCAACAATATAGTGCAGACATTTCCAAAGGTTTTACACCCGCATGGATTACTTACAATTTCCAATTTACTTATAAAATCAGCCCGGTTTTAAATGTTCAGTTCGCTTTGGAAAATATAACAGACCGGTTTTACCGAACTTTTTCTTCCGGAATCAGCGCTGCTGGTAGAAATGCAGTATTGGCTCTCAGAATGAATTTATAACGATAAAAACTGTTAAAATTTAAATGAGGGTATAAGTGCAGCGAGGTTGACCCTAGAATTGTCTATATTTATAAGGCACAAAAATCTACTTACTATGACCGAAGAGCAAATGCTTGCCGGAAGTATACAACATAATGCTTCTGCACAGGAAGCATTATACAATAGATTCAGCCCGCGTATGTTAGGTGTATGCTATCGTTTCGCAAAGAACAGGGAAGATGCGGAAGATATGCTGCAGGAAGGCTTTATCAAAATATTTACCCAATTACACCAATATCGTGGTGAAGGGGCTTTGGAGGGCTGGATAAGAAGAATCATTGTTCATACCTGTATCAATATCCTTAAGAAAAATAAGAAGTTCTCGGATCATGTAGATATCACTTATGCTAACAGTGTATTTATCAGAGAAGACATGATACCTTCTATTATGCAGGCGAAACAGGTGGTAGAATGTATTCGCCTTTTACCACTTGGATACCGGACAGTATTAAACCTTTATGCGATTGAAGGATATTCTCATAAAGAAATTGCCGGTATGCTGGAAATCGAAGAGAGCACGAGCCGCAGCCAATATACCAGGGCAAAAGCAATGCTGGAAGATATACTATTGAAGAAAAGAATTATTGATCAGCCGCATTCTAAAGCGTACAAGGCACTAACCAGATGATAGAATACGCTACTAAACACCTTAAACAAACAAAGCTTTTGTGAAGATGGAAAAAAAATTTTACAGAGATCAATTTGAGCAGATGCTGAAAGATACCGCGGATTCATTCCGTATGTATCCTTCGCGTAAAATATGGCACAGCATTTACAACGACATTCATCCTGCACGTAAATGGCCTTCATTTGCAGTGTTGCTTTTGTTAACGGTTTCGATTATGTATATCGGTGTTACCAACCCAAACACAGCTGCTTCTGATAAGGATAATGTTTTAAAAAATAATTTTGTTCTTAAGCCATCAATTGGAAAACCTATTCTCGCTAATAATACAAAATGGCATATTCCCCGCAATACTCAATTTGCAGCACAACATAATTCTTCTATCAGTAAATCAGTTGGAACGAATACTACTTCCGTTTTTGCTGCAGATGTACCTGAAATTGAAGTAATATCCGCCAACAATATAAAAAATCACCTACAATCAAAGGCTCAATTAGCCATGAATATCAGTTCTGCTGAAATTGTTCAGGATGATGCTGTAACGGAAACATCTGATATCAATACTGAATCATTAACTGCAACATTAGCAAAATCTGCAAAAAATATTTCAACAATTGAATTGGAAGTTGGGAATAATGATGAATTATCCTGGAAAGAAGATATGGCCTTGAATGCTAAAAAACAAAAAAGCAAAGATCGTTTCTCTTATCAGATTTATGCAACTCCGTCTGTGGGTTATAGAACACTCAACAATAATGCAAACTTTGTAGTTAACAGTCGCGATGCACTGATTGCAGAACCAGATCAGAATGATTATTTTATTAATCATACCAATTCATTTAACCTGGAATTTGGTGGAAATGTTTTGTACAATATAAATGAAAAACTACGTGTAAAAGCCGGTGTGCAGTTAAATGTAACCAGCTACCTTATAAATGCATTTGTATTATCACATCCGGTAACTACAAATTTATTGCTCGAAGATCAGAATACCGGTTTGTTATTTGTGGAACCAAGATCTACTATGATCTCAAATTCTCAGGCACTTGCAAATACTTATTTAAACAACAGCACTTTCCAATTTTCTTTACCATTGGGAGCAGATGTACAAATTGCACGTTACAAGAAACTTAAACTGGTAGCTGGTGCAACTATACAGCCTACTTATGTAAGCGGAGGAAATGCGTATTTATTGTCGACCGACATGAAGAATTACATCAACGATCCTTCTATGTTGCGCAAATTCAATTTGAATGGCGGAGTTGAAACTTTTGTAAGTTATCAGTTGAAAAATGGTGTTTCCTTAAATGCGGGACCGCAGATGAGATATCAATTCTTATCTACATATAATGACCAATATTCATACACGGAAAAATTATATAATTTCGGAGTTAAATTTGGTATTACATCTAAATTTTAAAAAATCAACATAGATATTTGCAAGCGCAACCTCCACGTTGCGCTTGTAGTTTTTTAATCAAATAATTTTATTGACGATGCTGAGATCAGCGATCTGTATGCTCTTAATTGTATTGATGTCCTGCAAGGGAAAAGAAAAAAATAATCCGGTACAGAATGATACACCGGAGGAACGGGACACCAGCAATTTTTTTCCGGTTACGACTTATATAAAAGGACAGATCTATGAATTGCAGCAAGATGGAATCAATCCGGTTAAATATACAACTACCGGCAATAAAAAAGATTCCATATGGTTAACAGTAGAAAAAATGCCTGAGGCTTTCGCTCCATTTTTAGAAACTATAATTGACAGCAACAATTTAAAAAATACATTTAAACAGGTTGGTTTTCTGGATCAGACAATCAATGCATATACTTTCAGTTATGATCCTAAAGTTGTTTTACCCGAAAATTTTCAATTGCAACACTGGGATGTTTATATAGATCCGGAAACTCAAAAAGTAAAAAGAATTTATATCGTAAAAAAAACAGACAACCAAAATCTGATGCAACTAACCTGGCAGGCAGATGCTTTTTGTAAAATGGTATGGATAAACAATACAGATACACCCTTTGTTAAAAAAGAGATCCTGATCAAATGGGATTTTTAAAATGACGCAAACTGAATTTTCCCTCATCGCCTCCACCATTCCTGTATCGCCGGGAATATATAAATATTTTGATGAGGTAAATAATCTGATCTATGTAGGGAAGGCAAAACATCTTCGTAAAAGAGTAAGCAGTTATTTCTCTAAAAGTTTAACTACGTATAAAACTGCAGAACTGGTAAGAAGAATTAATCGCATAGAATTTACTATTGTTAATAATGAACAGGATGCATTCCTTTTAGAAAATTCACTGATCAAAGAATACCAGCCACTCTTCAACATTAATTTAAAAGACGACAAAACCTATCCGTATATCGTTATTAAAAAAGAACCTTTCCCCAGAGTATTTTTTACGAGACGAAGAATAGAAGACGGATCCGAATATTTAGGGCCTTTTACATCTGTTGCAAAAGTGAGAGATCTTTTAGATTTTATACGGCAGCAAATCCCATTGCGTACCTGCAAATTAAATCTTACTCAAAATAATATTGCGAAAAATAAATTTAAAGTTTGTCTGGAATATCATCTGGGAAATTGTAAGGGGCCTTGTGAGGCTTTTCAATCTTCAGATGATTATATGAATAAATTAGAGCAGCTTAAACAGATTTTGAAAGGAAATCTTACACCGGTTTTGCAGGATTATAAAAAAACGCTGAAAGATTTTACAACAAATATGGAATTTGAAAAAGCAGCCATTCTACAATCTAAGATCGATCATCTGAATCAATACCAGGCGAAATCGTCTGTAGTGAATATTAAAACCGGGACGGTAGATGTGTTTAGTATTTTAGAAGAAGGTGATACGGCTTACGTTAATTACCTCGCCGTGAATGATGGAAATATTGTTCAGACAAAAACCATTATTCTGGAAAAAAAACTGGAAGAAACAGCAGCGGAAATTTTATCATTCGCTATAGCTCAACTGAGAGGAACTTTTAAAAGTGAAGCAAAACAGATCATAGTTCCTATCGCCATGGAATATCCTGAAAATGGCATTGAGATTCTTATTCCAAAAGGTGGTGACAGGAAAAAATTGCTGGACCTGTCAGAAAAAAATGTGAACTATTTTAAAGAAGAATTGAAGGCACGAAAGATCCTGAAGCTCGAAGATAAAACAGATGATGAAAAAGAAAGGGTGCTTTTACAAATGAAAGATGACCTCAATCTTCCTGTTGTTCCTTACCACATTGAATGTTTTGACAATTCCAATTTTCATGGGAGTTTTCCTGTAGCTGCCATGGTCTGTTTTAAAAATGGTGAAGCCAGTAAAAAAGATTACCGTCATTATAATATTAAAACGGTAGAAGGTATTAATGATTTTGCCAGCATGAAAGAAGTAGTTTACCGGCGCTATAAAAGGCTACTCGACGAGAATGCGACGCTGCCTGAATTAGTCATTATTGACGGTGGCAAAGGCCAGTTAAGCGCAGCGATGGAAAGTATACAGGCGTTAGGTTTAGTAGGAAGTATGACGCTGGTAGGACTTGCTAAAAATCAGGAAGAATTATTTTATGCGAATGATCAGCAATCTTTGCAACTTCCATGGACGAGTGAAAGTTTAAAACTCATCAGGCGCATAAGAGATGAAGTGCACCGTTTCGGAATAACATTTCACCGTAACAAGCGGAGTAAAGGTGCGCTAAAAAATGAACTGGAAACCATTCCGGGAATTGGGCCTCAAACAGCCGATCTGCTTTTAAAAACTTTCCGATCTGTGAACAATGTAAAAAAAGCAGATAAAGTCGAAATTGAAAAACTGATAGGCACGTCTAAAGCTGCGATTGTGTATGCATCCTTACATCCCGAAAATGAAAAAGGGCCAGGATAGACATCCAGCCCTGTTTTAAAATCCAATATCCTATGAAAAACCGGGATAAAAATACAGGTTTGAAATGTGATACATATACCCAATTGCGGGTATAAAAAAACCCTTCCGTTTGGAAGGGTTTATATTTTTAATACTCTGATTAATAACTCCAGAGATCCTGTTCGTAATTGAAGATTTTCTCTTTGATATTTTCACCTTCTAAAAGCTGCATGAAAGTATTTTCACCTAACCCTTTAAAGTTTTTGATGAAAGCATCATTCGGATTATCAAGGGTACTTTTAATGATTCTTCCGTAGAACATTCTTGCTTCAAAAAGATCTTCCCAGCTCATTCTGCTACCCATGTTCTTACCATTATACACTTCGTATTTGGCAAAAACCGGTCGCATATCAGGATAATATACCCAGAATAATTCTGTTTCCCCAAGATTTAAACCCTGAGCAGTAATAACACTTTTAACAGGTGCAATACCGAGGATTCTCCAGAATAAACGGGAACTTTCTTTATCGAAAACTACTTCTTCTTTAATATGAAAACGATAGATAGAATCAAAGTTGATCTCATTTCTCATCATTTTATTTCCAGTCAGTTCTCCTGCTTGATTATATTGAGGAACAGAAACAGAATCACCTGCTACAGCATTACCTACTTCTTTAATAGTCATAGGCGTGGTAAAACGGTCATCTATATTACTGAATACAGTAATTGGAAATGTTGTATCCTGAATAGCCTGTAACAGAATGGAAATGAAACGTTGGTTACCATTATCTTCATCAGCCGAATAATGGAAAGTAGAATTGATTTTTTCTCTGGTATCGATCTCTCTCCATATTTTCTGGCGATATACCGCATCATCAGCTCTTAAATGTTCGTATGCCAAAGGAAACTTCTCATTATTATTCACCAATACGGCGGCGTCCTGACGTAGGGAAGGTTTCACTTTTTTAATTGGTAGCGAATCTGCCGGTGGCGGAACTGCAGCAACAGCAACTGTATCGGCTGAAGGCGTTGCTGCCTGAATGCTCGCTTTAGTTTTACTGCCAGTTGTTTTACGGGCAGTTGTTCTTTTTGCGGCAGTACGTTTCTTTTGTTGTGCAAAAGAAGCGGAGCTGATACCACTAACCAATAAGGATAAAAACAGGATTCTGAATATTTGCTTTTTCATAGCCATTGTTGACATTCTTTTAATATAACGTTATACCTCTTTCGTCTATTGTTCTCTGTCCATCTGGTCCGGCAACTTTTATCGCTGTGAAAGTGATGGAAGTACCAGGTCCTGCTCTTTGCATCAATGCACTCATTCCAGAAAGATTGTTGCCATTAAGCGAATAAGGAGTTACGTTTGGAAAGTTAGCACCTGAAAAATAAACAGTTGATGAAACTATGTTAAACTTCAGATCAAAGTCAAAATTTTCCAGATCTGCTCTGCAAAACTGCTGATTTTTAAATTCTACAGCCGGTACTCTGGCTTTACCAGAACCTACTTTAAATACAGGATCTGGAATTCTTTTTACCCTGAATTCGAATGTAGAAGGTTTTTTATCAGCAATAACAGTGATGGTTGCTTTTCCTAATGCACTTACTTTTACGATACGGTTGGAACCATTTCCGTTGATGCTTCCACCAGACATGGTTACCTGTGTTTTATCCCAACCTGTTGGAGAACCAATGGTAACCGGATTATCTACACCGATATAAAATACGTTCATTTTGTCAAGCATAACTGCAGCTCCACCCGGAGTTCCTACTGTATACTCAACATCTTTAGTTTCCACTTTTTCTTTACCATCCTGATCTTTGTAGCGAATAGTAACGGGTACTTTTCTTACACCTGATCCGGAAGCTAAAGTTTTATAAGTAGCAGCTCCGTCCACTACCTGCTGGCTTGCACCACCGATACTGATTTGAGGAGCGGCTGCGGAACTATACGCTCCAATACCTGCAGTAATCGTTAATTCCTGACCCGGCATCACGTAGTTTGAACTTTGTCCAACTAATACACCTGTTTTATCAAATTTCACTTTTACGGCACCGATTTGTTCGTGTATAAATGTAACCACCTGATTTTCGGCGTTTTTCACATTGTTCTGAAACTTGCTTAATAATGTTAAGCCGGCCACAGTAGGCGTCATGTGAAAATAAGCGTGTGTAAAGTCTTGCTTAGAACCATCTTTACCCGGCAATGGCGTAACATCGATGGGTAAAGTAGCATTGAATTTTGTTTTGATATCCGGATGGATAGCCAACATCGCATTTTTGTAATCTAAGAGCTTCTTTTCCAGTTCCTCCCCTTTTTTATTGGTATCGAACAATCTTGTTGCAGCATCTAGATCATCTTCTTTAAATGATTCTTTACCGTCAACCACTTTAGAGCCAGATTCTTTTTTCAGATCTGTCTTTAAGGATTCGATATAGTCAAACATTTCTTTTGATAATTGCTTTGCTTTATCACCTAATGGTTTCCATTCCTCAGCTTTTAAGCGGGATTCCGGTTCAGTAAGTTTAGCAGCAAGAGAAGTGTATAAGGTATTGTTACCTGCTTCCAGGTTTCTGCTTGAATTTTGTAAACTCTGGTCTACAACTTTAAAAGCATTTAAAATTTCGCTTGATACGTTGAGTGCCAGCAGTGCGGTCAACACGAGGTACATCACGTTGATCATCTTCTGCCGGGGCTCTTTAGGTAAAGCCATATCTAATGTTAATTAATGGTTTTATGGAATTTTGTTCAGATCAGTTTTGGATAATTATCTTCCCTGCATAGCAGTAAGCATATTGCCATAAACCTGGTTCAGTTTACCAAGGTTGTTAGCCAACGTGCCAATTTGTTCTTTAGCACGGTTAGCGTCATCAACACTTGTCATCATAGCCTGACTTGCTTCAGCCATTTTACCATAAAAACCATTCAATGCTTTAAGGTGATTATTACTCTCTTTTAATTCCAGTTCATAAATAGTATTTAATGAACCTAAATTTTTAGTAAGCACCTGAACCTGCTCGTGGAAACCTTTTGCACTTTCTGATGCATTATTGAAAGAAGACATGGTATTAGCACTGTTGGTAAATGCTGTAGCCATTGTTCCAATTGCAGTGGTAGCTTCTTTTGTTTTACTGGAGAAGTCACTAGTAGATTTAACTACATCACTTACATCAGAAATTCCGCTTACAGATGTTCCTAATTTGTTGAAATTCTCACCTAATTTTTTCAGGCTGGTAGGGGTAATGTCTGCTTCAGCAAGCATTTTGTCCATACTTTTTAATGCACTGTTACCTTCTGCAGCAGCAGGAGCCATTGCAGGTCCTTCCGGTGGTGGAGCAAGCCAGTATAATAATGCATAACCTAAGAAGATAGCAGCCTCTGTATAAAGACCAACTTTCAGCCAGATATCCGCACCTGGAGCGTGAGTAATTTTGAAAAGTGCACCTAATAGAACGGGAACCGCAGCAGCAGAAACGAATACGTTCAGGATTCTATCGATTGGACGAGATTGACCAGCAGCCATAGTGATTGTTTTTTAGTTTGTTGTGGATTTATTGTTTAGGTTTATTTAATACAAAAGTTGAAGATAACCTGTCCTACATGTAGAACAGGTTATCAAATATTATTACAGTAAAGAAATTAAAATTATCTTATTAACCACGTTTTTTTGAAGAAGAAGATGCAGGTAAATCGATTACAGTACGGAAACCAATATATGATTTAGCCGTGTCCTGATATTCATAACTACGCGTACTTACTTGCAGGAAGTGACCAACATCTTTCCAGCTACCACCACGTAACACTTTACGCTTCATACGTGGAGGATCTGATTCTTTAGCAGTCCAGCGAATATCCGGATTCATATCATGTTGGAAATTATATCCACCTTCATAAAATAAAGAAGAGGTCCATTCTGCTACGTTACCTGCCATGTTATACAAACCAAAATCGTTTGGCCAATAAGCATCTGCACGCACGGTATAGAAACCACCATCTTCCGGATAGTTACCACGACCTGGTTTGAAGTTAGCCAGTAAACATCCTTTTCTGTTTCTCAGGTAAGGACCGCCCCAAGGGTAAGGTTGTTGTGAACGACCGCCTCTTGCAGCATATTCCCACTGTGCTTCTGTTGGAAGACGGAAATCAGACTCCGAAGTTCTTTTCTTTCCTTCCAGCCATGAATTCAGAAAATGGGTGCGCCATTCGCAGAAAGCTGTAGCTTGTTTCCAGGATACACCTACTACAGGATAATTTCCGAAGGCAGGATGATTAAAATATTTTTTCGACATCGGCTCATTGTAAGAATAAGCGAAATCTCTTACCCAACATAATGAATCCGGGTAAACGGGTATTTGTTGTTTGATGATAAATGCGGAACGCGGAACCGTTACATCACGATTTTGAGCGGCAGCTTTATAATCGAAAGTTTCTGACTGGTAAACGATCTTCTTGGCATCCAATTCTTTCTTACCAAAAATTCTGTTATCCGGAGTTACGATGATAGCATCAATCTTTTCGATTGTGGCTTTATCACCCCATTTAATAGCTTTTGCTTTTTTCCAGTCAACATATTCATTACCATCATTTCCCTGCTTGATATAACCCATCAGTTTAGCAGCAATTGAATCTCTCACCCAATTGGTGAACATCCGGTATTGATTGTTGGTAATTTCAGTAGCATCCATCCAGAAGCCACTGATAGAAACAGATTTATTACGAGCTGTTAAGGTATAGTTTACATCCTCATCACTTGGGCCCATGTGAAATGTTCCAGGCGGAACATACACCATACCGTAGGGTTTGTTCAAACCACTTCTGGTACCCGGTGCCACCGCGTGTAATTGGCCATCATTAGGAATTGATCCTGATTTTTTCTTACCGCTGATGAGTTTGCAACTTGAAGTTGATAACACACCCAATACGGCTATCAGGTAAAACAACCGATTATTCATTTTTTTATACTTTGAGGGTAATGGGCAAATGTAATGATTATTTTGATTTAACATCATTTTGAAAATTATTCGTAAGATTAAATTTTATCAAACTTTAGTCCGTTTCTGATAAACGACTAAATTATTTAAATATTGTGAATCTAATTGTTAAGGTTTTCCTATCAAATTTTCCATCAAAGCTTCCTTCGAACTTACCGGTTTAGCACACGTATAATCCTTACATAAGTATATAAGTGCTTCCTGATCATACGCTTTATCTCTCAGTAAAGCCATCTCTTCTTTAGAAATACTGCTTTGAACAATCTTATGAGGCAAATATATTTTCAAAATTTCCTTTAACATTTCCGGCGCCGCCTTTCCCGTTATCACCAATTCTTTTGTTCCCAATACCTGTTTCAGATACGTTTTAGCGAACAGGCCAAATGAGGATGAATATTTTACAATGGCATCTTTCAGTGCATTAAATACTGAATGAACTCTTTCCCTGAATTCTGGTTTATCAAATACAATGGATAAATAGAGCAAATTTTCCAGCATCAAACTATTTCCAGACGGAACTGCGCCATCATACAGATCAATTTTTCTTAAAACAACGTCGTTTTGATCCTGAGCTGTAAAATAAAACAGACCTGAATCTGCAGAAAAATGGATGATCACTGTTTCTGTAAAACGCATAGCATCTCTCAGATATTGTTGCTCACCGGAAATCTCCTGTAAATGAATGGCTGCCTGTATAATTGCCGCATAATCATCCAGAAAAGCGGGCACTTTAGCTTTACCGTTTTTATAAGTATGTAATAAAATATCGGGCTGAACTTCAAACAATTTTAAAAGACTATCATATAAACTTATTGCATCTTCTTTATAATAATTTTTACCGGTGGCAGCATATGCCTTACACAAGGCAGTTAACAAAGTTGCATTCCACCCCAGCAGTATTTTATCATCCTTTCCGGGCCTTACTCTACTATTTCTATGTTCTGCTAATTTTTTTTTCCAATGAAAGATTTTATCAGACACATCTAATTCGGGTATTGATTCCTGTTCAGAAAATTCTGCAATAGATTTCTTTTGTGTGAGAATGTTTTTTCCTTCCCAGTTTCCTTCTTCTGTAATGCTAAACCAACTGCAACACCATTCAGCTTCTTCTCCTATGATCTTTTCAATTTCGGATTTGTCCCACACATAAAATTTACCTTCCTCTCCCTCTGAATCTGCGTCTAATGCTGCATAAAATACACCTGATGGCTCCATCATTTCGTTCTTTAAAAATGTATAGATTGAAAACATTCCTTCTTCAAATTCGGGATCTCCGGAGGCCTGAAATGCTTCTGCCAGAGAAATCATCAGTAAGGCATTATCGTATAACATTTTTTCAAAATGAGGTGCCAGCCATTCTGCATCTGTGCTGTACCTGCACAATCCACCGGCAAGGTGATCATAAATTCCGCCCCGTAACATTTTTTTCAGCGATAAATATGCATGATTTAGCGAATCAGCATCATTAAAAAAATATCCATACAAAATCAGATAGTTTATAGAAAATGTTTGCGGAAATTTTGGAGCATTGCCGAAGCCGCCTTCTGTTTTATCAGCATTTTTTAAGAGATTCTCTGCAATTTGTTTTGCTGATTCTTTTGTAAAAATATTTTCTGTTCCTTCCTGCAGTTTATCAGAAAAAAAATTTCCTGATTTGCTGATATGCTCTGTCAGCACATGTGCCTGCTGTTCAATTTCTTCTCTGCGGTTGGTCCAGGCATCATTCATAAGGCCTAAAACTTCCAGCCATCCAGGTCTGTTAAATGCCCGGGACGGTGGAAAATAAGTACCTCCATAAAATGGCTTGGCATCCGGAGTAAGAAAAATATTGAGCGGCCAGCCACCACTTCCGGTAATTGCCTGTACAGCATCCATATAAATATGATCGATATCCGGCCGTTCTTCACGGTCAATTTTTATGTTTAT
>JANOAO010000064.1:0-83465 GCA_031411115.1 Bacteroidota bacterium
TTTTAAACCCTCCCCTACTAAAACCTATCAATTCCGGTTACTTTTCTCGAAGAACTTCCACCCCTTTTTCAAAAGCGGAGCGCAAAGATATACCTCCTCAACTTCACACCCAAATCTTTTCAAAACTTATTTAAGAAAAAACTTAAAAAGCCCTGCCAGTACAGCTTGTATAAAATAGATTTTTTTTATAGTCATTTATATATGCTTCAAAGGCATGGCATATTAATTGGATTTCAGATTTGAAAAACATGAAATTTGGCAACTGGCTTCTTACAGAAAATTCCCTTAACCTGAAGGGTGATGACAATCAAATTCTTTCCATAGCATTAAATTCCCTGCTGGAAACCATCAGCATTGAAGATTCAGATGATCAACTGTACCGTTGGATCGTAGCAGCAACGGCTGATGAATCTATACCGGAAGATGATCTGTATGATCTTAATTATGCTTTTGTATTTGCAGCAGCAAAACAAGGTAATTTCAGTTATGAAATTTTTGACAGAACGCTGGAATACCAGTTCCAGATGGTAGATGATGAAGAGGAAGAAGACGAAGAATAATTTCCTTTCTTATTCTTTTGTTATGAAATAATTTTCAGATAACGCTTGAGCTGTCTGACTTATTTTAAATGAAAGCCTCCAGGAGATAGAGGCTTTCATTTAATTTTGTCTTCCTCTAAAATCTTTGATTTTTATTTTGAGATAGCAGTCCTTTATTTCATTTAAAATTTATAATCTCTAATTTTTAATAATACAGATGATGGTGATGTAATAAAAGAATATTATAATTACATCATTTCCTGCTTTCCTCTGCATTAGGGCCATACAACCCCGGAGGTGTATTGCCGGTTGCACGCAGGTACACAATCATTTCTCCACGATGATGATAGAGGTGATTAAATAAGAACCCTCTTACCACCTGAATTCTCGGCATGGGAGGAAATAAAGGTTCAGATCCCCCCATTACCATACTCCATTCCTTCATCATCATATCATCCGTTGCTCGTTGAAGCGCAGATCTTGCTGTTAATACATTCTCTTCAAACTTTGCTACAATATTGGAAGCTTTGGTAATATCGCCTTTGTCATATTTATAAGCTGCCATGTCCATCACATCCATGTGAAAGGTTCCTTCAAACCAGTTATATACTTCTGCAATGTGAGAGGCGAGTTGGCCAGTTGACCAAGAAATTTCCGCGGGCTTATACTCAAGCGCGCTATCAGGAATGGCTTTTAATAATTTCCGGGTGTTTTCTACTTCGAATTCGAATTCACCGAGTAAAGATTGAACGATCATGGGGATTTATTTAGGAACGTAATTTAAGACTATTTAAGAATTAAGAATGTAAAATGTAAAATGTAAAATGGAGAATGGAGAAATGTAGAATTGCGATTTCAATCCTAATTGCTTCACTGCATTTCCATTCTTAATTTTTCATTCCTAATTTTTAATTCCCAACGACTACCATCACGTTCAACTTCCGGCCTTAAAACAAAAAAACCCTGCAAGTTGCAGAGCCGTTGATATAGTTGCCGGATAAATTATGGTATAAGTTTAATTCGGAATGTTCCCCGTGTAAATGTAATAACATCAGCTCCCGGGTTACCAAAAGAATTATACAAATAATTGCCGGTGAAGCTGCCTTCTACTACATCTGAGGTAACAGTAGTAAGTGTAACAGTAAAACTGCTGGGAGAATATCTGATCTAAAAAAAAGTAAACGGTTGAATATTTAAGAACCGGTTGATTTTTAATATCGTTTGCAATTAAGATATCCCAAATAATTCAAAAGGATTTTTGAGAGGTGGAAATTGCAGTATGGATTTTAATCATACCAACAGGTGTTTTCGATTCGATCCGGCTGGAATCAGCTCCTGCGATTCTTCAATTGCATAGACGATGAATTCATTGCTGATCAGGCTTAACTCAACACATGGTGTCTCTTAGATCAGATAATTTTAAATAGAAAGATTTATTGAAAATCACAATGAAAAAAAATTATTCTTACGCTTTCTCGAACTGTAAGTTTAATCATAATCTGGTAATTTAAAATCTGACAAGGTTAATCTGTACCCATTTGTTTCGTACCCAAAAAAATTCGGGCACATAATTTATGGGTACAAATTCAATTATTCAGAAATGGAGATAGGGAATTCATAACTGAACTATGACAACCATCTTTTTTCAAATACAAGCGGCAGATGTAATGAGTGAAGCATGGAGTCATCACAAAAGCGGGAATAGAAAAACACTTATTGATTTAACTTTCTACGGTTATTCATTTCCTTCTACATGGTGGAAATTCAATCCCTTAAACATATCATTGCAAAAATTGATTTTTTCTCATGCATGAATATTATTTGGGAACTTTAAAATCAGGATTATTGTACATTGATTTATTAAAAAGGTAATACTTTCCATCTTTAAAATTTTTCCAATATCTCTTTCCTAAAAGATCATAATAATAACGGCCATCGAGCGTTTTTTTGGCCACATTATCCGAAACACTAATGACTTTGGGGGTTGGAGCAGTTTTCTTTTTAACTATCGGTTTTACAACAGTTGCACTTTCATTGGTATTTTTTTCAGGAACAGTTTTTTTATGACAGGCAAATAAAGAAATCAAAAAGATGATTTGCAAACCGCGAAGAAAAATTTTAATCATGAGT
This sequence comes from Bacteroidota bacterium, assembly GCA_031411115.1. Classification (GTDB taxonomy): domain Bacteria; phylum Bacteroidota; class Bacteroidia; order Chitinophagales; family Chitinophagaceae; genus Ferruginibacter. The sequence goes on from JANOAO010000064.1 coordinate 2,670, forward strand.
TTGTTATTACAAGAAAAGAACCATAACAGCTTCAGCGTTTGCATTTATTGATTATAACAATCATTTTAAAAGATCAGGCCTGAGCCGGTGGACCACCGAAATTAAATGGAATTTCAACACTTTCCATATCCTGTATGGTTCCGTTTGCAGCTTCGAATTTTTTAATATTATCAATCATTGCTTTCATAAACCTTTTAGCATGAAAAGGAGTAAGAATGATTCTGTTTTTCACTTTGCTTTTAGGAGTTCCAGGCATTACGTTCACGAAATCAACTACAAATTCAGCATGGCTGTGGGTGATGATGGCCAGGTTGGCATAAGTTCCTTCTGCTACATCTTCTGATATTTCTATATTTATTTGATTGGGCTGATCTGTTGGAATATTCATATTTTGGTTTTATTCTGCAAACTTAACTATGTAACATTAAAAAAGGGTGCCTTTAAGACACCCTTTTCGTATAAATCAGATAAAAATTATTGTTTAACTAATACTTCTTCTGTTACTCTCCATCCTGTTCCGCCCATATAACCATATCTTAAATAGAACGTTTGAGTAGCCGGATCGTAATAATTGGCCATACCAGGAAAACCAAGCGCATTCGTAGTATACGTACTTGGAAGAGCCGCATCAAATTGTGTATACGGTGCACCAGCAGCTCCAGGAGCGGCAGTGATGGTAACTTTATTAGTTACAGGGTCTACCACCAGCGTAGCGCGATATCCCGCTCCGCCTAAATCACCTAAATCCACTTCTAAAACCGTAGGACTAACTGCAGAAATCAATTTTGTTTCTGAAATAGCTCGCGCTGCACTTGGATGATAGAAATAGCCATTAGATTCGTAAATACCTGCTAATGGATTACCAATAACATGGAATAAAGCCACACCTGTACCGGTTGCCGCTTCAATATCAGCAGGACCTCCTGTAATACTGGTAATAGCTAAAGGTAGCAAATAGCTATAAGCTGCATCCACTTTTTGAGGATATACTAAAAAAGTGAAAGGCTCAGATAAAGTTTGGCCAGCTCGGATAACAACTCTGGTTGTTGGTAAACTGTAAGTAGAATCAGGCATAACATCAAATCTGATCGCTGATGGATCTGTTAACGAGGCATTATACTCTGCTACTTTAGCATTGATAGGTCCTAAAGTAACTACGATATCTTCATCGCTTACATGAGGCGCTTCATATTGAAGACGCAATGTTATTTCCTGTACGGCTAAACCTGCATCAAGAATTAATCCTGAGTTACTGAAATTGCTTTTACCACCCACATCTACAAAAGAGATAAGTTTTTTGCCGCCTTCACCAACATCTGTTGCAACATCCGCTTTTTTACAAGCTGTAAAGAATATTGCAGACATCATCAGCAGAGATAAAGTCGATTTGAGATTGAATATTTTCATGTTTGTATTTTTATTTTATTATTATTTAGGTTAACCAAATATCAGTCCTGATTATGGTAAATCCCACCACATTCTTGCACTCATTACATCGCCACCGGCTAAACGTGCTGCAGCCGCTGCTACATTAGCACCATTTGAAGCATATTCTGTAACGCCATAAGTATACCTTCTAGGGATTTCTCTTGGATTGTTTCTACCGTAGGTAGTTGGTGTAAGACGAGGAATTCCCGTTCTTCTCCAATTACTCCAGGCATAAATTCCATCAGCATAAGCCGCAATAAATTGTTGCAAGTTAATACGCTCTAAAGATGTGGTAGTTACGGCACTTGATCCCACTATTGAGCCATAAATATTGGTTCCAATACTGTTTCCACCCCCATTTCCGCTATTGAAATTTGCTTCTCCAGCTAAATAAACAGCTGCCTCTGCAGCCGTACGACCCCACTGAAGAAATGATTGGGTAACTCCATTATCATATAAAGTTTTGGCATCCGCAGTGATCCAGCCTCTTTGTGCTGCTTCCGATTCTGCCAATAATACATATGCAGCAGGAACGAGTGCAACCGGAGTGGTAGTAGAACGGTATGCAGTAGCGAACAATCTTGAAATTGTACCCGTGCTTGCCTCGAAATCAACTGCATCTAATCTTTCCAAACCATAAGGAAAAGCTGTTCCAGAAGTTGCAAATGAATTAATTCTTGGATCTGAAATATTCGTTAAAAGATCAGCCATTGTTTTAGAGAAAGCATAATCAAAACGGCCATTCAAGGTATTGTACCAAGGATTAGTAGTTAAGGTAGATCCTGCATCGAATAATGCATTAAAATTATTTGCATTTGTAGTGATTGCTCCAGCCGGGTGATTATAAGCATCCGCAAATTCAGTTGCTGCAAAACCGGTAGGAGAAGGGTATACTTTTGATAATCTTAATGCCATTAGCATTCTTAATGAATTAGCCAGTCTCTTCCATTTGGTTATATTACCACTATATATATAATCACCTTTAACTGTAAATCCACCATCAAACTGGTCACTTGCTTCTTTCAATTCATTTAAGAGATCTGTGTAAATATCTTCTTGCTTGTCATACTTTGGAGAAAGATTACCATTCCCTTTCAAAGCCTCAGAATAAGGGATATCCCCCCAACGGTCGGTGATCGTCCAGAAATAATAAGCCTTTAAAATTCTTGCCGTAGCAATCTGATTATTATTTGAACCCTGAGGATTTGCTGCTGTACCCAGAACAGTAGCCAGACTTTTTGTTGCAGGATCAGTATTTAATTCTATTATTTTCTGTAAGTTGATTAATGGACCAGTATAAGTGGTACTAAAATCTAACTGGGGAGTACCATATAAACTTACATCCGTGTATTGTGTTTCTGAAAACATCTGTACATAAATGCTGGCTGGTCTGCCAGCGATATTACCGGAGGCTAAAGCTCCTAAAGAAGCTTCTGAACTGGTTAATAAGTTGGCAGTTACCGGAATCAAGGATGCATCCGTACGAATATTGGTATTGTCAAAATCTTCTAACTTCCTGCAACCTGAATTTGCTAGCATCAATATGCCGAGGGAAGCTGTGAAAATGGTTTTAAAATATGTATATTTCATATAATTTTTATTGTGTGTGCAAAATAATACAACTTCAGTTTTGGTTCCTGTTATAGGTATATCAATTCGAAATTGTTTAACAGCTTAAAATCCCAATTTAAGATTAAATCCTAGAGAACGTGTACCAGGAAACTGTCCATCTTCACCTGATATTCCACTAATTTCTGAAGGATCAAAATCTTTAGTTTTTGAATAAATCAACCAAGGATTACGAGCTATAACTGAGAATGTGGCACTCTTAATGTATTTTCCAATATTTATTCTATCCATTGGTAGTCTGTAACCAATACTGAATTCACGCATTTTTACATAAGAGAGGTCATACACAGATTTTTCACTGATCTTCGAATTCGGAAATTGTTGATAATAATCTTTTGCGTCCATATATACATCATAGTCTTTACCGGTTTCGTCTACGCCAAATACGTGAATACCACCACCATCTTCTACAGCATCTCTTACTGAATGTCCTCTATCATTAACAGCAGCGGTTTTCGCGGTAAGGCCTGAGTAAGAACCCCAGTAATCAGATAAAGAGAAGAATTTACCACCCCATGAATAATCAATATTTACATTAATCATAAAGTTCTTAAACACTGTCAATGAATTCTGTACACCACCCGTATATTTAGGTAACACGCTTCCAAAATTTACATCTTGCTCAGCAATAAAAGTTCCGTCAGGATTTAATACCGGCTTACCATCGATACGTTTGATACCTGTACCATGTAATTGACCCCAAGGTTGTCCTATCTCACTAACTGTCCATGCTGCATAACCTGCTGTAGAACCTGTAAATGGAGTGTAAGAACCACCACCAGAGATCAAACGGGTAACACTGCTATCCGGAGAAATTGATACTACTTCATTTCTGAGAATTCTTCCCCATGTTGCAGTTATATCCCATGTGAAATTTTCTTTTCTGATTGGTGCTAAAAATAGTTGAATATCGATACCATTTTTTGCAATTTCACCTGCATTGGTCAAAAGACCTGTATATCCCGTTGTACCTGGCCTATTGACAGTAACAGGAAACCCTTTATTAGTTCTGTCCCAATAAGTTGTTGTTAAACCCAAACGATTTTTCAGGAAACGTAATTCCAAACCAATTTCCTTTTCATTATTCACGGCTCCTTTTAAAGATGGATCAATCAAAGTATTATATTCATCCATTATCGGATTAGCTCCATAATTATTACTTACCGCATAATAACCATTCAGGTCGTATGCATTCAATGAATTTAAAATTTGACCCGCAGAGGCTCTGATTTTACCAAAAGACAGAATATTATTCTTCGGTAATAGCTCACTGAAAATTAAAGAAATACCAGCAGATTTGGTATCAATTGAGTTACCCTGAGGTTCTGTAGAAGAATAATCTTTTCTATAAGTGCCCTCTACGAAAACCATGTTTTTGTAGCCCAAATCACCGGAAATAAACAAAGCTCTTCTCGTAGATCTGTTTATAGTTTCGTATTGTGCAAATCCATTATTTCGTACTTTATTAACTGAATTAGCTAAAGAGTAAACATTTGGAATGCTTAAACCACCACTGGTGTTCGCATTGAAACTACGGCTGTTAAATTTACTAATTACGATTCCACCCGTTGCATTGATAGAAAAATCGCGAACTTTTTTGTTATACAATAATAATCCTTCATAGAACTGACGATTGCTCGAGGATTGTCCTGTCTGGTAAGCCGCTAGTGCCTGCTCAGCTGAAGATTCTCCATAAGGGTTGAATGTACTCTGAACACCACTTATTTCTAATTCTGTGGGATAAATATTATTTGCGTTCGTGGTAAGTTGTTGTTTCCGATAGGTTCCACGAATCTTAAAATCGTTTGTTAATTTGTAGGTTGCTGTAATATCCCCAAATAATCTATCTCTGTTGTCATAATTCTTAACGAGATCAAAATATGTGTATGGATTATACCAGAAATTACCTTTATAAAAATCACCTGGATCACTTGGATCATAAGCATCTGGAGTAGTATGAATGTTCCAGGACGCGTATACTCCTTCCGGAGTTTTTAAACCGCGTAGGTCTCTCAAAATATCCATATCCAGTTCTCTATGAAACCATTGGTTAAATGAACCGGATGATGCATTGGAGTAATCATCATTACTTTCACTATTTCTAACCTGATTGATATAGTTAATGTTAGTTGTGATGTTGAATCTCTTGGAAACATCAATTGACAAATTAGCGTTCAAAGTATTTTTCTTCAAATACGAATTAGGTATCAACCCTTTAATATCCAGATTGGTGTAAGAAATTCTAAAACTTGTGTTTTCTGTTGCTTTAGAAAAGTTGATATTATTCTGTGTAGTAACACCCGTATTATAAAAACTTTTAGAATTATTAGGCTGAGGTACTAAACTAGCTGTAGTAAAAGAACGCTCATGGCCACCATAAAAAGAATACCATGGAATATATTCCTGACCCATCATTCGAGGGCCCCAGCTCGCATCATCATCAAAATTATGGAAATATTTGCCATCTAATGCTCTCCAACCTTCCGGCATTCCTGGTAGATATTCGAACTGAATCATGTCTTTTCCAGAACCACCAGCATAAGAATTCTGGTAATTAGGCATAATGTACACTTTATCAAAAGTAATAGCTGAATTAATTTCAACACCCATACCTGGCTGATTTCTTCTTGCACGTTTTGTGGTAATAACGATAGCACCGTTAGAACCTTCCGGTCCAAACAAAGCTGCAGAAGATGGACCTTGTAATACGGATATATTCTCAATATCATCCGGATTAATATCTCCAGAACTTGGAATGATCGTACCGTCAACAACATAGATAGGACCCGAACCTGAGTTCAAACCGTTTTCACCACGAAGGCGAATAGTAGTTTCATCAGTTCCTAATTTACCTGCCGACTGGCTTCTCACCTGTACACCGGCAACTTTACCTGCCAAAGCGTTATTCACATTCGACTGACGAACAGTATTCAACTGCTCCCCAGATACATTCTGTACGTTAGAAGCAGTACTTCTTGCAGTACGTCTTACGTTAAATGCACTTGTTACAATTACTTCTGTAATTGTATTATTTTTTTGCTGCAAAGAAGTAACGAGGCTGCTCATGGTACCAACAGGTACTTCCACAACATCAAAAGATGCCTGAGATATCTGTAAAACATCTCCGCTGTTGACTCTAATGGAATATTCTCCATTAACATCTGTTTGAACTCCCGTTCTTGTTCCTTTAACTACTATAGAGGCAAATGGTACAGGCTTACCCGCATTGTCGGTAACCCTACCGGTCACCAGCCGGCTCTGAGCAAATGCTAAAACTCCACAGAGCATTAACATTGTAAACAGTGTTAAAAATCTTCTCATGTGCTAGACTTTAAATTTTAAATGAATTGTAAAAATAGGGATTATTAACTTACTGTAAAATAATGTTAAATATTACAGATGGTGTAACCCCTTGGTATAAATTGACAACCTCCGTTGCCGTATTGCTGCTTATTTTTCTTAAAAAACTTAAAATTTGTATAAAACCTGCAATTTTACCTCTGTACGTCTGTTTCCCTGTATTAAATCAAGGCCGGATCCAAGCGAACTCCTCAGAGGTAAAACCGTCTGAGCGATTCTTGCCCAGACCGTTAGTTTTTTGCTGAAATCGTAATTTAAATTCAGATAATACCTATAACCTTTTTCGTAAAATACAGGGATTGAAAAACTATACAGCACATCATTTTCAAACGCATATAACCGGCTATTATAACCATCCGTTTGAAAATATTGTAACCGAATACTCCCCGAATATTTTTTCATCATAGGTTTATACAGTACATCGGCGAACAGTAGAATACCTTCCTCTTCCGCACGATTTCCTTTATCATACCAAACCATTTCCACCCTGTTTCTTAAGGTTATTTCACTGGTAATTTTATAACTCACCTGTGTTCTCCAGTTTTTACGAGGCTGAGGAATTACCGGGCTCAGGGTGAGATCATCCGGATTATAATTGATGGCTTTGGATTCCCGCTTATACCTAGTGTACATGTCAAAAATTTTGTTTGGTCTGTACGAGAGTTGCACAAAATAATCAGTAGCGGTTACGGGCGCATTCACCCTGAATTTAAGATAAGGAAAGCGATACATATCTACATATGCATCTATTTGAAAACCCGGGAAACTTTTAATACTGATACCTGAGAAAAGCCCGCGTTCATTGTTTGGAAAAGTACTCTCCGTAAATGCATTTGTATACAGTGACTGATATCCTTTGGAGATATTTCTGTACAAAAAACTCATATCAATGTTGGAAGCCGTGCTAATAAGTAACCCACTCACAAAAGCAGGGTATTTTTTTTCAGAAACAGCTGCTTCACCGAAAAAATGAAAATTCCGGTAAGTGAATCCATAACCTACACTATAATTTCCTAATTGCTTTCCGCTGATGGCATATTTATTATAAGGCAGGGTAGATTTATTGATGGGTAATTCAAAATCAAAATGAATAGCATTGAGCCCCAATTTCAAACTTCCGGTTCTATAAGAAAAATTTCCGCCGTATGCTATTTGTTTTTGTGTTCCTTTATCCGCAAATTCACTGTTGGTACGGTGAAACCCTGATGTTTGTAAAGATGTTACCTGATCTTCAATACTCAAAAGCGTATCGCCCTGTACAAAATTAGCATCCAGATTTCTGACTGAACCAAAAGCGGTAGCCTCCCATTTATCATTTCCAACGGTTATACCCACACCCCGGTGAAATAAAATTTCTCCTGCTGAATTATACGGCCTCAGAACAGAAGACTGTCTTTTGGTTGCCAGTACATCCGGTCCTTTTTTAAAAGCCAGACTCTGCCATTGTGTAAGCCCCTGCCCCATGTTTACAGTATAATCACCCAGAGCAATGGCTTTGATGATACCGATTTGCCGTATGAAAAGATGGGCAGAATAATAATCGAAACCAGATTTCTGTCTTCCTTTAAAAAATTCTTCTCCGGGATCTTTTTCTCCGACCAAACCAAATTGCAATAAATTTTTATAGGTGTATTTATACCTGAACAACAACCTTTGCTGGGAACCGGGATAATAATTGGCAGCTTGCGTGGAATCCAGTGTAAACCCACGTTGTTTTTCCAGCGTTTGCGACACCCGGAATAAAATGGACTGATCGCCTTCCGTAAAACGGGTGGATAAAGTTTGTTTCAAATTCAATTCATTGCCCGTGGTAATATAGGGCCTCAGTCTTTGAATCAAAGGGATATTCCAGGTGGGAATTGCCTGTAATTCATAAATGCTTATCAACTTTCCCAGCTTATCCCGATATTTCAAAAAATTCTGAATCTGAATAGGCGATAAAATTCTAAGTTCAGATAATTGCTGTTCATCCGCCCTGTTGATATTCACCGGATTTTTCAGAAACTGAACCAGCTCCTGTAAATAGGAGTCATCTTCCGTTTCTGCATCTTCTGCATTCTCCGTAATATTTTCCAGTTGTTGTTCTGTTGCAGGAGAAACGGGCACTTCTGGAATTTGTGCATTCGCATACAACGATACGTATAAAAAGCAAATAGAAATGGCTATTTTTCTCATACGCCGCTTATTTCTTCGTGCTGAAATTGCTGATCAATAATATACCCGGTGAAAAACCTAACTGAGGATGATAAGAGGTAGAAATATCCAGTCTGAAATTCTTCCAGCTTACACCGGCTCCGGCATACCCAGATTCGGTAGCACTTAAAAAACCGGCTCTCACAAAAAATTGCTTTTTAAACTGGTATTGCATGCCTCCCGTAACATTTATGGGCTTGTCTTCTTCTTTAACGATAGAAGTACTTACATAGAAATTTTCAGATGCATCTAACCCTAAACCAAATGTATAGGCGGAAGCCAGTTTTTCATCCGTAGCCTTATCCAGCTTTCCGGCCACGGGACTATATATATGAAACCCGCCATGAAATTTTTCAGAAAAATGCATGATAGCACCGGCCTCAAAATTTATAGTAGAGGCATTGCCGTAAACAGGTATGCGGTAACCGTAATAATTGAACTGAACACCCACATCCAGTTTTGATCCCAAACTTCTTGCATAGGCCAGCCCCACTTTATTTTCATTGAAATTGGTATACCCTGCATAATTAACCTGTAACCCAAAATTACCCATAGAAGTAGGCAGTGCAAAAGCAACGGCATACATACTATTTTCTGAGAGATTAAATCTTCTTTCACCATAAATTCCTATCCCTGCATTTTTTACAGAGGCAAGAGCAGCCTGGTTACCGGTAAAAGAGAGCACATCAATTTGTTTTTTACTGTAGGCACTCATTTGCGTGTAAGGCATACCTATATTATACCGCAATGATTGTGCATTCCCGGCCATTGAAAAAAACAAAGAAAAAAAAGAAAGGAGTAGAGTTGATCGCAAAATGTAATGATTTCGGTTACAACTAAGGTACGTAAAATTAATAGCGAACGCAGAGAGAAAATAATCGGTCTGAGTTGTTTATTTTTGCAGCATGATTTTAATGGAGGGTAAAATTGTTGCATCTGCTGTAAAGGAACAGATACGAAAAGATGTGGCATCTTATCTGGATAAAATTTCTTCCCCACACCTTACTGCTATTCTTGTAGGAAATGATGGCGCCAGTGAAACATATGTAGCGAGTAAAATAAAAAATTGCAAAGAGATCGGTTTCCGAAGCAGCCTCATTCGTTTGGATGCTGATTGTGCGGAGCAGGAACTGATAGACCATATTTTGAAATTGAATAATGATGATGATGTAGATGGGATTCTCATTCAGCTTCCTCTCCCTAAAAAAATCAATGAACAAAAGATCATCAATTTGATTCATCCAGATAAAGACGTGGATGGATTTCACCCCGTTAGTGCCGGCAAAATGGTGTTAGGTTACCCAACTTTTTTACCTGCCACACCCTCCGGTATCATGATGATGCTGGAATATTATAAAATTGAAACGTCCGGCAAACATGCGGTGATCATTGGCAGAAGCAATATTGTAGGAAGACCCATAAGCATTTTATTAAGCGGAAATAATTATCCCGGCAATTGCACCGTAACAGTTTGTCATAGCAGAAGCGAAAACATTTCAGACATATGCAAGACTGCAGATATACTCGTAGTTGCATTAGGTAAACCCGGTTTTCTTCGTGCAGATATGGTGAAAGAAGGTGCAGTGATCGTTGATGTGGGCATTACCAGAGTGGAAGATGCCAGTAAAAAAAACGGCTACACCATCAAAGGAGATGTTGATTTTGAAAATGTATCGCCTAAATGTCAATTTATTTCTCCGGTTCCCGGTGGTGTTGGACTAATGACCATTGCCGCACTTTTAAAAAATACATTTAATGCCTGGAAGGCAAGACGAATACATGTTTACAACTAACACAATAACATCAGAAAACGCTGCCGGAATAAAAAATATTTATCCCGTGATGGAGCATTTCTACACCTTACAGGGTGAAGGATTTCATCAGGGAAGAGCGGCTTATTTTATTCGTTTGGGCGGATGTGATGTAGGTTGCGTATGGTGCGATGTAAAAGAAAGCTGGAACAAGGATAATCATCCTCAATACCCTGTTGAACAAATTGTACATTTTGTAACGGATACGAAAGCGCAGATGGCAGTTATTACCGGTGGAGAACCTTTGATGCACCAGCTTGATTCACTTACACAACAGTTACAAAACGCAGGTATTGAAACGAATATTGAGACTTCCGGTGCCTATGAACTCAGCGGTAAATGGAACTGGATATGTGTATCTCCAAAAAAATTTAAAGCTCCATTACCAGCCGTTTTAAAAAGAGCTGATGAATTAAAGATTATCATATTTAATAAGTCTGACTTTGCCTGGGCAGAACAGCATGCACAAATGGTGTCGCCCGAATGTAAATTATACCTGCAGCCCGAATGGAGCCAGTCAGACAAAATGAACCCGCTGATCATTCAATATATAATGGATCATCCGCAATGGGAACTTTCACTTCAGGTTCATAAATTTTTGAATATCCCCTGACCTTTTTTTTAACTTTCTGTATACCTGTAGCGGAATAAATGGCATTATCTTCATTGCCAATTTAATGCGATGCGTAGATATTTTTCTGTTTTGTACATTTTTGTTTTTGTTTGTTTCAGCAATGTACTTTCTGCACAATGGTACGATCCTGAAAAAGTTAATAAAAAAACGAAAGTAATTAATGAAAAGGCTTACTCCGCAGCCATGGAAGGCGATTACAATACCTCGTTACAATTACTGAACGAAGCGATCATTTCTGATAATCGTTTTGTAGAAGGATATTTATCACGTGCAGGCATTTACGCAGAAAAGAAAAATTATCCCTCTTCCGTAAAAGATTTTGAAAATGCTTTGCAACTGGATTCTGTATTTTCCAAAACATATCTGCTTCCTTATTCCATCTCTCTGGCAGGCACCGGCGAGTTTGAAAAAGCACTGAATGCTGTAACAGCTTTTCTCCGGAATCCAACTTTAAATGAATACAGTATTCGCTCCGCAAATTACAGGAAGCAATGTTATGAATTTGCCATCCGGTATGCAAAAGAACATCCATTCAAAGATTATAAATTCTCATCGCACAATCTTTCTCCCAACATCAACTCAACAAACCTGGAATATTTTCCATCGGTAACTATAGATGGCAAAAAAATCATCTTTACAAAACGTATTGGCAACGACGAAGATTTTTACGAGAGTTCATTACAAAATGGCGAATGGACAAAAGCAACTCCGCTGGAAGGACGCATCAATACCAATCTGAATGAAGGAGCACAAAATGTATCTCAGGATGGTCAGGTTTTAATTTTTACCGGTTGTAATTATCCTGAAGGCGTAGGAAGTTGCGACCTGTATATTTCTTATAAAACAAAAATTGGTTCGTGGACGGAACCCGAGAATATGGGACCGATTGTGAATACGGATTTCTGGGAATCTTCACCATCACTTTCACCTGATAAAAAAGAATTGTATTTCTCCAGTGGCAGATCCGGAGGTTACGGCGGAAAAGATATCTGGGTAACCCGCAAAAATCCTAATGGTAAATGGGGAAGGCCAGAGAATTTAGGCCCAGAAATTAATACATCCGGAGATGAAGGCTGCCCATTTATTCATGCCGATAATCAAACACTGTATTTCAACAGTAATGGCCATCCCGGTTACGGAACAACAGATTTATTTCTTACTAGGAAAGCAGGAACATCTTGGGAAGAACCGACCAATCTGGGCTACCCGATCAATACGATTGATGATGAAGGATCTTTAGTGGTGGCTTCAGACGGAACCACCAGTTATTATGCCAGTGAACGCAGCGATTCTAAAGGTGGCCTCGATCTGTATACTTTTCAACTGCCGAAAGAACTGAGTGCACAGAAAACTTTGTGGGTGAACGGAAAAGTATTTGATAAAAAAACAGGTGCAGGCCTGCCTTCGTCGGTGGAATTATCATTACCCGGAAAAAATAAAATCATTTCAAAATTACAGACAGATGAAGAAGGAAATTATCTGGTTACTTTACCTGTAGGAAATGATTATGCTTTCAATGTAAACAGAAAGGGCTATTTATTTTATTCTGAAAATTTTTCATTAAACGGAATAACCAGTGATTCGGCAAGAACGATTGATATTCCACTTCAACCTTTAGAAGCAGGCTCAGAGATCGTACTCCGTAATATTTTTTTCGACTCCAAAGAATTTAAACTGAAGCCGGAAAGTTTTGAAGAATTGAACCGCATTGTACAACTGATGAAAGAGAATCCCAAACTGAGAATTCTAATTTCCGGTCATACAGATAATGTAGGAAACCCTGCTGATAATTTAATACTGAGTAATAACAGGGCAAAAGCAGTTGTTAGTTATCTGTCTGCTCAGGGAATTGAAAATATAAGGCTCACCGCTAAGGGATTTGGTGAAACTAAACCACTGTTTTCTAACGATTCAGAAGCGGGAAAATCACGTAACAGAAGGACGGAATTAAACATTTTATCGATGCAATAACATATTACGTTTGTTCATTGTTATGAATGATGAACTGTTGTATAATATTGCCCTTACGCAAATTCCACACGTTGGTGCGGTGCATGCCAAAAATTTATTATCGATTTATGGGGACGCAAAAAGTATTTTTAAAGCACCGAAACATCATTTAGAAAAGATTGAAGGTATCGGAACTGTAAGAGCCGCCGCTATTAGAAACTATACAGATTTTGTAGCATGCGAAAGCGAAATGATTTTTCTTGAAAAAAAGAAAATCAGTGCTTTGTTTATGTCTGATGAAAATTTTCCAAAGAGATTGCTGAATTGTTATGATCATCCCATTCTTTTATTTTACAGGGGAAATGCAGATCTGAATGCATCAAAAATCATTTCGATTGTAGGAACCCGAAACAATTCTGAATATGGAAAACAATTTTGCGAACAATTCATCAACAGTTTAAAAGAGGAGCAGATAATGGTGATCAGCGGCCTTGCATTTGGCATTGACACCATCTCCCATAAGCAATGTTTAAAACAAGGCATTTCAACGGTTGGCGTATTGGCGCATAGCCTTGATAGAATTTATCCGGCAGAAAATAAAAATATGGCTAAACATATGCTGGACAATGGCGGTTTGCTGAGTGAATTTAAAAGTGGTACAAAACCTGACCGAGAAAATTTCCCGAAACGTAACCGCATAGTAGCAGGAATGTCGGATGCCGTAATTGTCGTTGAATCAGGAAAAAAAGGTGGTTCTATCATCACTGCAGAAATTGCCAATAGTTATAACCGTGATGTTTTTGCCGTACCGGGAAGAGTAATTGATGAAAGAAGTGAGGGATGTAATTATCTGATTCGCCAGAACAAAGCGGTATTATTGAATGATGCAGATCAGATGCTGGAACTAATGAACTGGAAAAGCAGTAAACAAAAACCGGTGCAGCAAATATCTTTATTTTTAAATTTGAACCCGGATGAACAAATAATTGCCGACCTGTTAGCACAGCGCTCTCATTCTATTGATGAAATCTATTCTAAAACGGAATTGGCCGGCAGTAAAATCGCTTCTGCCCTTCTGATGCTGGAAATGAACGGTGTTATTAATTGCCTTCCCGGCAAAATTTATCAGTTGAATCATTAGCCAAAGGGGTCAATGATTATCTTTGCACATGGCTACAAAAAACAAAGTTGAATCACCCATGATGGAAGGACTCACTTTCGATGATGTGTTGCTCATTCCTGCCTACTCGCAGGTACTTCCCAGAGATGTTGACATATCTGTTTCCCTGACCAAAAAAATAAAACTGAACATTCCGATGCTGAGTGCAGCCATGGATACTGTTACAGAAGCGCAACTCGCTATTGCATTGGCTCGTCAGGGAGGATTGGGCATTCTCCATAAAAATATGCGTATTGAACAACAGGCCGAACAGGTTAGAAAAGTAAAGCGCAGTGAGAATGGTCTTATCCTCGATCCTGTAACATTAATGCCGGATGCAACCGTAGGTGAAGCATTGAAGCTAATGAAAGAAAATAAGATTGGTGGAATTCCAATTGTGGATGCACAACATCATTTAATCGGCATTCTTACAAACCGTGACCTGCGTTTTGAAACCAATTTTAAAACCAGCGTTAGTTCCGTGATGACGAAAACAAATCTTATTACGGCGCCTGAAGGAACAGATCTGAAAAAAGCAGAACTGATTTTCAAAAAAAATAAAATTGAAAAATTACCAGTGGTGAATAAATCAGGAAAGCTGATTGGCCTTATCACCTTTAGTGACATTATCAAACTGAAAAGTTATCCAAACGCTGCTAAAGATGAATTTGGAAGACTGATCGTTGGAGCTGGCGTGGGTATCACCTCAGATATTCATGAACGTGTTGCCGCACTTGTGAAAGCCGGTGTTGATGTAATTTGCCTGGACAGTGCGCACGGCCATACGAAAGGTGTGATGGAGGCATTAAAAAAAGTAAAAGCTGATCACAGGCATATTCAAGTGATTGCAGGAAATGTTGGCACTGCAGACGGAGCAAAAGCTTTGGCTGATGCCGGTGCAGATGCTGTTAAAGTAGGTATTGGTCCGGGTTCGATCTGCACCACCAGAATCGTTGCAGGAACAGGTGTTCCACAAATCACCGCAGTGATGGAAGCCGCTTCCGTTTTAAAAAAACGTGGCATTGGTATTATTAGTGACGGCGGAATTCGTTATACTGGTGATATGGTGAAAGCGCTTGCCGCCGGTGCCAGTGCTGTAATGATGGGAAATGTTTTTGCAGGAACAGATGAAAGCCCGGGCGAAACGATCATATTCGAAGGAAGAAAATTTAAACAATACAGAGGAATGGGTTCTTTAGGTGCGATGGCACAGGGAAGCAGCGACCGGTATTTTCAGGATGTGGAAGACGATATCAAAAAATTTGTTCCGGAAGGAATTGAAGGGCGTGTAGCATATAAAGGAAATTTAAGTGAAGTGGTTCATCAGTTCACCGGCGGATTAAAAGCAGGAATGGGTTATTGTGGTGCTGAAAATATACCGGCATTACAAAAAGCAAAATTTGTACGCATCACACAATCCGGGATAAGAGAAAGCCATGCACATGATATAGCTATTACGAAAGAAGCGCCTAATTACAGCAGATGATACAGAAATTTTTGCTGCTGATATGCTTCAGCTTTGTATGGGTATTTCCTGCACGTGCACAAGATAGTTCGCATATAAAAATATCTCTCCTAACCTGTTCCCCGGGAGATGAATTGTATTCTATTTTCGGACATAGTGCCATAAGAATTGTTGACAGCACAAAAGGAAGCGATGTGGTATATAATTATGGAACCTTTGATTTTGATGATGCATCCTTTTACCTGAAATTCATCAGAGGTAAATTATTATATTATGTTAGTGCAGAATATTTTGGAGATTTTCAATACCTGTATAATCAAACCGGAAGAAAAATTATCGAACAGGATCTTATGCTAACTCCGGAAGAAAAATTACATTTTAAAAATGCACTGAATGAAAATCTGAAAGAAGAAAACAAATTTTACAAATACGATTTCTTCTTTGATAATTGCACCACCCGGCTGCGTGACTGGCTATTGCGAATAAAAAAAAATCCCGTTGTTCTGCCTGCGGTGATGCCAGAACATACCACTTTCAGAAATGCTATTCATCAATATCTGGATAATGGCCACCAGCATTGGAGTAAGTTAGGGATTGATATCTTACTGGGTGCAAAAACCGATCGTATTATGAAACCATCGGAACAGCAATTTCTGCCGGATAATTTAATGTTTGCGATCGATAAATCAGCACCGCCAGTAATACTTGCTAAAACTGAATTTCCAGCTATGGTAAAGTTGGATGATTCAGATAATTTTTTTACGCCGTTCGTTTGTTTTACAGCGATACTTTTATTATTTGTCGTGATGCAGTTAACTAAAAACAAACCCATCCTTTCTGTTTTGAACGGCCTGGATGGAATGTTGTTTTTTATAACCGGTGCTTTGGGTTTCATCCTGATTTTTATGTGGACAGGTACAGATCATAGCATGACAAAAAATAATTATAATTTATTGTGGGCATGGCCAACACATATAACGGCTGCATTTTTTATCAACAGTTCTAAGAATATTGCGAAAAAATATTTTTTATTCACTGCCGTAACTTCCACAATTGTATTATCGGTTTGGTTTTTTTTACCGCAACAAATGAACCTGGCACTTATTCCGGTTGTTATTTTACTGATCTATAGATCTGCATTTAAATACCTGAATCTTCGTTAACAAATAATCATGGAAAAATCTATTATCTGGCACCAGCAGCCGCTACATTATTTTATTACCGGCAATGGTCCTGTATTATTCCTCTTACATGGTTTTGGAGAAGACCATTCCATTTTTGACAGACAGGTAGAATTTCTACAAAACGATTACACCCTCATTACGCCGGATATTCCCGGAACCGGACAATCTGTTCTTACAGAAAAAAAATCGCTTGCCGAATTAGCAGGAATTATACAGGCAATTGCAGTAAACGAAAATATATCTCAATGCCATGTATGCGGACACAGCATGGGTGGCTATATAGCTATTGAGTTTGCCAAACAATTTCCTGAATATTTATCTTCTCTTACTTTACTTCATTCGTCCGTATTTGCGGATGATGAAGACAAAATAAATGCACGTAAAAAATCAATTGAATTTCTATTACAACATAACGCTGAGGAATTTTTAGCTACCACTACGCCAAACCTTTTTTATAAAAAAGAAGTAAATGAAATAGAAATAGCGCAATTGATTAAACAAAATACATGCTCAGCCGAAACACTTATCAGTTATTACACCGCTATGATGGAGAGGAATGATAATGCAGCGGTTTTAAAAAACATTTCCTGCCCGGTGCTAATCATTGCGGGAGAACATGATAAGGCCGTTCCTTTAGAAATCAGTTTAAAACAAGCGCATCTTTCGGATAAAAGTTTCGTATATGTGCTAAAAGAATCGGCACACATGGGGATGTTGGAAGAAACCAAAAAATGTAATGAAACTTTAGCTTATTTTTTGCAGGAAGCTCAGCAGGCTTAATAAGTCAGACAGCTATTTTGCTTATTTTACGGTCATATTTTTTAAGAGGATTTCATGAAAATAAATTTATTCATTATATGTTTTTGTTTACTGGGGTTGTCGGCTAATGCCAAACATATTTCCGGTGGAGAAATGTTATATGAATATGTGCGGGAAGGAACAGCCACCAATACAAAAGTCTATAGAATTACACTACGTTTATTTCGTGATGAAAATTGTTCGGGTTGTGCCGATATGCCAGCTAGTGTGAGTATTGGTATTTTCAATAACATAAACAATACGCAGGTTGGAGGATATTATAATGTAAGTTTAGACCGTACTGAAACTGTGCCACTGGCAGAATTGCCGGGTTGTATCATCAATCCTCCTAATATTATTTACCGTGTTGGATTTTACTCTTTTGAAGTTATTCTGGCCAATAACACCGCGGGATATACTGCTACTTATCAAACCTGTTGCAGGATAGATAATATTGCCAATATCCCCAACAGCAGCGGAGCTACCTATACTACAAGAATCCCTGGTACAGCTACCGTGTTGAATGACAGTAGTCCGCAATTTGCCATTAGTGTGTCAGTAATGTGTTTTAATAAACCATTTACTTTAGATTTTAGTGCTACTGATGCAAATGCAGATTCTCTGGTATACGGATTTTGTGGAGGTTTAAATGGAGGTGCTGCATTAGATGCATCCTATGCCACGCCCGGCGCTCCTCCCTATCCTTTACTTTCCTATACAAATGGTTTTACGGGAAGTTCTCCATTAGGATCAAGAGCAACGATTAATCCGAGTACAGGTATCATCAGTGGCATCGCCCCTAATACAGGCAGATATGTAGTTTCCGTATGTGTAACCTCTTTCAGAAACGGAAATATCATCGGTGAACACAGAAAAGATCTGATCGTTACCGTAGATGCCTGTGATTTTGCCGGAGTACAACTCGATCCTTCCTATATTACCTGTGATGGATTTACGATGAGCTTTTTTAATCAGAATAATTCACCACTCAACGAAACTTTTTTTTGGGATTTTGGAAATCCGGCTTCACCAAACAATACTTCTACATTACCAACGCCATCTCACACCTATACAGATACCGGCGTTTTTATTTTAAAACTGGTAGTAAACAGGGGACAATCCTGTTCAGATTCTACTACAGCTTTAGTTCGCGTATATCCCGGCTTTATTCCCAAATTTTCTGCACCCTCTCCTAATTGTGTGGGTAGTACGGTGCGGTTCAGGGATGAAACATTTGCACGCTACGGATTTGTAAATGCATGGAAATGGGATTTCGGTGTAGTTGGTACATTTGCAGATACCAGCATAGTACAGAATCCTACTTTTGTTTATACAACACCTGGCACTTATCAGGTAAACTTACATGTATCCAGCAGTAAGGGTTGTGAAGATGATACCACCTTACAAATGGTGATTGTAGATAAAGCGCCACTTACATTAACCAACGATACACTGATTTGTTCCATCGACACATTACGTCTTAATGCCAGTTCACCTAATGGAGGAACTATCACCTGGTCGCCTGATTACAATATCAGTAGTACAACTTCTTTAAATCCAACAGTGAGTCCTGATGTTAGTACAACTTATTATGTTACGTTCATTGACAATTCCGGTTGCCGTGCAGATGATTCAGTGGTTGTAAATGTGGTGGATTTTGTAACGCTGAATCTGATTCCTGATACTACAATCTGCCGAACAGATGAAGTAATTCTTCCGCTGCTTACAGATGCTTTATATTTTAACTGGACGCCTGCAGCAACACTGAATGATCCTTCTATTAAAAATCCTACTGCCAATACATTAACCGATCAAACCTATTCTGTATTTGCTTCTATAGGAAAATGCAATGCTTCCGGTTCTATAAATGTAAAAGTTGTTCCATATCCCGTAGTTACGGCCAGCGATGATACGGCTGTTTGTTTTGGTACTTCCGCTTACCTGCAGGCTTCCGGAGGATCGATTTATCAATGGGCTCCTGCTGCATTTTTAAACAATCCGAATATTTCAAATCCGGTTGCACAAAATATCAATACAGACATTCGTTATATCGTATCTGTAAGAGATACTTTTGGTTGTCCTAAACCGGTATTTGATACGGTCTATATTTCTATGATCAGAATAATTGCGGATGCAGGGCCGAGAGACACATCTGTTGTGGCAGGTCAGCCGCTTCAATTGATGGCGGAAGGTGGTGTTCCAAATTCAGTATATACCTGGTCTCCGCCAACATGGTTAGATAATCCTAATATTCCCAATCCTGTTTCCCTGCCGGAAGATTCAATTACTTATTATTTGGAAATAAAGAGTGAAGAAGGTTGTGTTGGAAAAGATACCATTCGTGTTCGTTATTTTAATACTGCGCCGGATATTTTTGTTCCAACCGCTTTCACACCAAACGGAGATATTAAAAATGATGAATTCAAACCTATTCCGGTAGGGATGAGATCTATTGATAAATTTATGGTGTATAACAGGTGGGGACAACTCATCTATGCATCCGTAAATTCTGAAAGAGGATGGAATGGTTCCTTTAAAGGAAAACCCCAGGAAGCCGGAACGTATGTCTGGTACACCGAAGGAATAGATTATACCGGTAAAAGGATCAGCAAAAAAGGATATGTCATATTGATCAGGTAGTTATAACTCCCTTGAGGTTTTCGTATATTTATATTTTTTATCATTTAAATGAAAAGATTTTTACTTTTCTTATGTATACTATGCTGTACCAACAGTTATGCTGCCCATATTATTGGAGGTGAATTTCGTTATGAATATGTTGGTCCCGGTACCACGCCCGGAAGTAAAATTTATAAGATCATTTTATTACTGGTAAAGGGCGATAATACTGCAGGTGCGCCTCTGGCCAACTCTTATGTAGTAGGTATTTATAACAATGATAATGGCGTTAAATTTCCGGGTACATCTGTAAATGAAACCTGGACGATCACCATGGAAAATCCCGGGATACAATCCTTGCCGATCGTTATCAATCCCTGCCTCACCAATGCCCCTACTCTAATTTATACATGGGCAAATTATGCAGCAACCATAGAATTTCCGCAAAATGCATCCGGTTATACAATTGCCTATCAAACCTGTTGTCGTCAGACGGGTATGCAGAATGTGGATGCTTCCGGTTCAACTTATTCGTGTATAATTCCGGGAACCAATACTTTACCATCACCACTGATTGATAACAGTCCTAAATATAAATTACCGATATCCGTTATTTGCCAGAACTCACAGTTCACATTAGATTTCAGTGCAACGGATACTGATGGAGATTCATTGGTATATGGTTTTTGTGATGCGTATAATGGTGGAGCAGCGATAGATGTTTCTTTTGATAATCCGGCGGGGCCTCCGTATCCGGTAGTACCCTATATCAATGGATTTAATTCTGCCATACCCTTAGGTAATCTGGCAACCATCAATCCGGCTACCGGAATTATATCAGGTATATCACCAGCAGCAGGAAATTATGTAGTGTGTGTTTGTGTGCGTGAATACCGGAATGGCCGGCTTATCAATACGCACCGGAAAGATCTTATGGTAAGAGTTTCAGATTGTATAATTACGCGGGCCGTTACCAATCCCGGTTATATTACCTGTGACGGATTTAATATTCAATTTAATCATAGTAGTACGGGTGCTAATAATGTATTCTGGGATTTTGGAGACCCATCTACAAACACAGATACTTCATCTTTGGAAAATCCCGTTTACATTTATCCTGATACCGGAGTATTTATCGTAAAATTCTGGATCAACAAAGGAGAATCGTGTACAGATTCCACTACCATAACCATGGGGATATATCCCGGATTTTCTCCAGGATTTCTTGCTAATGCACCTTTTTGTTCAGGTGTTCCAGTGCAGTTTACGGATACCAGCCGCACAGAATATGGTGTGATCAATAGCTGGAGCTGGAACTTCGGTGATGGTACCACGTTGTCTGATACCAGTCATGTAAATACACCAACTTATACCTATGCATCACCCGGAACTTATTCTACTGTATTGACGGTAACAAACAGCAAAGGCTGCACTAAAACAGTTCCTAAAGATGTTACCATACTTCCAACACCCGCATTAAGCGTTAGCCCGCGTGATACTTTTTATTGCGCAAGAGATACGATACGATTAACAGCGACGGGTGCAGGAACATTTAACTGGCTACCCAATTCAAATATAATTGGTGCAACTACGGCAACGCCACAGGTTTTTCCATCTGCCAGTACATATTATTATGCAACCATAACCTTGAACGGTTGCAAAAAAACAGATTCCATAAGAGTGAATCCGCTGAATGACCTCACAAATGCTATAAACGCATTACCCGATACTATTTGCCGTTTGGATTCTTCGCTTTTATCTGGCACAGCCAATCATACTGGTGTAACGTGGCAATGGGCTCCGGCATCTTTGGTGAGAAATCCAATGGCACAAAACACATATGCCTTTCCTTCTGTACCCACCAACTTTACATTGACAACAAAATGGGGCAATAATTGCGTGACCTCATCCAGTAAAAATATATTTGTGAGACCACTTGCTACTCCGGTTGCAGGCAATGATAAGGATTATTGTATTGGACAAACAGCGGTACAACTAAATGCTTCCGGAGGTATATCCTATTCATGGAGCCCTTCCTCAGGATTATCTGATCCCAATATTGCAAATCCACTTGCATCTCCAACAGTTACCACAGAATATATAGTTGCTGTAGGTGTTGCCGGTTGTTCAAGAAGAATGAACGACACCCTTACTGTAACAGCCATTCAAAAACCTAACTTAAACGTTACCAACGATACACTTATCTGCATTATTGATACTTTAAGACTGATCGCTTCAGGAAACGCATTAAATTATACCTGGACGCCAAACTATATGATCTTGAATTCCGGCACTGCCACCCCGTTGGTAAGTCCGGATATACCCACCACTTATTATGTAACACTGACCGATGCCTTTGGCTGTTTCAAGAAAGATTCTGTATTTGTGGATGTAAAACCAGATGTATTTGTAAATGCGGGCAATGATAGTTCTATTTGTAAAGGCGACCAGTTTATCATTAATGCTACAGGTGATGCCGTTACTTATTCCTGGTCACCTCCGCGTGGTTTAAATAATGTGAACATCCGGAATCCTATAGCAGCACCGGATACTACACTTATTTATACCGTAAGAGCTAATATTGGAAAGTGCGAAAAAACGGACCAGGTAAAATTTATTGTGGCTCCCGTTCCTGTTGCTAAAGCCAGTGAAGATACTACCGTTTGCACCGGATTTTCCACACAAATATTTGCTTCAGGCGGCAGTCAATACCTATGGACGCCTTCGTTATTTTTATCTAATCCGCTTATTGCAAATCCTACTGTTATTTTACCCACGTGGACTATGAAATATGTGGTAACAGTATCTGATACTTTAGGATGTACGAGAGCAACTAAAGACAGTGTGATCGTTCAGCTTATTCCACCTGTACGTGTTGACGCTGGTCCGCCTGATACCAGCGTTGTGGTTGGTCAGCCGTTGAACTTATTAGCAACAGGAGCTTTGACATATATCTGGTCTCCTTTCACCTGGCTAAATGGCGTGAATATTTCTAACCCGGTTTCCACTCCGCAGGAAACGATCAAATATTTTATTACCGGCACCGACCAATATGGATGTAAGGGGAGTGATTCTATATTGGTAAGAGTGTATGATGTAGTATCCAGTATGTATGTGCCTACGGCTTTTACACCTAATGGAGATGGTTTAAATGATGATGTGAAACCAATTATGCTGGGCATGCGTTCACTTAATTATTTCAGGGTATATAATCGTTTTGGAGAAATGGTATTCGCCACCACTCAGCAGCATAAAGGTTGGGATGGCGTATATCTTGGTAAACCGCAGGATGCTGCCACATTTGTATGGATGGCACAAGGCGTAACGTATAAAGGACAGGTGATTACTAAGAAAGGATATGTGGTGTTGATACGGTAGTATTGTTTGAGATTTTAATTAGTAAAATTTCATTTGAAAGATATGTTGAGTTTTGAGTTTTGAGTGATTATTTTGCAGCATGAATAAAATCATTCTGATTACAGGGGCAACAGCGGGAATAGGTAAAGCGTGTGCGGAAAAATTTGCAGCCCAACATTTCAATATTATAATTACAGGCAGGAGACAAGATCGTTTATTAGAATTACAAAAATTTTTACAGGAAAGATTTCCTATAAAAGTTTATACGCTTTGTTTTGATGTTCAGCATAAACAAGCTGTGGATGATGCCATACAATCCTTGCCGGATGAATGGAAAGAGATTGACATCCTATTGAATAATGCAGGACTTGCACTTGGACGAGAAAGTTTTGCAGATGCTGACATGAACGATTGGGAAACAATGATGCAAACCAATGTAAACGGACTGTTATATGTGAGCCGTGCCGTTCTGCCTTTTATGATAGGTAAACAAAATAAACATATCATCAACCTAGGATCGATTGCAGGCAAAGAAGTATATGAAAATGGCAATGTGTATTGCGCCAGTAAATTTGCGGTAGATGCCATTTCAAGATCTATGCGTATCGATCTGCTAAAACACCGTATTAAGGTAACTTCCATAAATCCCGGTGCTGTTGAAACAGAATTTTCTTTAGTAAGATATAAGGGTGACATTAAAAAAGCAGATGCCGCATATCTCGGCTACCAACCCTTAACGGCAGAAGATGTGGCTGATACCATATTTTATACAGCAACCACACCACCGCATGTGTGCATCAACGATGTGGTGATAACCTGCACGCAACAGGCCGGAACTTATTATTTTGATAAATCGTAATAACAATAAATTTTTTACAAATTCGTTGCTTGCATTTTAAAAAAATTAGTTCTATACTTGCTTATCCAATTTCCAATAAGCAAATGAAAATCCGTTCGCTCCTTACATTATTTGCCTCTCTGCTGTTTGCTTTCAGCTATTCGCAGGACATTATAAGGCAAACACCCTGTACCAATGATGATATAAAAAATCAGGCTGATTCGGTAAAGCGTGTTTACAATAATCTGGGCTTTGTGGTGATCAAAGAAGCTTCCATAAGTATGGAAAGCGAATATGAAATTCCTGTGATCGTTCCGCTTACACAGGGAAGCTGGTATCAATTTGTATTTATAGGCGACAAAACTTCTAAATTATTTGAAGTACGAATGTTTGACTGGAATGAAAAACAGGTTGTGTACGAAAAAAACAGAAATACCGACCTCAATGGAAACGTGATCAGCTATTCTTTTATTCCACAGTTTTCAGAATTTCATATGATGAAACCCGTGCAGATAAATAAAAAGAAGAAAAAAGATATTTGCGGATTTGTAATGCTGATGAAAAAAGTTAAGTAATTATAAGCCGGTTCTTCCGTCGCGGACTACTTTCTTTTTGCCTTTGTTTTTTAATTCCCATTGCATCATTTCTGCAGTTTTTTCTGGCTTTTTAGGTTTGTCTTTTATTTCTTTACTGGCCGTTGCTACCTCTTTTGGTTTTACAATATTATTGCGATCCCATTCTTCCACACGCATCAGCCTGCCCTGATCGTCGTAATATTTCCATGGGCCGTGCTTTACACTATACGGTTCAGCCTTAACAATTTTCATTTCCAGTATTTCATTACTACCTGAACCATATACCGGTATCGTATCATAGGGAGAATCAGGATTATAACCTCTCCAGTTCTCTTCTCTTTCCAGGTTACCGAGGAACGTGTAATATTGCTGCAGTCCGTCTTTACCACCCATTTTATAATGCTCCACAGCGATAAGATCACCATCCAGATTATACTTCCGCCAGAATCCGTTTTTCTGTCCTTTTACATAAACGCCTTCTTCCTCATACCCTGGATTTCCCCGTAATTCTTCCACGCGATATACCCATTTACCGGTTTTTTGCCCCTCTTTATTTACAGCGTTGATCGTATCGCCATTAGTATTGAGGCTATAGGTTTTAAATTGAGCCTTTACGTTAAAAGACAAGAAAGCTAAAAGCATTAAACAGTATATCCGCATAAAGAGTAATTTTATACCTGTCAAATTTAGTATTTAGAAACCGCAATTTTTGTTAAACTCTGTTCATGCAACACATCAAAAAATATTATATTGTTCCTGCAAAACCAGAAGAAGTTTATCAGGCGCTTGTAAACCCTGCCACCATACAATTATGGTCGGGCGAACCTGCATTAATGAGTGAAGAGTCCGGATCAGAATTTTCATTATGGGACGATACGATCACAGGAAAAAATATTGAATTTATAAGTGGAAAGAAGATCGTACAGCAATGGTATTTCGGCGAACAGGAAGATGCATCGGTTGTTACCATCATTCTTCATGAACATAAATCAGGCACATCTGCAGAATTGAGGCATATAAACATACCTGATGAAGATTTTGAGAATATCAGCGAAGGCTGGGATGAAAATTATTTTGGTTCACTGATTGATTTTTATTCCTGATAGATGAAAATCGTATCGCTCATACAAACAATATCTAACATACAGCAGAACCTCACTGTACAACAAAATTTTTTACGTGAGAACATTATCCCATTATTAGATGTTGCCCGTGAAAATAATGATGGGAGCCTCGATGCAGCTGATTTTAAAAAAATTACCGACTATTACGGTCTCGCAGTACCTGCAATACTGGCGGAATCTTTTTGTGTGCTTCATGGCAGAAAATTAACGGAAAAAGAAAGATGGACAGCAACCTGCCAGGGTGCCATGACGGGTTTATTCGATGATTTCTTTGATAAAAATTTTCTGGAGAATGATGCCATCCTTTTGAAAACATTACGCAGAACAGAAGCAGTTGAAAAAAAACAAAACGAAAAATTATTTGAAATCTTTTATGATAATGCCTTTCAGCATATTCACGATCGACATAAAATGACAGAAGCTTTAAAAGATGTGTATGAAGCACAACTGGAAAGTAAAAAACAAACCTATAATTTATCAACTGCGGAAATAGAATATATCACCTTAGCAAAGGGTGGATATTCCTTACTTTTTTACAGAACGTCCGTTAATGAAAAATTATCAATAGCAGAAAATGAAATGTTATTTCATGCCGGTGGATTGATGCAACTGTGCAATGATATTTTTGATATTTACAAAGACCGGGAAAATAAGATATTCACCTTAGCTACTATCTGCCAAAACATCCGGGAATTAAAAAAAGAATTCCGCCAGCAATTAGCCATCGTACAATTAAAAATCAGTCAGCTTCCCTTTGCCAGAAAGAATAAAGAAAGATTTCTAAATATGATTGACCTGGCTGTATTCAGCAGAACAGAAGTATGTCTTCAACAATTAATGGAGGTTCAGCAAAAAAACGGAGGGTTTAATCTGCCCAGATTATCACGCGCAGAACTGATATGTGATATGGATACCGCAAAAAATAAGATAAAAAGTACTGTATATTTTCTGAGGCACTGATTATTTTACATCTACTTTTAAAAGGCTTTGATCTTCCAGAAAAGCTTCCAGTTCATCTCCTACTACACATTCGCCAACGCCTGCCGGTGTACCCGTGAAAATCAAATCACCAATATTTAAAGAAAAGTAATTGGAAATGTGTGATATAATAGAATCAAAAGAAAACAACATCTTTCCGGAATTGCCCTGTTGCACCGCTTCATTATTTTTCAGCAGTTTAAAATTGATGTTATTCTTTTTAAGTGCCGGTGTAACATCCAGAAATTTACCAACCGCGGCAGAATTATCAAAAGCTTTGGCTTTTTCCCATGGCAGACCTTTTTCCTTACAGATATCCTGAATATCGCGAGCTGTAAAATCAAGTCCAACAGTAATACCGTTATAATAATTAGCCGCATGCCTTTCCTGAATGTATTTGCCATTTTTGCAGACACGCAGTACGAGCTCTACTTCATAATGCAATTCATTTGTGAATTCGGGATAATAAAAAGGTGTATGTACCTGCAATAAGGCACTTTTAGGCTTCATGAAAATTACAGGTTCATCCGGAACTTCATTTTTGAGTTCTTCAATATGATCTGAATAGTTTCTTCCGATACAAATAATCTTCATTGTAAGCTGGTTTAAAGCGGTTTTCCTGGGATTGGACAGCGAAAATAATCAAATTCAAATAATAATGTAGTAAGATTTTGATTATTGTTCCGGCTCATAAATACGGTTATTTACAGCAGCCATCGTGCGTTCCAATCCTATTGCTGCAAAATCCTCTATTATAAGAACGCATTCTTTTATTTTATATTGGACAACAGGGATCTCTTCTTTGTTCCATTTGCCTAATACAAAATCAGCCTGCATGCCTTTAGGGAAGTTATTACCTATACCAAACCGAAGCTTAGGATAGGCATCTGTGCCCATAATATTCTGAATATCCTTCAAACCATTATGGCCGGCATCGCTCCCACTTCCTCTCAAACGGATCTTATTTAATGGCAATGCCAGATCATCCACAACTGTAAGCGTATGGTTCAATTCAATTTTTTCTTTATCTATCCAATAACGGAAAGCCCGTCCGCTCAGATTCATAAAAGTTGTAGGACATATACAAATAAATATTTTCCCTTTCCATTTCACCTCCGCAACATTGGCCAGCCTGTCGGAACGAAAAGTTCCTCCGTTTTTGATAACGAAAGCATTCACCACATCAAACCCGATATTATGTCTGGTACCGGCATATTCATTTCCCGGATTGCCCAGGCCTGCGATCAGAAATTTTGACATAATTCTTAAAGACCATTTATGAGTTGGTGAAGATCGGCTTCCGTTTTAATGAGTACGTCGCGTACTTTACTTCCCTGATTAGGGCCAACCACACCGGCTGCTTCCAATTGATCCATTAATCGGCCAGCCCGGTTATAGCCTAATTTCATCCGCCGTTGTAAAAGTGAAGTACTTCCACTCTGGCTGCTCACGATCAGCCTTGCTGCATCTTCAAACAAAGGATCTTTATCATTTGCATCAAAATCAACGCGGTTTTCCTGTTCTTTTTCATCTATATATTCCGGTAGCAGGAAGGCATCTGTATAACCTCGCTGATTACTTATGAAATCAACGATCTTATCTACTTCAGGCGTATCCACAAAAGCACATTGCAAACGCACTACTTCACCGTTATAGCTGATCAGCATATCTCCTTTACCAATTAATTGTTCCGCACCGCCAGTGTCCAGAATTGTGCGGCTATCAATTTTACTACTTACTTTAAAAGCAATTCGTGCAGGGAAGTTAGCTTTGATTGTACCCGTAATAATATTTACAGAAGGCCGCTGCGTGGCGATGATCAGGTGAATACCGATCGCTCTGGCCAATTGTGCGAGCCTTGCGATAGGCATCTCCACTTCTTTTCCGGCCGTCATGATAAGGTCTGCAAATTCATCCACCACCAATACAATGAATGGCAGGAACTGATGTCCTTTTTCAGGATTTAATTTTCGTGCTGCAAATTTTTCATTGTATTCTTTGATGTTCCGGCAGCCTGCATCTTTCAGCAGATCATAACGGTTATCCATTTCAATACACATGGCATTTAGGGTATGGATCACCTTTCGAGTATCGGTGATGATCGCATCTTCTTCACCAGGCAGTTTTGCCAGGAAATGTTTTTCGATGGTCCGGTAAATACTCAGTTCCACTTTTTTTGGATCCACCAATACAAATTTTAACTGGCTCGGGTGTTTTTTATACAGCAGTGAAACCAGAATGGCATTCAAACCAACGGATTTACCCTGACCCGTTGCACCGGCCATGAGCAAATGCGGCATGCTCGCCAGATCAACAATGAAATTTTCATTATCAATCTTTTTACCAATGGCAATAGGCAAAGAGAACGCACTCGATTGAAATTTTTCAGAAGACAATAAGGTCTTCATACTCACGATCGTCTTTTTCGCATTCGGCACTTCAATACCGATGGTTCCCTTTCCGGGTATTGGCGCAATGATGCGTATGCCAAGGGCAGCGAGGCTTAAGGCAATATCGTCTTCCAGGTTTTTAATTCTGGAGATACGGATACCCGCAGCCGGAATGATCTCATATAATGTTACGGTAGGACCAACTGTTGCTGAAATTTTCTGAATCTGGATGTCGTAATTTTTCAGCGTGTTGATGATCTGATTTTTATTATTCTCCAGTTCTGCCGGATCAGATACTATTTTTTCACTGCCGTGATTTTCCAGCAGATCAAGACCCGGATATTTATAATCACGCAAGTCGAGAATCGGATCATAAGGTTTCATCTGCTGCACCTTTTCCGGTGAAACAGCCGTATGATCAGCAACCGGTTCAACAATTTTTATTTCCAATTCCACTCCGGAAGGCACAACAGGCGGTGCTTTTTTTGAAACCGGTTCCTGTACAATTAATACCGGTCCGTGTGTTTCTTCTTCCAATTCTTCTTCTTCCTCCTCTTCTATTTCGTCCTTTTCAGTCAGTTCGAATCCATTTTCCTTTTTAGGTTCTTCCATGGATACAGGAACGAAAGCTCCTCCTTTTTTCAGGAAATTTCCACTGGCAGTAAGCGGTTCTTCTACTGTTGAAGCGGTTTCTTCCACCTGTTCGGTTGTAAGCGGAATTGCTTCTTTCTTTTGCGGCAAACGGAATGCAGGATTAAAACGCCAGATCACATAGGCCAGAAAACATACAATGAGCAATCCAATCGTTCCAATAGTACCGATGGTGGTGAATAAATAATTTCTCATGAGTTCACCAGCTGCGCCACCCCATGGAAATTGTTGTCCGTGCATAATCACAGCCGCTGTTAAGCTCAATACCGGCAATGCCAGCACGAGGTATTTTACGTTCCGTAGAACAGAAAAAACTTTTTTCCCGAAAAATAGATTTACGCCTGTTACAAAAAAGGAAGTACAGATCAGGTAGGAAGCAATGCCAAAACCTTTGTAAATAAAAAAGTGAGAGAGATACGCACCGAAAGTGCCCATCATATTTGCAGCCGGTGTGTCAGCACCAATCAACAGTTTATATCCATCTTTCAGTACAAGACTCTGGTCTTCATCCCATGTAAAAAGATATGATGTGAATGCGATGAAAAATAATGCGGATAATAATAAAAAGATACTTCCCGCAATTTTATGTGTGCGTTCATCTTTCAGCAGTTGTTTGACCTCAACCTGTTCTTCTTTTTCTTCTGTGAGCACATCAGGGTCGGGTGCTTTGGATGTAGATTTTCGAGCCATTCAAACAAAGATAAAAAAACAAACAGTGTTACACGTGGCAACAGCAGAATGTTTTAGCGAATTTTCATAAAGCGTATGAACATGAGTAACCAGCCTGTGATCAAACACATTCCGCCAATTGGTGTGATGGCGCCAATCCATTTGTAATCAGGAGATACGAGAGCGGTTAACATTGTAAGGATGTATAAAGAGCCACTGAAAATTATCATGCCTGTAATAAATAATCCTCCCGCCCATTTTAATAAACTGCCTCCTAAATCTTTATAAAGCATGGCTACCATTAATAAAGCAAGGGCATGAAAGAACTGGTAACGAACACCGGTTTCAAAGATCGCAATGGCATGATCACTGATGGTGTCTTTTAAAGCATGCGCCCCAAAAGCGCCCAATATTACTGACAAAGCACCGAAAACTGCAGCGGTTTTTAAAAATCCTTTATGCATATTATCTGTTTAAAGAATATAAAATTCCGCCAAAGGTAGTTTCAGATACAGTTGCAGCATTTAATGTTAATTGAGCCTGTTCGTAAATGTGAATACGTTCCTCTAGTTTTTGCTGAATAAAATACAATAATTCGCTTTCGTTCACATTTTTCACCAACGGCCTTCGCTCTTTTTCTTTGAGGATGTTCTGAAGAAGATATTCCGGTGTGGACTCCAGATAAATGGTAAAACCATTTTGATTCATCCAATCCATATTCTTATGATAGCATGGCGTTCCGCCGCCGCAGGAAATAATGCAATCCTGATAATTGTTAAGTTCTCTCAATACTGCAGCTTCTTTTTCGCGGTACCATTGTTCGCCTTTCTTTTCAAAAAGGTCAACCACTGAATTCATTTCCATGGCTTCAATGGTGTCATCCACATCATAAAAATCGAATTCATACTTAGCAGACCAGCGTTTTGCCCAATATGATTTTCCACTCCCCATAAATCCAAGCAGGTAAAAGCGCATAAATCTTTCTTGTCTGCTAAAATACAGGAGTGAAACGAAATAAAATAAGATTTTAGAAAATGAATAGCTGAACCTGAAAAAAAGATCTAAGATTTTCGTTTGAAATCACCACGTTTCCAGGCCTTGATAAATTCTGACCAGGCCATAGGATTGAAAATATTTTGCGGCGCAACCTGACCTGAATAATATAATTTTCCGGCAGCCTGACGCATATATTGTTTAGATGCTTCTCTTCCATCGGAAGGCAGACTTGCCATCAAAACTTTGCGGGTAGCTTCATCATTATTTGCCCGGGCAATAGCAATATTATCATCTGCTATTTTAGTATTTATAAAATCGCGGTCGAATTGTGCACGGGAAATTCGTGGTTTGATGATGGTTGCCGGCAGGAAAACGGTGTCTGTTACCATTAACTGAATGATGCTATGCTGATTTCCCTGCAATTCTTTTGGAATATTCACAAGCCTTGCTTTAAACCCTACGCTCGTAAATTCCACCTGATCGCCTTTTAAAACAACAATACTAAAAACACCTTTTTCGCTGCTGATAGTTCCGCGGTTCTGTCCTTTTACCATGATACTCACACCGGGAATGGCTTGTAAACTATCGGCCGTCATTACAACACCGTATAACTGCACCACAGAATCCTTAAATGTTTCAAACTGAGCTGTTGCAGAAATCGGAAATATACATGCCAGTATGATGAAGTATCGTAAATTTTTTCTCATGCCTTCACAAAATGCCCGAAGGCGGATGTTTGCTGAATAAAGAGCAACTGTACAAGAGTGCGACCCCATTAAGGCTGAACAATGGACAATTGCCGGTTACAAAAATAATGTTTCACAGTTGTTGATTCCTGAATTTATAAACAAAGTACGCCTTGCGATGTTTAATTTTGCAGTTTAGAAATAGTTTTTAACAAATAATTCGATGACTACAGAAGATATTTTAAAAGCGTTGAGTAATGTACAGGAACCTGATCTTGGGAAAGATCTTGTAACCTTAAACATGGTAAAAGATGTGGCGATTGACGGACTGAAAGTTTCATTTACGGTTGTGCTTACCACACCTGCGTGTCCCTTGAAAGATATGATAAAGAATGCATGTGTGAATGCCATTCTTATATTGGTGAACAAGCAGGCGGAGGTGATGGTGAATTTCACCAGTAACACTACGAGCAACAGAACTGATGCAAAAAATGTATTGCAGGGCGTAAAAAATATTATTGCTATTGTAAGTGGAAAAGGTGGTGTAGGAAAAAGTACGGTGTCTGCAAACCTTGCTTTGGCATTAGCCGACGGAGGTGCAAAAGTGGGTTTGATGGATGCAGATATTTATGGCCCGAGCCAGCACATTATGTTTGGTATACGCGGCGAAAGGCCCATGATGAAAGAGAATGGCGCAAAAGGATTGATCGTTCCGATTGAACGTTTTGGAATAAAGGTGATGAGCATTGGTTTGCTGATAGATGAAAAGCAGGCAGTGGTATGGCGTGGCCCGATGGTAAGCAGTGCGATCAGACAATTTGTGACCGATGTTGACTGGGGCCAACTGGATTATCTGATCATTGATATGCCGCCGGGTACGGGAGATATTCATTTAACGATGGTGCAAACAGTTCCGGTTACAGGAGTGATCGTTGTAACTACGCCACAAACTGTTGCACTAGCAGATGCCAAAAAAGGTGTGGCCATGTTTGGTCAGGCTGCACAATTAAAAGTACCAGTAATAGGACTCGTAGAAAACATGAGTTATTTCATTGCACCGGGTGCTGACATTAATGATCCGTCGCAGCGTTTATATATTTTCGGAAAAGACGGCGGTAAACATTTAGCAGACGAATTTGATATTCCTTTGCTCGGACAAATACCTTTGGTTCAGTCCATTCGGGAAGGCGGAGATATAGGCGTTCCATTAATGGCCGGTGATGATGAAGCTACAAAAAAAGCTTTCGGTGAATTTGCCGGCAATGCCGCACGTGGAATAGCGATGCGTAATGCGAATATGGCGGCAACGGAGATTCAGGAAGTTTTGGAATGAATAAATTTGTTTTGAGTTTTGATTGTTGAGGAATTTAGAAGAAGATGCAAGATGATATGTATGGATTGTTTTCTGTGTTGAGTGTTGAGTAATTAGAATGAAAACTATTTTTTTAAAATATACAACACTTATAACAAAACACTTAAAACAACTCTTACACAACACTTATAACACAACACTAATAACACAAAAAACTCAACCCACCAAACCGAGCCATCGCTCTGCGTTTTTAAACAACATTTTCTCCTTCACCTCTTTTGAAAAATTCATTTCTTCAATCAATTTTCCGGGATGATGTTCGCCTAAAGGAAAAGGATAATCGCTGCCCATGCAGATATGATCTTCTCCCATAATATCTGTTATAAACTGTAAAGCATGTGGATCGTGCACCAAAGCATCTATCCAGAATTTACCGATATAATTTCGGGGGTTGTTCGGATTATCAATGGCTACTAAATCGGGACGGACATTAAATCCATGTTCTATTCTTCCGATAGTTGCCGGAAATGATCCGCCACCATGTGCAAATGCGATTCGTAATTTTGGAAATCTTTCCATCACACCACCGAAGATCATAGAGCAAATAGCACGGGAAGTTTCTGCCGGCATTCCAACAAGCCAGGGAAGCCAGTATTTTTCCATTTTATTTTCGCCCATCATTTCCCATGGATGAATAAATAATGCACAACCCAATTCTTCTGCTCTCTTATAAAAAGGAAAAAATTGTTCATCACCTAAATTAATGCCATTGATATTACTGCCCATTTCAAGGCCAGGCATTTTGAGGTCGTTGATGCAACGTTCCATTTCCTGAATTGACAAATCGATATCCTGCAATGGAACGGTTCCTAATCCGATAAAGCGATCAGGTGACTTCGCCACTGTTTCCGCAATATGATCGTTGAAAAAACGAGCAGTTTCCAATCCATCTTTTGGTTTCGCCCAATAATTAAATAGTACGGGAATAGTAGATAAAACCTGAATATCAACAGCGGTAGCATTCATATCTTTTAGTCGTAGGGATGCATCAAAACAATTTTCTTCCACCACCCGAAACATCTTGTCGCCTTTCATCATACAGGCTTTGCAATTACGGTGCTCGAGGTGAATGAAATCTCCATAACCAAACTTCTTGATCCAGTTAGGCATGGTGGAAGGCATGATGTGCGTGTGAATGTCTATTTTCAACGGAAAAGTTTAATTGAAAGAAAAAATCAAAAGTAAAAAGCTAAAAGTAAGGAACAGCCATCCATCAACAATAGGATGAATTTATAACTTGAAAATAAGTTTCACTTTTGGGTTTTGCTTTTTAACTTTTGCCTTAGGGTTTTATCCTCTCTTGATGGGCGGGCTCATAACAGATCCACATTCAGTGCAGGTACGTTTTTCTTCTGATGCATAAAATCCTTCCATTACGGGAGGCAATTGTTTTACAATATCAGAAACATGTAATTTTTCTTCATACAATTTATGTCCGCAATTTTCACAATACCACAGGAAACCATCTTCTTCCGTTTCACGCACTTTTTCAATAACCAGTCCAACAGTGTTAGGGCCTCGTTGCGGTGAATGTGGTGTTTGGGGTGGCAGTAAAAAAATATCACCTTCATTAATTTGTATGTCACGTGGCTTGCCATCTTCTATGATCTTCACCACTATATCACCTTCTACCTGATAATATAATTCCTCAGATTCATTATAATGGTAATCTTTACGGGAGTTGGGGCCACCTACCACCATCACTATAAAATTTTCTGCATCCTTATAAATACAATGATTGCCTACAGGTGGTTTTAAGAGATCCCGGTGTTCATCAATCCATTTTTTTAAATTAAAAGGAGCAGATATAGCCATAATGTTTCGGTTTGAAAGAGAAAATTACTGCAAAATTTTTATAATAATTACCTTTAACCTATGCAATTGGATATTCCATTCCATCTCGAAAATTTCATTGGTGGAAATTTCATTGGACCGTTAAGCGGACAATTTATCGACAACCTCAATCCTGCCACTGGTTCTATTACCGGAAAAATTCCTGACAGTAATGAAAAAGATATAGATGTTGCAGTATTGGCCGCTAAAAAAGCGTTTTTAAACTGGAGCAACATATCTGCAGAAGAACGTTTTACCATTTTACATAAAATTGCTTCGCTGATAGATGAACATGCAGATGAACTGGCCATTGCAGAAACAAACGATAATGGAAAACCATTATGGCTTAGTAAAAAAGTGGATATCCCGCGTGCTTCTTCCAATTTCAGATTTTTTGCAACCGGCGCCATGCATTTTGCTTCGGAAAGCCACCAGATGGAAACAAATGCTATCAACTATACCTTGCGCAATCCAATCGGAATTGTAGGCTGCATTTCTCCCTGGAATTTACCGTTATATTTATTTACCTGGAAAATTGCTCCGGCACTTGCGGCAGGAAATTGCGTGATCGCCAAACCTTCAGAAGTTACGCCAGTCACCGGTTTTTTACTGGGGAAAATTTGTAAAGCCGCCGGTTTGCCTGATGGCGTTTTGAATATTTTACACGGACAAGGACCCACATGTGGTGAAGCCATTGTGAAACATAAAGACATAAAAGCCATTTCATTTACGGGAAGTACAAGAGCAGGAGAACGGATTGCTTCCATAGCGGCGCCAATGTTTAAAAAATTATCGCTCGAATTAGGAGGAAAAAATCCAAATATCATTTTTGCTGATTGCAACTGGGAGAAAATGATGCAGACTACCTTACAATCCTCTTTCAGTAACCAGGGACAAATTTGTTTATGCGGCAGCCGGATATTGATAGAGCGCGTTGTGTATGAAAAATTTAAAAATGAATTTGTGGAGCGAACCAAACAACTCACCGTTGGAGATCCTTTACAAAACAATAAACAAGGCGCCATAGTAAGTAAGTTGCATTTTGATAAAGTGATGGGATGTATAGAAACTGCTAAACAGGAAGGTGGAAATATTATATGTGGTGGGTATGCTGTTCACCCGGAAGGGAGATGTGCGGAAGGTTTTTTTATTGCACCGACTATAATTGAAAACCTTGGCCCGTTATGCAAATCGAATACGGAAGAGATATTTGGGCCAGTTGTTACTTTACAACCATTTGATACAATTGACGAAGCATTGTACCTCGCGAATGCAACAACGTATGGCCTTGCCGCAACTATCTGGACACAGGATATCTCCAAAGCTAATTTCCTTTCATCGAAACTGGAAAGCGGCATCGTGTGGGTGAATTGCTGGCTGAGAAGAGATTTGAGAACTGCCTTTGGAGGCGTTAAGAACAGCGGTGTTGGAAGAGAAGGCGGCTGGGAAGCCATGCGATTTTTTACTGAACCTAAAAACATTTGTATAGAATACTAATGAACACATCACAAATTATATCTACAGATAAGGCAGCGGCGCCATTGGGTGCTTATCCCCATGCTAGAAGAGCCGGCAATTTATTATTCTTAAGCGGGATTGGCAGCCGGAGTGCAGAAGACAATTCCATTCCCGGTTTAGAATTAGATGCCAATGGAAAGATCCTTAAATATGATATTGAAGCGGAATGCCATTCCGTTTTTAAAAATGTAAAAGCAGTTTTAGAAGCCAGTGGAAGCAGTTGGGAAAATATTATTGATGTAACCGTTTTTCTTACCCACATGAAATCAGATTTTCCCCTTTATAATAAGATTTATGCACAATATTTTTCTAACGTCCAGGCTTGCCGAACAACAGTGGAAGTATTAAGTCTTCCAACGCCCATTGCCATAGAATTAAAAGTTATTGCCACTATATCATGAGTGTTGAAATAAATAATAAAATGGAAAACTCACTGGCTTACGCACACATGTCAGATGAGGCAGATCATTTACGAAGTTTCCGGAACCAGTTCTATATTCCAATTCTCAATGGAAAAGATGCTGTTTACCTGACCGGCAATTCTTTAGGATTACAGTGTAAACAAACACAGGATTATGTAATAAATGAACTGGAAGACTGGGCAAATTATGGTGTGGAAGGCCATCATCATGCCAAAAATCCATGGGTGGATTATCATGAAATATTTCCGGCTTTGCTGACAGACCTAACCGGTGCAAAAGAATCGGAAATAGTGGTGATGAATCAGCTCACGGTGAATCTACATTTGTTGCTGACTACATTTTACAGGCCAACAGCAAGCAGATATAAGATCATCTGCGAAGCAAAAGCTTTCCCCTCTGATCAATATGCATTTTTGTCGCAGGCGCAATTGCACGGGTTTGATGAAAGCGCCATTATAGAAGTTTCGCCAAGAGACGGAGAATATACGCTACGAACGGAAGATATTTTACAAGTTATACTTGAACATGGAAATGAAACGGCTGTTGTATTGTTCAGCGGCGTAAATTATTATACGGGCCAGGTTTTCGATATGCCGCAAATCACAGAAGCTGCACATCAGGCAGGTGCCTATTGTGGTTATGATCTGGCGCATGCTATAGGAAATGTTCCATTACAATTGCACGAATGGAATGTTGATTTCGCCTGCTGGTGCAGTTATAAATATTTAAATAGCGGTCCGGGTGGTGTTGCCGGTGTGTACATACATGAAAAACATGCTGCAAATATTTCGCTTCCACGCATGGCAGGATGGTGGGGACATGATAAAGACCAACGGTTTAAGATGGAAAAAGATTTTCGTCCCATTCCTACCGCAGAAGGTTGGCAATTAAGCAATGCGCCGGTAATAAGTATGGCTGTACATAAAGCATCACTGGATGTATTTGCTGAAGCGGGCGTTAAAAATATTTTTTCAAAGGCACAAAAACTGAATGATTATTTGTGGTATGTGTTAGAAGATATGCAACAGGCATTTCCTGGAACCATTAGCATCATCACACCAAAGAACAAACCCGAACATGGTTGCCAGATAAGTATGCTGATGCTGAAAGATGGCAAAAAAATATTTGATACCTTAAAACAAAAAGGTGTGATCGCAGACTGGAGAGAACCCAATGTGATACGTATTGCACCTGTTGGCCTTTACAATTCTTTCGAAGACATTTTTCGCTTCGGCGATATCATTAAGGAAGTTCTATCACATCAATAATATGAAAAAAGAAATTACGATCGTTGGTGCCGGACTGGTTGGCTCTTTGTTAGGAATTTACCTTAAAAGAAAAGGCCATTCTGTTTCTGTTTTTGAACGCAGGCCAGATATGCGTAAAGGCGGAGCGTATGCGGGAAGATCGATCAATCTTGCATTGAGTGACCGTGGTATTAAAGCATTGGAAGAAGTAGGCATCATGGATGACATTCGTAAAATATGTATTCCTATGCATGGACGCTATATTCATAATGCAGATGGAACAACCGCTTATCAGGCCTATGGTAATGAGGGTCAATACATCAATTCTGTTTCAAGAGGAGAACTCAACCGAAAACTGATGGATCTTGCAGAAGAGAACGGAGTTGAAATCAACTTCGAAAAAAAACTGGAACAAATAGATTTTAAAACCAATGAGCTTTCATTTGACGGTGGTATAAAACATCATGCAGATATCATTTTTGGGAGTGATGGTGCTTTTTCAGCGGCACGACTTACACATCAGTTACACCACGAGAGATTTCAGTACAACCAGTATTATATAGATTTTGGTTATAAGGAATTGACGATTCCGGCAGGGAAAGATGGAACTTTCTTAATGGAAAAGCATGCGTTGCATATCTGGCCAAGAGGAAATTATATGCTGATTGCATTGCCGAATCCTGACGGAAGTTTTACCTGTACACTGTTCTTTCCGTTTGAAGGAGATCCTTCGTTCAAATCATTAGATACGGCAGCAAAAGCAAAAACATTTTTTGAAAAAACGTTTGCGGATGCGGCAGCCATGATGCCAGATTTTGAAAATGAATTCATGCATAATCCCACTGCATCACTGGTAACCGTAAAATGTTTTCCGTGGATCAGGGAAGATAAATTTGCATTGATTGGAGATGCAGCGCATGCAATAGTTCCATTTTTCGGCCAGGGAATGAATTGCGGCTTTGAAGATTGCTCCGTACTGAACGGGCTTATAGAAAAATATGAAAATGACTGGATGACCATTCTTGATAAATTTCAGGAATTAAGAAAGCCGGATGGAGATGCGATCGCTGACCTTGCGCTCAATAATTTTGTAGAGATGAGAGATAAGGTAGGTGATCCAACATTTTTATTACAGAAAAAAATAGAAGCCAGCTTCAGCAAGAAATTTCCGGAAAAATGGACACCTGCTTATTCTCAGGTAACGTTTAGTCCGCACATACGGTATAGCGAAGCATTAAAAAATGGATTGCAGCAGGACAAAATGATGCAAACCATTATGCAAACGCCTGGCATTGCCGAAAACTGGCAAAGCGAAGAAATAGAAAATAAAATGCTGGAAGCTATACAACATCATCATGTATAAACTTCCTTATTTTACGGAAAAAGATCCTGCTACAATCACCCGGTTTATGCAGGAACATTATTTTGCGATCCTTTCAGGTTTTGATGGAACTTATCCGGTGGCTACACAAATCCCTCTCGAAATTGAAACAAAGGATGAGGAAATTATATTATCAGGTCACATGATGAAAAATACTGACCATCACAAAGCCTTTGTGGAATATCCGAATGTGATGGTGTTGTTTACCGGTCCTCATTGTTTTGTAAGTGCCAGTTGGTATACAGAACCGCATCAGGGTAGTACGTGGAATTATATGACGGTACAGGCAAAAGGCATGATTCGTTTTATGGATGAAGCAGCTACTTATGAAGCAGTGAAAAAGATCACCGAAAAACATGAAGGAAATTCTGCTGCTTCTTTTGAAAATCTGACGGATGAATATGTTCACAGCATGGTGAAAGCGATTGTTGCGTTTGAGATCAAAATAGAAAATGTAGATAATGTTTTTAAGTTAAGCCAGAACAAAGACAAACAGTCGAAACTGAACATCATTCAAAAACTGATAGAACAAAATACCGATTCAACTAAAGCCATTGCGGCTGCCATTCAGGAAAGATTATAATATGAAACGCTCCGAAATCATTGCACAGATACAACAAAAAAAATCTTATTTATGTATCGGTCTTGATACGGATGTAAAGCTTCTGCCTTCATCACTGGCAGACCATCCCAATAAAATATTTGAATTTAATAAAAGGATTATTGATGCTACACATGACTTGTGTGTGAGTTATAAGATCAACACCGCTTTTTATGAGTCGTTAGGAACGAAAGGTTGGGATGCGATGGAACAAACGGTGAATTATATTCCTGACACCCATTTTAAAATTGCGGATGCAAAGCGTGGTGACATTGGCAACACATCGGCTCATTATGCCAAAGCATTTTTTGAAACATTACAATTTGATGCAATAACTGTTGCACCGTATATGGGAGAAGACAGTATCAGACCTTTTTTGGAATATGAAAATAAGTGGACGATCGTTTTAGCGCTTACCAGCAATAAAGGTGCAGCCGATTTTGAATTACAAAAAATAGGCATTGAATTCTTATACGAACATGTTATAAATAAAGTCTCTTCATGGGGCAATGCCGAAAATCTGATGTTTGTTACAGGCGCTACGCAATCTGAAAAGTTAGCTGCCATCCGGAAACAGATCCCAGATCATTTCTTGCTCGTTCCGGGAGTAGGTTTTCAGGGAGGCAGTTTAGCAGAAGTTTCCAGAGTAGCCTTAAATAAAGATGCCGGATTATTGGTAAATGTTTCCCGCGCTATTATTTATGCATCCGATGAAGAAGACTTTGCAGAACAGGCAAGAGAAACAGCTATGCAATATCAGGTGGAGATGAAAAAATACATAGTTTAATATTTCAATTCGCAAATTATTTAAATCTCGATTCAAATAATTTTACATTATTTATGCGACGAGCTTATTTTGAATAAGCTACTATAAACCTAAACACTTTTAACATTCTCCTCAGAAAGATGAAAACGGTTTGTCATAAAAAACTTACTAAAAGTTCAATTACTCTAAGACTTATATTTCGAATCATAGTTTTATAGTTCGTTAACTTCATTAAAATATTTTCTATGGACAAATACGAAAAAGATGCTTTTGCCCAATTACAGGTTTGGCAAAAAAACATGATTCGAAGTCCTTCTTTGATTAATAAACTGGCAAGTAAACTTCAAGCAAAAATAAATTCCTGGATACCTGAAAAAATACATGCCGCCATAACCAGCACCATTAAACAAATGATACGTGGCGTGTTATTTGGTGCAAAGTATACAACGTCAAAACCCTTAATAGATAAATCATTTGAGGTAAGAGAAACAGCTGTAGAAGAGAGAATAAAAGCTTACAGAAATACCGCAGCCATAGAAGGAGGAATAACGGGTGCAGGAGGCCTGTTACTCGGTTTGGCTGATTTTCCAATTCTGATTGGAATAAAATTAAAATTGTTGTTTGATATTGCTGCGATGTACGGATATGATGTAAAGGATTATAAAGAAAGAGTATATCTATTACATATTTTTGAAATTGCATTTTCAAGTCATACTCACCGAAAAACTATTTATTTAAAAATTAAGGATTGGGATGCGTATAGTAAAACGCTACCGGATGATATTGAACAATTTGACTGGAGAAAATTTCAACAGGAATACAGAGATTATATTGATATTGCAAAGATGGCTCAACTTGTTCCAATTATTGGTGCTCCGGTTGGCGTTATAACAAATTATCGTCTAATACGTAAACTCGGCATTACGGCTATGAATGCTTACAGAATGCGACTTTTAAATTAGCTTTCTTATGATTTTTTGTTAGCAAATAATATAATAGAACTGAAGAATAAAATTATAACCGCTACATTTTGAAATTGCAAGTATTTATTTTACCTGATTTCAATTTTGCTTTCATTCGTCTTTAAGTAGAAAGTAACGACTTGCCGAAAAACATAGCCCACATTTTCTCCAATCTTTGTTTTTGCGGGCTTCCAGGTTGGACTTTCTTTGATCCTCTTTACAATTTCAGCTTCCATACCAAAACCACAATTAGATTCTGCGACCACGTCTTTCACTTCGCCTTTCGAATCAATTAAAAATCTTACCAAAACATGATAAGTTCCAGGTGTTGCTTTGTTGTAAAGAGGAATATAATTATCAATTTTACTTTTTAAAAAATTGATCCAACTCAATCTCCCACCGATATACTCGGGTTTGAAAAATGGGTTCTCCATTGTTATTTCTGCACCATTATATATTTCTTTCAAACGCCCTCCGCTGTATAATAAAGAATCTGTTGAATTTAAGATTTGAGAAAAGCAACTCATGTTTGTAAATAAAATACCTATTATTATTGAAATTTTTTTTAGCATATCAGGATTAAATTAAGATATCAGATAATTAAAAACAACCTTCGCCCACTTTGCATATTCTTTCCCCGAAGGATGCAAACCGTCTTCGGCAAGGTATGACGGTTCTGTTCCGTCAATTCTCTGTGAGGTTGTAATATCTAAATAAGGAATAGAAAATTCAGTTACCTTTTTTTTACAAATTGCATTGTAAGCATCAATTTCTTCCGCAATCTTTTTTGCATCTCTTTCTTTTGCAAAAGGCGTAATGCCCCAATCGGGAATACTCAGCATTACCAATTTTGTTTCAACGTGCGCCAGCGATCTGGCCATTTGAATCAGTTGTTCCAGTTGATCTTCAAATTCTGTTATACTTCTTCCCCTGTATTGATTATTTACGCCAATTAATAAAGTGATGATATCATACGGTTGTAAAAATTTAGTTTGATTCATCGCGGCCAGCAGTTCATCGGTGATCCAGCCCGTTTTGGCTATAATCTCCGGAGCCATTACAGGTTTGTCAGCTTTGCGCATTAACTGAACCAACTGATAGGGAAAGGATTCGGATAAGGGAACCTGTTCGCCTATCGTATAACTGTCGCCTAATGCCAGATAAGAGATCATAATATTAATAAACGTTGAATAACTCAAAAAATGCCTGCGGAAAAGTAAAACAATTTTAGAATAGCAGCAGGTGTATCGATTATATTTGCGTGATTTTTAAGGGATGAGCCCTCACAATTTTTAAAACTACTAAAATGGCTGTTAAAACCGATAATTTCCAATCGCCGGATTATTTTAATGTTGATGAATTATTGCAGGAAGAGCACCTGATGGTGAGAGAAAGTGTAAGAAGTTATGTAAAGAAAGAGATCTCTCCTATTATCGAAGACTTTGCACAGAGAGCCGAATTTCCTCAGCATATTGTAAAGCAACTGGGTGATATCGGATGTTTCGGTCCCACCGTTCCGGCAGAATATGGCGGTGGCGGTTTGGATTATATCAGCTATGGCTTAATGATGCAGGAACTCGAAAGAGGTGATAGCGGCGTTCGTTCTACGGCAAGTGTGCAGGGAAGTCTGGTTATGTTTCCTATTTATCAGTATGGCAGTGAAGAGCAGCGCAAAAAATATCTTCCAAAACTAGCCAGTGGCGAATGGTTAGGTTGCTTTGGGTTAACGGAACCAGATCATGGCAGTGATCCAAGCAGTATGCTCACCAATTTTAAAGATAATGGTGATGGTTATGTAATTTTAAATGGTGCGAAAATGTGGATCAGCAATGCGCCTTTTAGCCAGGTTGCCGTTGTTTGGGCAAAAGATGAAGCCGGCGATATCCGAGGTGTTATTGTGGAGCGTGGCATGGAAGGATTCAGCACACCTACTACTCATGGCAAATGGAGTTTACGTGCATCTGCTACCGGAGAACTGGTTTTTGATAATGTAAAAGTTCCGAAAGAAAATATTTTACCGAATGTAAAAGGTCTGAAAGGACCTTTAGGTTGCCTTACCAAAGCACGTTATGGCATTGCCTGGGGTGCCATCGGTGCTGCT
Organism: Bacteroidota bacterium; assembly: GCA_031411115.1. Taxonomy (GTDB): domain Bacteria; phylum Bacteroidota; class Bacteroidia; order Chitinophagales; family Chitinophagaceae; genus Ferruginibacter. The sequence goes on from JANOAO010000064.1 coordinate 47,367, forward strand.
ATGGATTGTTATGATACCGCTTTAAATTACAGCAAGGAACGCATGCAGTTTGGAAAGCCGATTGGTGCATTTCAATTACAGCAGAAAAAATTGGCTGAGATGGTAACTGAAATTACCAAAGCGCAATTACTAAATTGGCGTTTAGGTGTTTTGATGAATGAAGGAAAAGTTACACCACAACAAGTGAGCATGGCCAAAAGAAATGCCTGCGAAATAGCTACTAATATTTGCAGAGATGCCCGCCAAATGTTAGGCGGAATGGGCATAACCGGCGAATATTCTGTGATGCGTCATATGATGAATTTAGAAAGTGTTATCACCTACGAAGGAACGCACGACATTCATTTACTGATCACCGGAATGGATGTTACCGGTTTCAATGCTTTTAAATAACTTCACGGAAACATAACGCTTTCCATATGACACCTAAAAATTACGCTTCCGGCTTTACGAATATTGTATTTTTTCTGGCTATAATTTTATTCAGTTCCTGCCAGAAAAATATTTCTGATACAATCGCTACTCCTGTTACCGATTCGTTGCCACAATACTCAATAGCCAATACACCTATCAGGCTTTCTGTAGTGGGTAAAGTGATGGATGAGATGAATAATCCGGTTCAGGGAGCACAGATAACAGGCGGAGGATTAACGGCTGTTACGAATGCAAATGGTATTTTCAAGATTACAAACGGAAATTTCAACGGCAGTTTCGCCACCATCAAAATAGAGAAGAATAATTATTTTACACTTGTAAAAACATTCAGTTCTACTACCGGTGCAACACAATATATTAATGCCAAACTTTCTCCAAAAACTTTAATAGGAAAGATAGGATCTGCGGGTGGCAACATCAATTTTGGTAATGGAAATGTTTCCATCAGTTTTCCTGCCGGTGCATTTATAAATAGTGCAGGCAACCCTATTACTGATTCAGTTTTTGTGTACGGCACTTATTTCGATCCTGCAGTTGCTGATTTTAATAGCCGTATGCCTGGAAATATGTCAGCGGTAATTGCTCCATCGGCTATGAATTATCTTACTTCTTATGGAATGGTGGGAATTGAACTTAAAGATCAAAATGCTCAAACAGTAAAATTAGCTTCAGGAAAAAAAGCAACCATCGCTGCCAATATCCCTTCATCCATGTTAAGTGCTGCTCCAACTACTATTCCCTTATGGTATTTTGATGAAGATAAAGGCGTTTGGGTTAATCAGGGAAATGCGTCGAAAGAGGGCAGTAAATACAAAGGTGATGTATCTCACTTTACTTTCTGGAACTATGATATAAATGGCCCGCTAACTTTCTATTACGTTTATTTCAAGAACAGAGCAGACGGAAGTCCACTTCCCTATTACCGGTTTTCGATACAACCTACAACTCCTGTAGCTGCCTATGAATTATTTGATTATACTGATGGATCTGGCGCAACGATGGGATTATTGCCTGCCAATACAGATATCAGGCTGAGATTTTTTAACGTTGACGGAACCGTTTTACTGGATTCCATCATCGGTCCGTTTACACTGCCAAGTAACAACGGTGGAACTATATTCATTTCTCTGCCACAACCTCCCGGTATAAAAGGAACCTTGCTGGATTGCAATGGACAAAACATAACCAGAGGTATCATCAAAGCAAACATTGATAGCCTTGACTATAGCTCAACGCTCGAGGTAAATGGAAATTTCTACATTCCGCTTTCAGTTTTACCAGCTTCAAATACACCAATATATATAACAGGATATGATAGTATAACTAATACAGCCATAACTCCATTTACCATTAATTATACGGATACCAATTCACTGAAAACAGGTTTTATATTTTCTTGTCCTAATCCTCCTTCACAGTTTATTGCGTATACAATTGATGGCGGTCAAAATCATTTCTTCCAAAGAAACCTTGACTCTGCCTTTTGCTCAAAAACATTTGCATACAACCGTACAAATATTGCCTGCCGCAGGGCAAATGGAACGCCACAGGTAGAAGGTTATGTTGCTTTCATTACTGGGCCAAATCCACCAGTAGCCTGGAACGATACCAGCAGCATTCTTACCTTACAACAGTATACGACGGCATCAACGCCTTCCTCGTTAAATATCATTTCATTCACGGAAAGTTATTTTTCATATCCTCCTTCATTGGCCGTTCCGGGTTGGGTGATCGGAAAATTTACCTGTATTTTCAGAGATGATCAAAATGCAGTACATACCGTAAGATCAAATTTTAAAATGTTGCGGAATTAATAAATCAAACAAAAAGAACTATGATTCAGCATGTGGTTGTTATTGGTGCAGGAACTATGGGAAATGGAATTGCACACGTCTTTGCGCAAAATGGATTTCAGGTAAATCTGGTTGATGTTAATCCTACGCAATTGGAAAGGGCTTTGGGTACGATTGGTAAAAATCTGGACAGGCAGGTTGCTAAAGGATCTATCACAGAAGAACAGAAATCTGCCACACTTAAAAATATCAACACGGTTACCGATATCGCATCCGGTGTGAGAGATGCGCAACTGATAGTGGAAGCAGCAACGGAAAATATTGATTTGAAACTGAAGATTTTTCAGCAACTGGATGATCATGCACCACACGGATGCATATTAGCCACCAATACTTCTTCTATCTCCATTACAAAAATTGCTGCGGTAACAAAAAGGCCTGAACTCGTTATCGGTATGCATTTTATGAATCCTGTTCCGGTAATGAAACTGGTGGAGATCATTAACGGATATGCCACGCAGGCGATTGTAACAGAAACTATTGTTACCCTTAGTAAACAACTGGGTAAAATTCCTTGCGTGGTGAATGATTATCCCGGTTTTATTGCCAACAGAATTTTAATGCCGATGATTAATGAGGCTATCTGTAGTTTATACGAAGGAGTTGCAGGAGTGGAAGAAATTGATACCGTCATGAAATTAGGTATGGCACATCCAATGGGACCGCTGCAATTGGCAGATTTTATCGGACTGGATGTTTGCCTGAGTATTTTAAATGTTTTATACCAGGGATTCGGTAACCCGAAGTATGCCGCTTGTCCGTTACTCGTTAACATGGTAATGGCCGGAAAATTAGGTGCTAAAAGCGGTGAAGGATTTTATAGTTACACAGCAGTTAGTAAAGAGTTGGTGGTAAGCCATAGTTTCAGAAAATAGTTATTTCTTTCCCTTAACAAGATTATAGCTGTTGTCGATCATTTCGAACAACAGCTTTTCTTTTAGATAGCCATCGCAAACGATCGTATTCCAATGTTTTTTATTCATGTGGTAACCCGGCAGAATATGCTGCGGATAGGCTTCCCTTAATTCTATTGCTTTTTCCGGATCACACTTTACATTGAAGGTGACCGGCGTTTCATCCAATGAAAGCAATAAAAAGATTTTACTATTCAACTTAAAAACCAAAACGGTTTCTCCAAACGGAAATCCTTCTGTAACATTTTCCTTACGTATAACATATTCCCGGATTGCTTCTGCATGCATAAAAAAAGAGCCCTCATTAATGAAGGCTCTGTAAAAATATCATTTTAAAATTTATCTGAGAATAGTGACGTCGATTTTCACCGGAACAACTCTTCCGTTTACAAGTGTATATTCAATAACCGCATAATAGGTGCCATCAGGAACAGGTTTTCCATTATAACGGCCATCCCATTTGTTTCTGTAATCACGAGCTTCAAATACCTTATTACCATAACGGTTATATACTCTCACAGTTACACTTTTCAGGCAATCATAAGTATCATATACCAACCATGCATCATTCACTCCATCACCATTAGGTGTGAAGGCATTTCTTGGTTTGATGCAATAAGGAACAACTGTAACTCTTACTGTATCAGAATTAGAACAGCCTAATTGATTTGCGGCAGTTAAAGTGTATAAAGTGGTGGTGGTAGGATTTGCAATAGGATTTAAAACAGATACAGAACTTAAACCTGTTGAAGGGCTCCAGCTAAATGAAGTGGCATTGGTAACCGATCCGTTCAAAGTAACTTGCTCTCCTGAAATAATAGAAACAGAATTGCCTGCTTCTACAAATACATTTTGAATAATGGTTACCGGAATAGTTACTGTAGTATCACACTGCCCTAAAGTAGCAACCACTGTATAATCGGTTGACGACGAAGGTGTGGCAACCGGGCTTGGACTTGATGGGTTATCCAGTCCTGTTGCTGGCGTCCAGCTATAAGATGTAGCATTACTGGTAGTAGTTAATGTAACAGGAACTCCCTGACATACTGATGCCGGTGGAGATGCTACAAAAGTTAATTCCCGAACAAGTGATACAACCGCGGTAGCTGTTTTGGTACAACCATTCGCATCTTTTACAGTAACCGTATAGGTATTTGCAGGAACGTTAAATGTGCCTGATGACTGGAAAGTAGTTCCATCTATGCTATACTGAACAGCACCTGTTCCACCTTCTGAGGTAATATTGATGGTTCCGTTCACATTTGCACAAGTGGCATTGGTGGTAGTTATAGTAGGATTTAATACAGCAGGTTGGAATATAGTGATGGACGTATCTTTTCTGCACGGACCATTATCTTCTTTAATATAAACCGTGTAAGTTCCTGCTGCCAGATTTGAAAATGTATTACTTGACTGGAAGGTTACATTATCCAGTGAAAATGAATACGGCCCATTAGATCCGCCAACTGGATTTACTGTAATAGATCCGGTAGTTTGGCCGTTACACTGAATGTTGGTTACCACCGCAGGAGAAGCTAATGACTGTGTTCTGATGACTCTTACGGTATCATTTGAAGTGATGAACGAACCCGGTTGGGTTGGATTTTCATAAGTAGCCTTTACTATGTAAGAAGTAGTGGCGGAAGGACAAACGTTAGGAAAAGCCACCTGAAAAGTATTGTTTCCAATGCTGGTAGTATCGCCAGTTGATACGAGGTTACCAGAGAAATCAAATAATTGTACACTGCGGTATAAAGTTGGTCCTGCATTCGGAACAAATCTCCAGGTTTCATTCATGCCTACTGTTCCCCAAGGTGGATCTGTATTTCTTCTTCCCGTTGGCATATAGCCTACATTACGATCGAAATTTTGAATGCCCACCATTGACCTTCCGGAATTCCAGCCTGTGCAGAATTGTTTATCGTTGATCATTACTTCGAACATACCGGAACCTTCATATAACACAATCTGGTGGGTATTTTGAAACAAACTATTACAAGCACTTCCAAATAAAGGAACTTTGAAAAAACTCAAAATCCATCTGCGGTGAGGTGCTGTACCAACCACATCATATTTGATTCTTCTGGTTGGTGAAGTGGTAACGCTAATATCAAGATCATGATAAGGGCCCATAATTAAAGCACGATCATATCCTGCATTGGGTAAATTTCCTGCAGCTCCGTTCCAGTGACTAAAAAGTCCGGCTCTGGTAAGATCGAATGAAACGTATCCGTTAGTACTGGCTACCAAAGAATTATAGCTAATACCAAAGAACGGAAATGTAAAAGGCAAAGGAATTACTGCAGAGTAGCGGTCATCTGTGGTAAGATTTGTAGATGTTCCCGGTGTTCCCGGATCAATATAGTTCCTGAAACAACCATTACCACCTGGTGTACCCACACCTGAAATTTGCGATATAGAATAGGTTGCAGAAGATGAATGCACATCCGGAATTCGGCTTAGCAATGTGATACATGATGTAGCACAGTTAGAAATGGTTGTATCTCTTGCGCAACTGAAATCAAAGCCATTTTGTGCTTTGGTTTCCTGAAACCCAAAAAACAACATCGTAAAAAATATGCCGTAGAATTTTCTCATATTAATTCTTGTATTTGAATGTCTGTTTAAAATTTATGGAAATACCCTTCAAAATTATTTTTTGAAAAAGAATTGCATTCCAATTTCATGAGCACCTGATCCTGCATTGAAAACACTCAATGGAGTTTCGTAATAATCATAAGAATAGGTTAGTGCTACTTTTTGTAATATTTTAAAACCTGCCTGAATGCTCCACGATTGCTTAACTCTCCAGTTAAGGCCCCACCATAATTTTTCCTGATAATTAAGTTGTGCACCCAGATCATATTCTGTTGGGGAATTTTCGATCACCCTCACCATTGCGTTTGGAATAACGTAAATTTTATCTCCGGTATTGAATTTATACGAACCGGTAAAATTGTAATGACGGTATAATTTAGTGTTCTCATTTGAACCTGCAATCTCGGCCAGTTTAATATCAGATTTCATCAATTGGCTGGCTGCAGCCCCTAAGCTTAATTTATTATCGGTGTAATACAAACCAAAACCTGCATCAAACCCGAATTTAGATCCGGAACCCGCAAGCAAAGGATCATTACCTAATGAGCCTGTCAGCTTATTTTTATCTATTGCAAATTGTAATGCCCTTAATTCGATACCTATTCCGAATTTGCTTTTTTCATTTCTTGCATTAATATGGTAGGAATAAGCGAACTGAACACCTGTTCTGCTGGTAGGGCCGGTTTCATCCCGATAAATATAAGCGCCCATACCTGAACTTAATTTTTTTAACTGCACATCACCATATGCCATATAAGTACGTGGATTTCCCGGAAAACTTGACCACATATTTCTATACGACAACCCAATAAGGTTTTTATTGGCAATACCTGCAGCAGCAGGATTGTACATTGAATTATGCTGTAAATACTGACTAGTAAAATGTAATTGCTGCCCCTCGCTCACTAAAAAAACAAATAAAGCAGAAACAATTAGTAAAAGTTTGCGCATATATAAAACAGTTGAGGGTTAAAATTAAAAGAAATAGTTAAGGTTTGGATGAGATTGATGATTTTTTTTAGGTTTCTCTATACTAAAAGAGTAAATTTTACGTTGTGCAATTCTTTTAAGCTCATCAGCAGCTCATCTTTCCTGCTTTTGGGAATTCCAGCCTCTATCTCCGGAAATAAATGCAACTCCTGTTTTAAAATATTTGCATGGCATTTTTTTAAAACACGCATGATGTCATTTAATTGCTGATAGTCAAACTGAAACCTATAAGATAACTCAATAGGTTTTTGAATCATAGGAACCATTTGTAAAACCAGTGCTGTAACTGTTTTATATGCATGGATTAGTCCTGGAACTCCTAGTAGGGTACCACCAAAATACCGAACTACCACTACCATTATATTGGTCATTTGCTTGCTGTCGATCTGACCCAGGATAGGTTTCCCGGCAGTGCCGGAAGGTTCACCGTCATCACTGGATCGGAAATCATTCATATCTGTACCTAACCGGTAAGCAAAACAATGATGCACCGCTTTAGGATGTTCTTTTTTTATCTGCTGCAGATATTTTTTAAATTCTTCTTTTGAGGAAACAGGATATGCAAAGGCAATAAAACGGCTTCCACGTTCTTTAAACTCTGTATTTGCTTCTTTATCAATTGTGAAATAAAATTCTTTATCGCCGGTGTCAGTCATGTTTGCGGAATTCAATGCTGTCGTTCAGTAATTGTATTTGTGATAATAATGTGGATGATGGTAAAACAGGCGCTGCTACTCCTTCTGTTAATTTCAGCGACTTATTGGTGATGATTCTTACTTCATCCCAAAGGCCGGCAGTAATAAAAGTTTGTATTGTTTTGGTTCCTCCTTCCACTATAAGTGAAGTTAATGTTCGCTGGTGCATCAAACTGATTAACGCTGCCAGTACATTTTCCTCTTCATTTGTTTTGTAAAAGAAAATATTTTTTTCTTCTTCCTGTTTTTGGGTGTTGATGATGATGGTAGGTGCCTCATTATTATACATATGATTTCCCAAAGGTATTTCCAGGTATTTATCTATGAGAATACGTACAGGATTTTTGCCGGAAACGAGTCTTGTTGTTAAATGAGGATTATCAATAATTGCCGTTTGTGTACCTACCAGAATAGCCGCTTCCTCGCTGCGCCAGCGATGCACCAACCGATCGGTTAGCGGATCGCTTATTTTAGTACGTTGATCTTTTGCAGCTATAAAACCGTCAGCAGATTGTGCCCATTTTAAAATAATATAGGGGCGTTGCTGCTGATGAAATGTAAAGAAACGCTTATTAAGTTCTTTCGCCTCATGCTCGCAGATTCCTTCCGTAATTTCAATGCCTGCGTGTTGTAATTTCTGAATACCTGAACCATTTACTTTTTTATTGAAATCCCTGCAGGCAATGATCACCTTTTTTATTCCGCTTTGGATGATAAGGTCTGTACAAGGCGGTGTTTTTCCGAAATGATTACACGGTTCCAGCGAAACATATAAACTGCTTTCTGCTATAAGGTGCTTTTTATCTTCCGAAACATTCAGTAAACATTCCACTTCCGCATGTGGTGCGCCATATTGTGTATGAAATCCTTCTCCGATTACCACATCATTGTATACTAAAACAGCCCCAACCATTGGATTGGGAGCAACAGAAGCACTTCCCATTTCAGCGAGCTGAAGACATCTGCCCATAAATTTTTCATGCAACGCTTTCATACCTGTATGGTGTAAAATTAGTTTAAGTTTGTTGGTATGACGGTAAGGAATCTTCACCAGGAATTTTTAATGCAATGCAGAAATGTATATTCTGAGGGTGAAGCTGCAGCTATTACTTCCATCATTTTTGAATGTGTTACCGGTTTATATAAAAGTGATATTATACTAAACCCAGACAGAACATTAACGGAAGAAGAAAATGCGCACCTGCAACATTGTCTGGAAGAAGTTTTAAAACAAAAGCCGGTGCAGTATATTACCAATGAAGCGTGGTTTCATCAAATGAAATTTCATGTGTGTGAAGATGTGTTGATACCTCGTCCCGAAACTGAGCAACTCGTGGAAATGGCCATCAACTTCTTAAACGACAGACAGGAACAAAAGTTATTGGATATTGGAACCGGCAGCGGATGTATTCCTGTGGCAATTAAATGGAATTTACCTTCTGCAAACGTAACAGCCATTGATGTAAGTGAAGCGGCGTTACGCATTGCCGCAAAAAATGCAACTGAGCATAAAGTGGAAATTCTTTTTATGCAAAATGATTTTTTAGATCTGGAAGAATGGAAAAAATTATCAGCATATGATGCCATTGTGAGCAATCCACCTTACATACCCAGGAATGAAATGGATTTGCTCGACAAAAATGTACAGGCTTACGAGCCACATATTGCCTTATTTGTGGATGATGAATCTCCTTTATTGTTTTATGAAAAAATAGCTTTGTTCGGAAAAGAACATTTAGCAAAAACAGGCGAGATTTTCATGGAGGTGCATGAGCAATATGCTACTGCCGTATCTGATTATTTCAGAAACAATGGTTATGAAACAAAAATTGTAAAGGATCTTTTTGGAAAATTCAGGATCGTAACGGCTATTCACTGCCCGTAACGGTTGCAGAAGTAGTAGCGCCTAATTTGCGGGCTACTTTCATCACTCTTACCACTTCTCCCCATTGCGCAATTGAATCTGCATTAATTACAATGGCAGGTTTAATACTGTCTCCTTCATTGATATACTTTCTGAGTGCCGATTCCAGTGAATCGGTTGAAGTGTATTTTGATCCGACAAATATTTTTTTGTCTTTACTGATGCTCACCACTACACTTTGTTTTTGTTTGGTGTCGCTCTTGGCTTTGGGCACACTCATTTTGATCACATTAGGATTCGCCAGTGTGGAGATCATCAAAAAGAACATCAATAAAATGAACAGGATATCATTTAGCGGACCGGTATCCACTTCATTGTGTTCATCTCTTAATTTATTTTTTCTAATGCCCATTTGTTCTGTTTCTGATTGTTTAACGTGTTGGTTCCTGCAGCATATCAATAAATTCAAAACTGGCTGCTTCCATCATGTTGGCAGTGCGGTTGATCTGGGTATCTAAATAACTATGTCCTAAATAGGACAACATACCAATGATCAGTCCACTGGCAGAGGTAATGAGTTTGATATACATCGCATCAGCGATCTGGCTGATAGACGGGTTGGCGATAGTGGCGAATTGTTTCAATAAAAGTACCAGCCCTACAATTGTTCCTACGAATCCAAACAACGGAGCTATCCGGGAGATAACGGAAAGCATCCCGAGGTTTTTTTCCATTTTATACATCTCCAGTTTGCCCACATTATCCATACTATTTTCAATAGCTTCAATAGGTTTACCTATTCTCTGAATTCCTTTATCGATCATTCGTGCCACAGGATTGTGTGTATTTTTTGCCAGGCTTCTTGCGGCGGCCATGTTGCCATTTACAATATGATCGCGGATAATACTCATAAAATTTTCATCTACTTTACCGGCTTTTCTGATCACGAGCAAACGCTCAATAAAAAAGAAAACAGCGAGAGCAAATAAAATGAAAAGCGGAATCATCAACGGTCCGCCTTTACTCAGTAAGCTCCAAACCGATTCTACCTGTTCTCCTGATGATGCCGTAGTTGATAATGTATCTGTCTGTAAAAAGAATATAAACATGAAATATTTTTAAACGCTGAAGGTTGTGGTGCAATAAAACAAATCTATATGGAATGGCTGTACAACAATTTGTTAATTAATCCGCATCGCGGTTAACGGCCTCCATAGAAAATGCCGGAAGACAAACGCTCCAGTATTCACATTCTTCATCAAATGGATTGCTGTAACGAACACGGCTTCCTTTTTTAATAAGTATACTTTCACCTGCATGGAGGAGTATTTTTTCCCCGTCAATTTCAAATTGTTTTCGTCCTCGGCATACCAATGTATATTCATCAAATGCAGGCTGCTGAAATGGTTCACTCCAGTGGGGAGGCGCCACCATATGTGCAATACTTAATTCTTTAGTACCTGTGCTTGCATCGCCAAAATGTTCTTCAATTAATTTACCGTCTGTTGTGGGAAATACCACCGGATTATCTTGTTTGAAATAAGGCATTACAATTCTTTTTCTTTTAATTGTTGCATAGCCATAATCTGGCGCATAGTTTTCTCCATACCATCGCTGCTGCCATCCAGAAAGATCACATTTCCTTTGCCATATTCTGCAAAATTTTTAATGGCTTCTACCCACATACTGAAAAGGATCACATTGGTATCCAGATTAGCCTGTTTCATTTCTGATGCAGCGTTGCTCATACCCTTTGCCACTTCCTCCCGGAATAATGCCACACCCTGACCGCGTAATTGCGCTGCCAGTCTTTCTGCTTCTGCTGCAATCTTTATTGCATTACCTTCTGCTTCTGCAGATTTGGTTTTGGTGATGAGTAAGGCCTGTCCTTCATTTTCTGCAGCGGCTTTTAAATTATTAGACGCTACTACTTTGCTCATACTTTCAATAATAGCCTGATCAAATGTGATGTCGTTGATCTGAAGATCCTGCAAATGATAACCCCAGTCTTCTAACGACTGATCCACATGTTCTTTAACGAATTCTACAATATCTCTTCTCAGAATTAAAATTTCAGCCTGTTTTTTTGTGGCCACAAAAGCCCTGATATTTCCTTCGATTGTTCTTACCAAAGCCTGCATCAGATCTTTATCACTGAAAAATTTAAATGCCACTTTCTTGATGGTATCCTCGTTTTCATTTTGCACACTATATAACAACATGCTTTTGAAATACACATTAGCCTGATCAACCGTAACCGCCTGAAACTCCAGTTCAACGGAACGGTTTTGAATACTAACGCGTTTATACACCTGATCTAAAAAAGGAATTTTAATATTCAGTCCCGGCCGGCGAATAGCAATGAATTTTCCGAGACGTGTGATCACGGCAATTGTACCCTGGTTAACGGTAAATAATCCGGAAAAAATCAAAAGCAATAAAACCAGAATGTACCAATATTCAAGAATGTTCTGCATACTTTTATTTTGTGTAAGTTATTGAATTATACCTGTGATATATTAACTCTTTTCTTCCCATACCTGGCAAAGATGGATAACAGATTCTGTGGCCAGCATCATATCTTTTACACCAATCCATTCCAGTTTGCTGTGAATATTTTGCATGCCTGTAAATAAATTAGGACAAGGCAATCCCATAAAACTTAAGCGGCTGCCATCTGTTCCGCCTCTGATGCTTTCGGTGTTTACGGGAAGGCCTGCTCTTTTTATTGCTTCCGCTGCATTGGAAACCACCTGGGGATACTGATCGAGTACTTCTTTCATATTGCGGTATTGTTCGTGTTTTTTGTATTCCATGGAAGCTCCCGGAAATTTTGCCACCACCGACTCCGCTATTTTTTTCAAACGATCATGATGTTCCAGTAATTTTTCGGAATCAAAATCTCTGATAATAAAATTGATAACTGTTTTTTCGGAAATGCCATTTAAAGCTACCGGATGAACAAACCCTTCTTTTTTGTCTGTGGTTTCCGGGCTCCATTCCAACTTCGGCAATGCGTCCAAAATAGCGCCTGCAATTTTCATGGCATTCACCAGTTTGTTTTTTGCATATCCCGGATGTGAGATCACACCATGAATCGTAATAGCAGCGCCATCTGCACTAAAAGTTTCATCTTCCAGGCTGCCGGCCTCTCCTCCGTCTAAGGTATAGCCGAATTGTGCACCCAACTTTTTCATGTCGATCTTTGCCGTTCCTTTTCCCACTTCTTCATCCGGCGTAAATACGATCCTGATCTCCCCATGAAGAATTTCAGGATGCTGAACGAGGTAGGTTGCTGCCTGCATGATGATGGCCACACCGCTCTTATCGTCAGCGCCTAATAAAGTGTTTCCACTGGCAGTGATAATATCATTTCCCAGATGATTTTTGAGGTATTCAGAATTTTTGATACTCAACACCTGAGAAGGATCATCCGGCAATACGATATCCTCACCTTTATAATTTTTATGCAGGATAGGTTTTACATTTGTTCCGCTGCAATCCGGTGCTGTATCTACATGCGCACAAAAAGCTATAGCAGGAATATTCTTTTTGGGAGAATTTGCGGGTACAGTTGCATATACATAACCGAAATCGTCCATCTCCGAATGGAGGCCGAGCGATTTTAATTCAGCAAATAAAATTTTACTGAGGTCTTTTTGCTTAGCAGTGGTGGGAAAATCATTGCTTTCAGGATCACTTTGTGTGTCCACCTGAACGTATCGCATAAAACGTTCGGAAAGTGCGTCGCCGTTTATTTCGATCATTCTTTTTTTTGCAAACATACTCGAAATCAAAAGAGCAAAAAAAAGCAGCTTGATGAGAGCTGCATTATTTATGTTGACGGTAGACGATATTATTCACCGATTTCTACCAATTCGATATCAAAAACCAGTTCCTCTCCAGCAAGAAAATGGTTGGCATCCAGGATAATTACATCTGGTTTTACTTCTTTAACCACTACCGGCACCGGCTGACCATGTTGATTACTTAATGTAAGTTGCATACCCGGCTCCAGTACCATTTCAGCCGGAACATTTTCTTTAGGAAATTCTATGATGGCCTCTTCACTTCTTTCGCCATAACCATCAGCAGCAGCAATGTTTACGGTTTTTTTATCACCTATGTTCATGCCAGGCAATGCCGCATCAAACCCTTTAATCATTTGTCCCGCCCCTACAGTAAATTCCAAAGGCTCTCTTCCTACAGAGGAATCAAACTGTTCGCCATTCATTAATTTTCCGGTATAATGAACTTTCACTACATCACCTTCTTTAACCTGTTTCATATTGTTAATTTTACTTTGTTTTATTCAACGATGCAACACTGCAGGGCGTTGGTTGATATTTTGATTTATTTTACACCGGCTAACCAATGCGGCGGCAAGTTATTAAAAAAGTAAATGACCTACTCATCTTCCATAAACTCATGAAACCATTTATCATACTTTATGCCATCTTATTGGCGCTTCAAACAAGCGGACAGAAACGTATTATTCCTGGTGCTGAAAGGATGGAAGTGTATGTACCGATGCTGAATGGTAAGTCTGTAGCGGTTTTCGCTAATAATTCGAGTTTGGTACAACAAACACACCTGGTTGACACACTCATCAAATCTGGTATTAAAGTCATCAAAATATTTGGTCCGGAACATGGTTTTCGTGGTGATGCAAATGCCGGTGAAAAGGTAAAAGACGGTCTAGATAAAAAAACGGGTTTGCCGGTGATCAGTTTATATGGCTCTCATAAAAAACCTACAAAAGAAGATTTGAAAGATGTGGATGTGCTGCTCTTCGATATACAGGATGTAGGAGTTCGTTTTTTTACTTATATATCTTCCCTGCAGTATTACATGGAAGCAGCATTTGAAAATGCGATTCCATTGATGATCCTTGACAGGCCAAACCCCAATGGATTTTATGTTGATGGTCCTGTGCTGGAAAAAGAACAGGTTTCTTTTATAGGAATGCAACCAGTGCCGGTCGTATATGGAATGACGATTGGTGAATATGCCATGATGTTATCCGGTGAGAAATGGCTCACTCCTGCAGCAAATGCCAGAGCAGCGTATTACAAAAAAGCTCAAAACTCAACAGACACACCTTTTCATTTTCAGATTATTAAATGCAAACAATACGATCATAATTCTTTATATGAATTGCCGGTTCGTTCTTCTCCAAATCTTCCAGAAATGCAATCTGTTTATTGGTATCCTTCCACCTGTTTTTTTGAAGGAACGGTATTTAGTGAAGGAAGGGGAACCGCAAAACCATTTCAATACATTGGCCATCCGTTACTACCAAAGAAGATGTTTTCTTTCACCCCGAAACCAAACGAAGGCGCTAAAAGCAGCAAATGTTTTAACCAGATTTGTTATGGATGGAATTTATCAGGGAATATAGAAGGGATTCTCAAAAAACTGGATAAAAAAATCCAGTTGCAATATATTATAGATGCCTATGGGTTGTTCCCTGATAAAGACAGTTTCTTTTTGAAAAATAATTTTTTTAATAAACTGTCAGGCAATACCAAACTTATGAATCAGATCAAAAGCGGTATGAAAGAAAAAGATATCCGTAAAAGCTGGGAGGCAGATCTTAAAGCTTTTAAAAAAATCAGACAAAAATATTTACTCTATCCAGATTTTGAATAATGAGATCAATTAAAGATGTACGCATTGTGTTTATGGGAACGCCGGATTTTGCTGTGGCTTCATTAAAGAAATTGCTGGATAATGGATGTAATATTGTTGGCGTGATCACGGCTCCTGATAAACCTGCCGGCAGAGGATTGACCTTACAACAAAGTGCCATAAAGCAATATGCTTACGAAAATAATTTGCATATCCTGCAGCCGGAGAAATTAAAAGATCCCGAATTTTTAGAATATTTGAAAAAACTTCGGGCAGATGTACAGGTAGTGGTTGCATTCAGGATGTTGCCGGAATTAGTCTGGTATATGCCGCCGATGGGAACGATTAATGTGCACGGCTCCCTGTTGCCGCAGTATCGGGGTGCAGCACCGATTAATTGGGCCATCATAAATGGAGAAATAGAAACCGGTGTAACAACTTTCAGGTTGCAGCATGCCATTGATACCGGCGATATTTTATTACAAACGAAAATACCTATAGAAGAAAATGAAACTGCAGGTGAATTACATGACGGAATGAAAGAAGCCGGTGCTGATCTTTTACTGGAGACATTATTGGGTATTTGTAATAATTCCATTCGGCCAACTCCACAATTTTTATCATCAGAAACGAAACATGCGCCTAAAATAAACCCGTCTACCTGCGAGATCAACTGGCATAAAACGGTAGAAGAAGTTCATAATCTTGTAAGAGGATTATCGCCGATACCAACTGCATTTACTACGTTGGATGGCAAGAAGCTAAAGATCTACCGTACTACAAAAATTATTGAAGCACATAATCATACTCCGGGAGCATATACAACAGATCATAAAACGTATTTGCGATTCGCCTGCACGAATGGCTGGCTGGATGTATTGGAATTACAAGTTGAAGGAAAGAAAAGATTACCGGTATCTGAATTTTTGAGGGGTTATCATTTTAAATAAAGGGAAATTTATACCTTGGGAAATTTTTAAACAACCTGTGAGGTTGGGACCTGTGAGGTTGGGACCTGTGAGGTTGGGACCTGTGAGGTTGGGACCTGTGAGGTTGGGACCTGTGAGGTTGGGGTTATTTAAACTTATCCTGCAAACTTTTCAGCAATGCAGCACGTGGTACAATGACGCTAATCGTATTCATCGTAAAATAAGCTTCTGTTACTTTAATATACCCTTTGAACGGACCATTTTCACCCCACGAATTTTTTACAATGAAATACGTTTTGCCATCCGCTCCTTTTTCCATTCCTGTTATATGCATCAGGTGATCATCCTGTGTAGTAAGATTTTCATATAAACGCTGGCGTTCTTTCTCATCATATTTCAATTCGAAAGAACTATTTTTTTTCATTAACGAATCGCCAGTCTGTGAGGATGGCTGGTAACGTGCAAAACCACTTCCCGCCTGAAATCCGAAATTGCTCACATCTGCATCCCACATAACCGTGTATCCATTGTTAAGTGCAGACTTCACGGCTTCTGTCATTTCATTCATAGGCAAATTATAATAGCTGCCATTGCTAAAATTATCAGGCACTTCCAAAATAAATGACTGATAATATGGGTGGTGTAAAAATGAAGTCAGGTTTATGTAATCGTTCGCATTGAAACGCAATACTTCTTTAGCAAATGATTGCGGTGTATGGCTCCTGCCTTTATAAATAAAAGAGGATGGAGGTGTTCCCATAGTTTTATCCATCATAGAAATATATCCATTAAGCCAACCTGTTTGAACAGGGAGGTGATTCAATACAGTATCGAGATAACTTTTAAGATCTTTCACCATTACCGAATGATTGAAAGAAGTATAATCCCCATGAAGACCGTTATAAATATTTTCCGGCATAGCACCATACAAGGCAACAGAACGAATTACATCGTGCCCTAAAGCACCCTCTCCGAATTGTGTTTTTCCCTGACGTAGAATGTAATTTTTTGCCTTTTCGATGTAAATATTTCTTACTGTGAACATTTCACTTATATCAAAAGCACCAATATTATTTTTTATAAACTGACTTTCCAGTAATGAGGTAGTGGAGAAAGCCCAGCAGGTTCCAGTTTGCTGTTGATTCTTCACCGATGTGGAATTTGCACCTTTGGGAACGGTAATCTCCTGTGCAATTTTTTCAGAACTTTGTCGGTCCGATTCTATTGTTTCTGATTGCTGAGCATAGGAAACAAATGATGCAACTGCTATAAGAAAACTTAATAAAAATTTCTTCATCTTATTTTAATAATTGATTTGACAATCGAAGTTGGTGCTGTTAATACCCAGTTCATCAGCCGCAGCATTACTGATACGAATCAACATCCCTTCATTTTGACGGAGATCAGGAATTACATCCAGCACTTTTGCATACACTGATTTATTATTGAATGAATTGGTGATCTTAATAATTGTTCCCGGATTAGCAGAATTATGTAAACAATAATATTTTCCATCTTCCCATCCGCTGATACTTTTGAAAACGCCTGCAACACCTGACTGGTTTTTGCCGGAAGACTGATATAACGATTTGAAGGTACCGCCATTAAAAGAACGTTCATTTGGTTTTGAAGGAACAATAGTAACCACAGGTTTAATTTCAGGCTGCACTTTTATTGGTTCTGTTTTCACAGGCTCTGTTTTCACAGGCTCGCTTTTTATAACCGGAATGGAAGATTGCGTTGTTACATTGTTAGCAACAGGCGACAC
Source organism: Bacteroidota bacterium (assembly GCA_031411115.1). Classification (GTDB taxonomy): domain Bacteria; phylum Bacteroidota; class Bacteroidia; order Chitinophagales; family Chitinophagaceae; genus Ferruginibacter. The sequence goes on from JANOAO010000064.1 coordinate 65,044, forward strand.
TTTAACTGCCCGGGTGGCCAATGATGAAAGTTCTTTTTTTACTTTAAGATAACCGATGATAACATTTGCGCCGGAAGTTACATTTTCTCCAGAAAGATTATTCCATTTTTTTAAAGAAGAAACATTGATATTATTATGTTTTGTGCTGATCTGACTTAATGTTTCTTTAGGCTTTGTTTTATAATACAAGGGAACCAATACTTCATCTTCACTCATCATTCCATCTGCAGAAAAATTTTGATCTGTGAGCGGAATCTTAATGATCTGCCCGATCGACAGCGGTGTTTCCATCTGTAATTTATTAAAAGGCGCAAACACTCGAGGACTGATATTATAAATTCTGCCAATGCTGTAAAAATTTTCTTTGACTCCTGTAGTATGAGTAATATACATCTCTGTAGACGAACCTTCCACTATTAATACTTTGGGCTGAGCAAAAGCGGTGAATGGCAATAAAAGAATTATGAACAAAATATGCTTCATAGAAAATGATTTAAGGTCAAAATGAATATGGATACTCATCAGGACAGGTGCAAAGATGCACAAATTTGTTGGTTTGAAATGCTCCTTACTTGTTAAGGATACGCCACTCTTTAGGATAATAATTATTAATACGATTGCCTATAACCTTTACCCAGCCCAATGCAATGGAATTAAACTTTATCAATACCCATCCTTTCAAATTAGTTTGAGGTGCCCATTCAGATTTACGCAGATATTGTAAAGCCTCCTCCAGAGAAACTTCAATAAATGCTGTTAAGGGTGAAACAATGTTACTTACAGCAAGTGCATGTGAGGGAATGATTTCATTCCGGATAATATCTCCCAACAATATTCCTGCTTTTTTGATGTATAAACCTTCCAGCCATTGCAACATCACCAAAGTGGTCTCGGGTAAACCAATCACTGAATCTTTATGTTTGATAAATTGTAATACAACATCTTTTCTGATCCATTTTTCCAGTACAGAATGGTCTGAAAATATATTGGATTTTTTAAACCGTTTGCTGCATTCATTAGAAGATGTTTTTTGAAGAGCAGCCAGAAAGAAACCTTCACCTTTTAATTTATCAGGATAAAACCTGTATCCGAAACCATTTTCATTTACTTCCACGATATTCCATTCAGACATAGGTTTTAAGGGTACAGATACCACATCCTGCAATTGGGTTAACCACAAAACGATGTTTTCATTTTCGTCACGTGAATAGGAACAAGTAGAATAAATGAGTATACCATTTTCTTTTAAGCATGGAAGAATATCTTGTAATATTTCCTGCTGGCGTACACTACACATCCTAACATTATGAGGGCTCCATTCTTCAATCGCCTGTGGATCTTTCCGGAATAATCCGCTGCCGCTGCACGGTGCATCCACAACTATTAAATCGAACAACCCTTCCAGATGTGAAAAGTCAGAAGGTTTATTGTTGGTGACGATCACATTGGCTGTACCCCATTTTGTAATATTCTCTTCTAAAATACCCGATCGTTGTTTGATGATTTCATTGCTCACCAATACGCTTTGGGCAGATATCACAGACTGAATAAGCGTTGATTTTCCACCTGGAGCGGCACACACATCCAACACCTTTAATGTTGCAGAAATATCACAGGTTTGCCGGATCGCAAATTCCAAAAACATACTGCTTGCTTCCTGAACATAATACGCTCCCCCATGAAAAAAAGGATCAGATGTAAATGAAGGACGTGAGGGAAGATAAAATCCTTCTGATGCCCATGGAATTTTTTGCATTAACTCAAATGCCGGGATAATTTTCTTTTCCGGATTCATACGAATGGAAACAACCTGTTCTCCGGACTCATGTACCTGTACAAAAGAATTTTCCTCAAAACCCGGAAGTCCTTGTAAACTATCTAATAACAATTGAGGAACTGGCAAAACAAATATTTATACTTTATACATTCTTGATCTCTGCACAAAGATCCTGCAATACTTTTTTAGCATCACCGAATAACATAGAAGTTTTAGGCTGAAAAAATAAATTGTTTTCAATTCCCGCATAACCGGGTTTCATACTTCTTTTATTAACAATGATGGTTTTAGCTTCTTCCACTTCCAGTATCGGCATACCATAGATAGGTGAAGAAGGATCATTTTTTGCGGCAGGATTCACCACATCGTTTGCACCCAGCACCAGAACGACATCAGAAGTTTTAAATTCGTCGTTGGCTTGTTCCATTTCCAACAATTTCTCATAGGAAACATCTGCCTCTGCCAATAGCACATTCATGTGACCGGGCATTCTTCCTGCCACAGGATGTATGGCATATTTAACTTCCACGCCTTTCTCCAACAATATTTTTTCCAGTTCATGACAGGTATGCTGCGCCTGTGCCACTGCTAAACCATATCCCGGAACGATCATCACTTTATTGGCATAACTCATTACCATGGCGGCATCATTCAAATGAATCTCTTTGTAATGTCCCTGCTCACCATCCTGAACCCCCAACGCACCGGCATTGCCGCCAAATGATCCGATTACCACATTTAGCAAACTTCGGTTCATAGCTTTGCACATTAATATTGTTAACAAAGTGCCTGCAGCTCCTACAAGAATTCCACCGGTAAGCATTACTTTATTGTCATACAAAAAACCGCCGGTTGCTGCTGCCACACCTGTAAAGGAATTCAGCAATGAAATTACCACAGGCATATCTGCACCTCCTATTGGCATCACAAAAAATACACCATATACAAGCGACAACAACAAAATAACATATACGAAGGTGGAACCATTTTCTGCATTGTTTAAAAAAGTAACAACTGTCCAACCAATCGTAATAATGAGAATAGCCATATTGAAAATGTGCTGTCCTTTGAAACTAAAATCTTTTATTTTTCCGCTCAGTTTAAGATACGCCACCACACTTCCGGCGAAGGAGATACTTCCGATAATTAATCCGGCAACTATCGCTATGTAGTGACCCACAGGAATGACATCCGACAAGATTGACTCAGGCGATACATTTTTTGTGAGATGATTGAATTCAATGAGTGAGATCAGCATGGCACATGCACCTCCCATTCCATTAAATAAACTCACCATTTCCGGCATTGCCGTCATCTGTACTTTTTTAGCAGCCAACCATCCGATGACAGAACCTATTGCCAGTGCTGCAAAAATATAACCGCGGTTTCCCAGCGTCTGTCCGTCATTTTGGTACAAAAATATCGTTCCGAAAATGGCAATAGTCATACCTGCTGCTGCCAGCAAATTACCATTACGTGCAGAGGAAGGATGCGATAACATCTTCAGGCCCACAATAAAAGTTACGGAGGCAATCAGATAGCAGATGGTTAAAATATTTTCTGTCATAATAGATCCTTACTTCTTTTTTCCTTTAAACATTTCGAGCATCCGGTCAGTTACTACAAAGCCGCCCACTACATTGAGTGTTCCTAAAACAACGGCGAGAAATCCCAGGATCAATGCTACGTAATTATCAGTTTCTGCTTTACCCATTACGATGATGGCGCCAATGATCACCACACCATGTATAGCATTGGCACCACTCATGAGAGGCGTGTGTAACACACTGGGCACACGGCCGATTATCTCTATACCAACAAAGATCATCAGTATTACGATGTAAATTATTTGCTGGTTTTCAGATATCCATTGAAGAATATTCATATAATTAATTTGATGCGTTAATAGCCTGCAATACTCTTTCGTGAATAATTTTTCCTTCGTGTGAAACACAACTTCCCTTTACCAGGTCATCTGCAAAATTCAAATTGAGTGCACCTTCTTTAGTTGTGATGAGCTGTAAGAAATTGAGAATATTTTTTCCGTATAATTTACTGGCATCGCTGGGCATAGTAGAAGGAAGTGAAGAATTTCCGATGATGGTAACGCCATAAATTATCGTTGATTCATTATTTTTTGTAGCAGATGTGTTACCACCGGTAGCTGCCGCAAGATCTACTATCACTGATCCGTTCTTCATAGAACGTAACATTTCATCTGTAATAAGTATAGGTGCTTTTTTACCGGGTATTTGTGCTGTGGTAAGGATTATATCTGATTTGGCTACGCTTTCGGCAATACGTGCTTTTTGTCGCTGCATGAATTCTTCAGATTGTTCTACAGCGTAACCGCCAGCCTTTGCTGCATCAGCTGCCCCTTCCACTTCCACGAATTTAGCGCCAAGGCTCATCACTTCTTCTTTCACCGCAGGACGTGTATCAAAAACTTCCACTACCGCTCCCATTCTGCGGGCGGTGGCAATGGCCTGCAAGCCTGCTACACCTGCTCCTAAGATGAGAATTTTTGCAGGAGGAATGGAACCTGCGGCAGTCATAAGCATGGGAAAATATCGTGAATACGCAGCTGCTGCAGTTACCACGGCTTTATAACCGGCTATATTGGCCTGACTGCTGAGTACATCCATACTTTGCGCTCTTGTGGTTCTCGGAAGCATATCGATACTAAAAACCGTATTGTTTGCTGATGCCCATTCCCGCATCAAAGTACAATTGAATAATGGAGAATATAGTCCTAACAAAACTTTTCCTTTTATTGCCTGAATGTCAGTAGGCTGAGGAGTATTAATTGATAATACCACATCAGCTTTTTGTAACACTCCGCTGCGGTCTGTTAACTCCGCACCTGCTGCCACATAAGCATCATCATTTGCAAAAGCATTTGATCCTGCATTTGTTTCGATCACAACCTGCACGTTTTGCTTTTTCAAAAATGTAACATGTTCCGGTAAAATGGAAACGCGGGTTTCAGGAAATGGTTCTTTCAGTACGCCTATGGTCATTTTCTTATAATTGTGACTAAGATAAAATTAAAATCTGATGCAGAAGTGTTGTTTCACTTTAAATTCTTTGCGGAAGAAAATAATGCCAACAAAAAAAAGGTCTATAGACAATGTTATTGTTTCATCTTTACAAATAATATCCCATGCTTCTTCCATTTCTGCACTCCAGTGAATATCATCAAATACAACGATTGTATTGTCATTTATATACGGAAGCATTTTATTAAAATATTCCAGTGTGGGTTGTTTACGATGATTGCCATCGATGAAAATAAAATCATATTTCGATTCTTGTAATACCTGTGATAAAGTAAGGTCAAAATTACCTTTGGTTATTCTGATGTTTTTAAAACTTAAAGAATTGAAATTTTGATACGCTTTATCAGCAATGTTAACTGAACCTTCCAGTGTATGAACTTTTAATCCCGGTACTGTGGCCATGTAAGCAGAAGTAATACCGAGAGAAGTTCCCAATTCAAGAACAGATGTGGCTTTGTAATAATAAATAATCCGGTGGAGCAGCCGAGCGTATTTTGGTTTTTTTAATGAAGATGCGGCGATTTGTCTAATCTGTCTTTTGTTATTTTTAATAACGGCAGATCCGGCACCAAAATCTTCTACTTCTATTACGGTTTCATCCTGTAATAACTTTTTTCGTAATTCTTCAATGGGTTTGAAACTTGTTTCCTTTTTATCAGGCAGTACATTTTTTATAAAATCGAAAACAAAAGGGGAATGCACGCCATGCCCTTTTCCATTGGAAGCATTCAAATAATAATGCAGGTATTTTTTTAAAAGCTGAAAAGTTGAATACATTATTTTTTGACCCATGTTTGAAAAGAATAACCAAATGCATGTTTGTCGTCGGCTGAAAAATGTTGTTCATGTTGAAGATGCCATGCTGCCTGATCAAAGGATGGATAAAATGTATCGGCCTCTACATCAGCATGTACTTTGGTAAGATAAATTTTATGAACGATATGCATGCTTTGCTGATATAATTCACCTCCGCCTATGATAAACCATTCTTTGCAATTGGTTTTTGCTGCCGCTGTTAAGGCATCCTCCAAAGAACAAACAACGATCACACCTTCGCTTTTCCAATCGTGCTGACGAGTGATCACAATGTTTATTCTTCCTGGAAGTGGCTTGGAAACGCTTTCAAAAGTTTTACGTCCCATGATCACCGGCATCCCCCAGGTTGTATTTTTAAAAAATTTCAAGTCGTTCGGCAAATGCCAGAGTAACTGACCGTTTTTTCCAATGCCATTATTGAGCGAAACTGCAACTACATGAGAAATTATATGGGTCATAATTTTTTATACAGCAACTACTGCTTTAATGGCCGGATGACATTGATAACAGACAAGTTCAAAATCTTCAAATTTAAAATCGAAAATATTTTTCACCTGCGGATTTAAATTCATTTTTGGCAAAGGAAATGGTGTTCGTGATAATTGTAACTGAGCCTGTTCAAAATGATTTTTATATAAATGAACATCGCCAAATGTATGTACAAAATCTCCCGGCTCCATTTCGCATACCTGTGCCATCATCAGCGTTAATAAAGCATAAGATGCAATATTGAAAGGAACGCCTAAGAAAACATCGGCACTACGCTGGTACAACTGGCAACTTAATTTTCTTTTCCCGTTTTCATCAGGTGCTGAAGTGTAAAACTGAAACAGGCAATGACATGGCATTAGTTTCATGTCAGGCAAATCACCAACGTTCCAGGCACTGATGATCATCCGGCGGGAATCCGGATTATTTTTTAATTGTTGTATCACATCTGAAACCTGATCTATCAACTTTCCATCGGCACCTTCCCAGCTTCTCCATTGTTTTCCATACACCGGACCCAGATCTCCATTTTCATCCGCCCATTCATCCCAGATACGCACATTATTTTCCTTCAGATAAGATATGTTTGTTTCGCCCTTTAAGAACCAGAGTAATTCGTAAATAATACTTTTTAAGTGACATTTTTTGGTAGTGACCAAAGGAAATCCTTCTGCCAAATTGAAACGCATCTGGTAGCCAAATACGCTTCTGGTACCGGTGCCGGTTCGGTCACTTTTATCATTCCCCGTTCTTAAAATATGATCCAACAGTTGTAAATAGGATTGCATGGGTGCAAGATAAAGAGAAACGGGATGCGGGTGACGAGAAACGGGATGCAGGTCGCGGGAAACGGGTTGGGATGTAGGTGATGAGATGCATCCTTTTCCTTTTAGTACATATTCATTTTAAATTTGTAACATACCTATCGCAAATAACGTCCGACGCCGTTTTCGCATCCGATATCCGAATCAGAGATTGCCAAACTCGGAACCCGAATCTCATATCTCTGAAGCCAGCTCTCGGATCTTGCATACCGGATCCCGTTTCTCGCCTACCGTTTCCGTATCTTTACACCGAAGAATTTTAATACATGCAAAAAGGGAAAGTTTTAGTGGCCATGAGTGGCGGTATAGATAGTACCGTAGCGGCTTTGATGTTGCATAAAGAAGGGTATGATGTGGTAGGAATTACCATGAAAACCTGGGATTATGCCACCAGTGTAGGCACCACCGGAAAAAAAGAAACCGGCTGTTGCAACCTTGATAGTTTTAATGATGCAAGGCAGGCGGCAGTACAGCATGGTTTTCCTCATTTTATACTCGACATCAGGGATGAATTTGGCGATTTTGTGATTGAAAATTTTGTGGAAGAATATATCGCCGGCAGAACACCAAACCCGTGCGTTATGTGTAACACACATATTAAATGGCGGGCTCTGCTTAAAAGGGCGGATGCATTGGGCTGCGATTTTATTGCTACCGGCCATTATGCTCAGGTTCACCAACACGATAACGGGCGTTATTTTATCAGGAAAGGTAAAGATGAAACCAAGGACCAGAGCTATGCACTATGGGGTTTACAACAAGACCTGCTGAGCAGAACATTATTGCCTCTAGGAACGTATCATAAAACAGAAATTCGCCAGATGGCACACGATTTCGGGTATCCGGAACTGGCAAAAAAAAGCGAGAGTTATGAGATTTGCTTTGTGCCGGATAATGATTATCGTGGTTTTTTAAAAAGACGGGTGGAAGGCCTGGAAGAAAAAGTAGCCGGTGGAACTTTCGTTGATATGCAAGGGAATTTATTGGGTATCCATAAAGGCTATCCATTTTATACGGTCGGTCAGCGTAAAGGTTTGGATATAGCATTGGGGAAACCGGCATTTGTAACTAAGATCATTCCTGAAACAAACACAGTTGTTTTGGGCGATGAGGAAGATTTGAATCAGACCATCATGCAGGTAAAAGGCATAAACCTGATGAAATATGAGACCATTGATGAAGAGTTAGAAGCTGTTATAAAGATCCGCTATAAAGATAAAGGTGCACTGGGAATCATTAGCGCATACGAAAATGGGTTGAAAGTGCGTTTTTATAATGATGTAAAAGGTGTGGCACCTGGACAAAGCGCTGTTTTTTATGAAGGCGATGATGTAATTGGTGGTGGAATTATCCAGAGGGATTTATCTTAATGTTCAAATGAAATTATTTTGTATTTATGAAATCTAGATTGTTGCTTGCTTCTTTTTTGTTGCTGACTTTCGTTGCTTGTAAAAAAACAGAAGAATTCTCCACTGCTGCTATTGCAGAATATTATCCGTTGGAGACTGGTAAATACATCACTTATAAAATTGATTCTCTTATTTATACCAACTTCGGAACGAGTGATACGATTAGAAGTTATGAAATAAAATACCTGACTGATTCTTTAATCACTGACAATCTGGGAAGGCCGGCCTATCGAATTTTCAGATATATCAGGGCAAATTCAACAGATGCATGGCAACCAGATAATACTTTTCTCGCGGTGAACACCGGAACATCTCTGGAATTTACTGAGAACAATATGCGTTTTATAAAATTGAAGCAACCCATCCGCAATGAATATTCGTGGAAAGGCAACAGTTTTATTGATACCTACTCATTCAATTCAGAAGTACGGTATATGGATGATTGGGATTACACTTATGAAAATGTAGGTGAGCCTGCAACTATTGGAACATTTGATCTTGATAAGACGCTAAAAGTGACGCAGAGAGACGAAATAATCGGCAATCCTGATGATCCGGGATCATATAGTGAAAAGAATATCAGTAATGAAATTTACGCAACCGGAATTGGGCTGGTATATAAATATTTTCTGCATAATGAATATCAGCCTCCTACCACACCAACCGGAGTTGGTTATACCAATGGTTATGGTGTTACCTTAACCATGATCGACCACAATTAAATTTTATTTTTTTCTTAGAAAAGCGATCATGTCAGTATTGGGAATTTTCTGAACACCAACTTGTTTCAACATGGTGATGATTTGTCCGCGATGAAAAGTCTGGTGATTAAAAAGATGCATTAAAAATTCGTGAACGGGTTGCTTGAATTGTTCTTTCTTAGAATTCCTGTAAATGAATTCGTGTTCCAGCGCAGCTTCTGTTGCTAAGTTTACCCAGTCTTTCCATTGTTTTGATTCATAAAGCAACCCATTAGAAATGGTTGATATAGTTCCTGCAAAATCTGTAGAAGGCCATTCGGTAACTTCTTTAAGTTTAAGTCGCTGCCACCATATTGATTCTACATCCCATAAGTGTAACAAGGTTTTCTGCAAAGATGGAAAACTACTTTTGATCTCCTGATCAAGTACCTTATCTTCTAAATTATTTAATACATCAGTAATGCGTTGATTTGCCCAAAGATTATACGCAGCATATGATAACAGGAGTTTTTTCATTTATTGAAGGTATTATAATTTGTATGGTTTGTAAGAATAGCTTTGCTTTAAATATTTATTATGTCATTACACATACGTGCTGCCGAAAAAAAAGATTGTGCAAGAATGATGCAATTAATACAAGAACTGGCGGCTTACGAAAAAGCACCGGATTCGGTGACGGTGGAGACTGATCATTTTGTTATAAGCGGATTTGGAGAGCAACCAGTATGGTGGGCATTAGTGGCGGAAGTAGATGGGCAAGTGGAAGGATTTGCTTTATGGTATATACGCTATAGCACTTGGAAAGGTCAGCGCATGTATCTGGAAGATCTGATAGTTACAGAAAAAATGCGTGGCAAAGGAATAGGTAGGATGTTATTTGATCAGCTGATTATTGAATGTGAATTAAGAAAATTAAATGGTATAGTATGGCAGGTATTGGAATGGAATGAACCGGCTATCAACTTTTATAAAAAATTTCGGGGAGTAGAATTTGATGAGGAATGGGTGAATTGCAGTTTGTATATATAATAGACCTAACAGGTCTAAGACCTGTTAGGTCTGGACGGGGGAAACATCCTAAAGAATGTTGTTTTCAACATATTAAGATCTAGATACAATCCTAATTTTAGATGAATTTAAAATCATCATGTATGGATCAGGATTGTCATCAAAAATTAATTCCCGGATGCTATTATCACATCTATAACAGAGGTAATAATAAAGAGATCCTTTTTAAGGAATCTGACAATTACTATTATTTTTTAAGGTTATGGTGGAGGCATATCACACCTGTAGCAAAAACGTATTGTTATAATCTGCTGCCAAACCACTTTCATTTTTTTATAAAGATTGAAGATGATGTAAATGATAAAGCAGCTTCAAAAGCGCTTTCCAATTTATTTAATGCATATGCTAAGGCAATTAATAAGAAATATGAAAGAACAGGTAGTTTATTTCAGGAACGATTCAAAAGAAAAGAAATTAAAGATGATAACTATTTCACATACATAATCTTTTATATTCTCACCAACGCTACAAAGCATGGCGTTTGTAATAGTGTAGATATTTATGAATATTCTGCTTTCAAACCACTGTTGTCAAATGAACGTACCCGATTAATGAGGGAGGAGGTATTTAATTGGTTTTCAGATAAAGCAACGTTTATCGAAATGGTAAAAAAGTTTGATCGGGAAATAAGACCTAACAGGTCTTATACCTGTTAGGTCTTTCATTATATTTGGTTTCAATTTGAAAAATGAAAAATATTCTTTCTGTAATTTTATTTGCTTTTCTGCTTGTTTTTGCTTCTTCCTGTAAAAAAGATTCAAACTCAACTAATCCTCCGACTGGCACTTTACCGGATTACTCAACAAAAGTTCGTTCGTCAGCTTCTGGTTTTGTTACCAACGAAAATAATCTTCCGGTTGAAGGAGCCATTGTACATATGGGCATATCTACAACAACAACGGATACAAAAGGATATTTTAATTTCAGTAATGTTGAAGTGGTGAAACAGGCAGCAACAGTTTCCGTTGAATACAATGGTTATTTTAAAGGCATCAAAACTTTTATAGCAGAAGAAGGAAAATCAGCTATTTTCCGCTTAAAATTATTAAGAAAAAATATTGCAGGAACATTTACAGCCAGCGCCGGAGGAAACATTTCTCTTACCAACGGTTTGCAAATTTCCTTTCCTGTAAATGCAATTAAAAATGCTGCAACAGGTGCAACATATAATGGAGTTGTTTCTGTGGCTGCGCAATGGATTGATCCTACCTCATCTGAATTATATGCAATCATGCCGGGTGACCTCCGCGCTGTGAATGCAAATGGTTTTATGAACCAACTTACTACGTTTGGTATGGCTGCTGTGGAACTAACCGGTGCCGGCGGTGAGCTTTTACAGATTGCTGATGGTAAAACTGCTAATTTAAAAATGAACATTCCGTCTAGCATTGCCGCACAAGCACCTGCTTCTATCCCCCTTTGGTATTTTGATGAGTTGAAAGGTTTATGGATAGAGGAAGGATCCGCTACTAAAACGGGGAATACCTATTCAGGATCTGTGAACCATTTTTCATTTTGGAACGCGGATGTAGGATATCCTTATGTTTTCTTTAATGCAACAATTACAAACATTACTGGTATGGCTATAAGCAATGCGCTCATTAAAATTTATCCGGTCAATAACCCGAGTGATGCACATTATGGTTATACAAATATGCTGGGATATATCTCGGGTGCCGTTCCTTCAAATGCACAACTGGTACTTGAAGTGATGGAAGAATCCGGATGCGCAACTACTTTGTTTACACAGAATTTTACAACTACAACCATCAATATCTCTTTAGGTAACATTGCCTTACCTGCAGGCGCTACTGCAGAAGTAAGCGGACAATTAGTTGATTGTAATGGAGCAGGTGTTGCCAATGGATCCTTACTGGCTTTAAAAAATGGAGCATATCTCCGTTTCCCTGTATCCAATACCGGCAATTTCAGTTTTGCAACTACCGTTTGTAACACGGGCGTTAACATATCTCTTACCGGACAAGATCTCACCTCCGCAACACAAAGTAATACTTCAAATATTAATCTGATAGCCGGAACTAACCCGCCGGTAACGCTTACAGCATGTACCGTTAATTTATCGCAGTTTGTAAATTATACGGTAAATGGAAATTCATTTTCTTTTACACAAGCACCAGACAATTTAGGTATCAACGGTGCCGCAGCGGGTTTAGAATTTTTCGCGTACCACGTTCCGGATAATAATCAGTTTACCCGTTTCAAATTTAGTAATGCTGGCATCGGTGCAAATACCGATATGAATCTTCAGGTTTTCAATAGCCATTTAATTGCAAATCCAACGGCTACACCATTTGCACCCATCACTGTTAGAATTACGGAATATGGACCCATCGGCGGATACATTGCCGGAAGTTTTTCCGGGCAAATTAATAATACCACTAACCCTGGAAGTCCTTATACAGTATCCTGCAGTTTCCGTGTATTAAGATGGTTCTAAACAACCTCACAGGTCCGGACCTCACAGGTTGTAAAATAATTCACTTTCAGGATTTTTTAACTCTAATTCAACTGTTAACTTTGCAGGATAATTTGCTGCAAAGCGAACCGCTGTACAAGAGTGCGACGCCTATGCAGTTGAGTTACATTCTAAAGCTTGCTACAAAATAATATTATGGCTGATAAGATTACGATGGGTGCGGATGGTAAACTGATGGTTCCTGATAATCCTATTATTCCTTTTATTGAGGGAGATGGAATTGGTCCGGACATCTGGAGAGCAAGTGTTCGTGTATTTGATGCTGCCGTTGAAAAGGCTTATAACGGTTCTAAAAAAATTGAATGGCTGGAAGTGATGGCAGGTGAAAAAGCTTTTAAAGCAACCGGAAGCTGGATGCCTGAAGCTACTATGGATGCTTTTAAAGAATATTCATTATCTATAAAAGGTCCGCTTACAACGCCTGTTGGAGGCGGTATCAGAAGTTTGAATGTAGCACTTCGCCAGGAGCTGGACTTGTATGTTTGTTTACGTCCCGTTAGATATTTTGAAGGTGTGCCTTCTCCCATGTGGCAACCTGAAAAAGTAAATATGGTGATCTTCAGGGAAAACACAGAAGATATTTATGCAGGTATAGAATTTATGACGGGCACACCGGAAGCAATTAAGCTTCGTGATTTTTTAGTGAATGAACTAGGTGTGAAAGCATTTCGTTTTCCGGGAACCACTTCATTGGGAATTAAACCGGTAAGTAAAGATGGCAGTGAAAGGCTCATCCGTTCTGCTATTGAATATGCGATAGAACATAAATTGCCTTCCGTAACCATTGTTCATAAAGGCAACATCATGAAATTTACCGAGGGTGCTTTTAAAAACTGGGGATATGAACTGGCAGAGAGAGAATTTTCTGGTCAGGTATATACATGGCAGCAATGGGAAAGAACAAAAAAAGAAAGTGGTGAAGCCGTTGCCAATGAAGAAATGAAGATCAGTGCGATCGGCGGTAAAGTAATTATTAAAGATGCCATTGCTGATAATTTTTTACAACAGGCTTTACTGGCTCCGCAGGATTATTCGGTGATTGCCACTTTGAATCTGAATGGTGATTATATCAGCGATGCACTCGCAGCGCAGGTGGGCGGAATTGGTATTGCTCCTGGCGCAAATATTAATTACAAAACAGGTCATGCGGTTTTTGAAGCTACCCACGGCACTGCGCCACGTTTTGCTGATACGAATACGATGAATCCTTCTTCTGTTATTTTAAGCGGCGTTATGATGCTGGAATATATGGGCTGGAGAGATGCTGCTGAAATGATTACGATGGCGGTTGGAAAAACAATTCGCAATAAAACAGTTACGATTGATTTTTATAATTTAATGAAGGAAGGAACTTTGTTGAAAACGAGTGAGTTTGCGGATGAGATTATTAAAAATATGTGAGCGGGATGGGGGATGCGAGATGAGAGATGCGGGTTGCAAGATGCGGGAACCGAGATGAGAGATGCGGGATGCAAGATTTGAGATACGATGTGTTTCAACATTAACCTGGAATATGTTTTTCTTCAACGGCGCGAATAAAACAGTTGAGTTTTTTTCCTAAAATATTCAGTGTATCATTTAAATATTTATATAATTTTTCATCATTGAGTGAACGGGTTTCATATAATGTCTCCAGGTGATCGATTGTTTCATCACACGATGCATGAGCAATCACCAAAAAACGAATAAATTCTAGTTTATATCTTCTTCTTCCATAACCTTCCACAATATTGCTTTTAATACTTTTCACAGATCTCCTGATTTGACTGGCAACTTCATATTGTTCAAATTTGGGCAGTTGCACAGACATCTCATGTATCTCCAATACTATTTCTCTTGCCAGTTTCCATATTTCCAGATTTCTGTAACTCACTTTTCAAAATTAAAAATTACATAATATATTATCTATACCTACAAATCGCCAAATTCGGGTAAACTCCTTTCTTGCATCTCGTACCCGTATCTCGCATCTCGGTTCCCGCATCTCGATACCCGCATCTCGATACCCGCATCCAGTAACCCGTTTCCCCTTACTTTTGCAATTCTAAATTTTTCACATGAGTAAAATAAAAGTAGCCAATCCCGTTGTTGAATTAGACGGTGATGAAATGACCCGCATTATCTGGAAATTCATAAAAGACAAACTGATCTTACCATATCTGGAAGTTCCGATCCAGTATTTCGACCTCGGAATGGAATACCGCGATGAAACCAATGATCAGGTTACCATTGATGCCGCCAATGCCATCAAAGCTTGCGGCGTTGGAATAAAATGCGCTACCATTACACCGGATGAAGCCCGTGTGAAAGAATTCAATCTCAAACAAATGTGGAAGAGCCCTAATGGAACCATCAGAAATATTTTGGATGGAACCGTTTTCCGTGAACCGATTGTGATGAACAATGTACCACGACTGGTAACTAACTGGACGGCTCCGATCATTGTAGGTCGTCATGCTTTTGGTGATCAGTACCGCGCTACAGACACTTTAATTAAAGGGAAAGGAAAATTAACCATGACGTTCACGCCGGAAGGTGGTGGAGAACCTCAGGTTTTTGAAGTGTATAATTTTAAAGGTGATGGTGTTGCCATGTCGATGTACAATACCGATGAAAGCATCATAGGTTTTGCCCGCAGTTGCTTCAACATGGCATTGAGCAAAAAGTGGCCATTATATCTATCAACCAAAAATACCATTCTGAAAAAATACGATGGTAGGTTCAAAGATATTTTTGAAGATATCTATCAGAATGAATTCAAACAATTATTTGCAGATGCAGGTATTACTTACGAACATCGTTTGATCGATGATATGGTGGCGAGTGCATTAAAATGGAACGGAAATTTTGTATGGGCTTGTAAAAATTATGACGGTGATGTACAAAGTGATACGGTTGCACAAGGCTTTGGAAGTTTAGGCCTGATGACATCTGTACTAGTTACACCTGATGGAAAAACAATGGAAGCTGAAGCTGCACATGGAACAGTTACGCGTCACTACCGCGATCATCAGGCTGGAAAACCAACCAGTACGAATCCTATCGCATCCATTTTTGCATGGACACGCGGTCTTGCATTCAGAGGGAAATTAGATAATAATCAACCTTTGATCGACTTCTGCCATTCACTGGAAGCAGTTTGTATTGAAACAGTTGAAAGCGGAAAAATGACCAAAGATCTTGCGGTTTGTATTCATGGAAATAAAGTGAATCACGGCGAACATTATTTATATACCGAAGAATTTTTAGATGCGATTGATTCAAACTTAAAGGCAAAAATGAATTTCTAAATTATAAATTATACTTTTCATGGAAGCATCTGGTGCAAATCAATGCTTCCATTTTTTTTACCAACCAAAACAGTAAATATGCTTAAAAATAAATTTATAAAACTAACATTTCTCGCAACCATTATTTGTTTGGTCGCCTGCAATTCAGGCAAAAAATATGAACTGAAATTACGTTTGAATGATGGCGATCAGTTTACACAAAATATGTTGACAGACATGAACATGGATATGGAGATGATGGGACAAACCATGAAGATGAATATGAAGAATGAAACGGAATGTTTATTTCAGGTGATAAAAAATAATGCTGGAGATAAACAATTAAAACTTACTTATACAAAAATGGATATGTCCACCAAAATGGGTGGAAATGCAGGGTTGTCGCAGGATGCAACGGATTCTGTTATGAAAAAACAATCAGCGATGATCGTGGGAAAATCTATGCTGATCACACTTGATAAAACCAATAAGGTGATAGATGTTCAGGGGATGGACAGCCTTACAAGTGCAGGAATGCCGGAAGAATCAAAAAAAATAATGGAGAAAATGTTTAGCAAAGAACAGGTAAACAGTATGTGGGGAATGATGTTCAGCATGTATCCCGATAAAGCTGTAGCTGTTGGTGATAAATGGAACCGAAACATTACAATTGATGTTGCGGGACTTGAAATGGAAATCAAATACACCTACACCCTTACAGATGTAAAAGATAATATTGCTTTTTTAAAAGTGGATGGTGTGATCGACAGCAAAGGAAAAATGAAAAATCTTCCCGTGGAAATTGAAGCAATCATGAAAGGAAAACAAAGCGGAACGTTATCCATTGGTGTAGATAATGGTTATATTAAAAACGCAGATTATACTATGGACCTAAACGCAGAAATGGAATTGATGGGAAAGAGAATGCCAATGAAAATGACGGGAGTTTACAAACTGAAAGGAAAATAAATCACTCATCAGAATATAAAATAGTAAAGCAGTTTATTATAAATAAGCTGCTTTTTTTATTGGAAAAGAAAAAAAACTATTTAATAGTAATTGTTTGAGCGTTCTAAAAAAGGGGATATTTCCCAGAAATAAAGGGCATTTTTCCCGTTATTATTTGTTACACATCAATTTAAATTTGAGAAACATAAATAAATATTTTAAGAGATTTAATATTTCATTGTTCTGCGCACAATAATTATTTTAATCAATGTGTTTTTATTACTAATTTCTAAACTTAACAATTATGAAAATTTTATCAGTTCTGGTATTGTGTTTTAATATCATTTTTTTTTCAACAAGTTGTAAAAAAAAATGCGATTGTGATGTAAATAAACCATTTATTACATAAAATCTATCGCTAAATAATAATTCAATTGCATTTCGTACAGGCATAGATGGCAAAAAATTTACAATTGCAACTGAAAAAGAAACCGATGTTAAAAAAACTATCGAGGATGTCTTAGTAAGTCTTGGATTTACAATGCAAGAATTTAATTCCCCAGTTGGTATAGCCTTTTATTTAAATGATACTCTTCTCGAAAATTCGAATTTACTAACTATTCAGCCTAGTGCGCTGTTAATTTATGATCAGATAGAAGAAAGAATAGTATCAAAATACTACAAAAAATCTGACGATCGATATCAATATGATTCAAGTTATTTTGCCATAACATCACTATTTAGTGAAACTGACATTATTGACATTATGAATTTAAATTTTCTAAATTCAAAAGAAATTTTAGCTTTTGTAGATTTGAGAAAAATAAATAAATCTTTGTATGTGTCTGATTTACAAGTCGTAATAGAGAAAAAATTAAATGACCAAGTTTATATTCAAAATGGAGGTAAGGTTACCTCAGGTTGCAAGGAGGCTGATCCCGGCTGCTCTTATAACGACGAAGGCTATTGTATTCCCCAAGAAAAACAGAATGGTCCTGCTAGCTATATTTGTTTACCAAAAGAACCATGTGTTGCAAATACTGAACCCACACAATCAACTTTAGAGGAAGCTGAAACAGGAAGTTCAGGTACAGCAAATCCAAAACTCTATGAAATAAGAGACAATGTTTTTTCAAAGTCTTTTAATGGCAAAAAGTATATTGATGATTATTACTATTGTTCTATGATTTTAAAAGAATCTCCAATTACATTAGAAATGGCTGTAATTGCAATTAGCATCTTAAGAACTAATTTTTTAGAAATTGCGGCAAACTTAAAAAATGAAAACTATTTTCAAGAAATACCCATTAACCAACAAAAGAAAGAATTACTGATAAATTTGTGTGAAAAATCAAAAATGATAAATAATGATTCCCGGTATTTGAATATTATTTCAAAAATTGAAGATGATATAAATTTTTATGAGAATAAATATAATATTGAAATCAAAAATGATTTTTAAAATCATATCTTTTGTAATTCTACAAACAATTTCAAGTTGTACTTACAAAAGTTCACATATAGGAAATTATAAATCCTATAAACCAATTTTTTCTTTTAAAAAT
>JANOAO010000065.1:0-5785 GCA_031411115.1 Bacteroidota bacterium
GTTTTATTTCCAAGCATTTGCATAAGCTTAAATGGAAATCGGGTAGAGGCGTATCTGGCCGGTATAACTGCAAATTTTTTCATTCGTTAGGTAATTCGGGTTCAGGTAATTGCTCCGTTTCATATCCGCATTGCCTGCAATGATAAATGTAATTTACTGATACCGCATAATTGGAGAACATCCATGTAAGTATAGAGGTGATGAAATTTTTTGGACTTTTCGCCGGGATCATGATAAAATTTCCGGTTTTGCATTTGGGACAGATAGAATTTGCCAGGTATTCTGCATCAAATTTTTCCAATGCCTCAGTTGCCCGTTTCTCATCATAATCCGCCACTACCAATTTAATATTTCCAATCGCATTGGAGAAAACCGGATTTACCGTTACGCTGTTCTCATCAAATAAATAACAGTGGATGCCGGTATCTTCCAGCTTGCTTTTCATAATATGTGCGCTGAAATAATTATCAAATCTTCTTAATACTATCGTTTCCATGTTTGTGTTTATAATGCCATTCAACATCCCATGCTTACCATTCATCAAATTGACAAATCGTTTAATTAAGCTTGAATTATGTTATTTACTTGTTGATTAGCAATGATTTATATTTTTATCGGGCCATCATTTTTTAAAATAAAATAGTACTATGTATTGTATAGTACTAAATATAAATGTAACTTTGATTTATCAATGGACGTAAAACAATAAAGAAATCATTAACTAATCAGAATAAAAATTAAAAAAATGAAAACTCAAAACAACATTTTATTTCAACAGATCTCCACAGAAGAAATCGAAAACTTAACTAAAGTAGTAAAAGAAACCGTAGCAAATGTTCCATCCGTTCCCGTTACATTAAGTGCTGCTCAATTATGGAATATACAAAGAAATGGCCGTAAGCTGACTTATAAAAGAAGCATTTTCTATGCATAATTTTTTTGGAAGATGAAGCTGTCCCCGGGTTTTTTGCCCGGGGATTTTTTTTGCCCGTCCGTTTCATCAAATTATTCATTTTTAAGCAAACACTACTTCTACAAACTTGTTATAATGGTATTGTTCAGCAAAAGAAGCTGTTTACCAAACTCAGCATAGATTGGTTTTAGCTAAATTTGCACCTCAATCAGACCTTAATAAATTGAATATGGATACCTCCACAGCAAACAGTAAAAATGTATATGATGTGAACAGTACAAATGGTACTGACACAGCCGGCAAATGTCCCTTTACCGGTGGAATGAAAAAAAGTACAGCAGGAACCGGAACACGTAATCGTGACTGGTGGCCCAATCAACTGAAACTAAATATCCTTCGTCAGCATTCTTCTTTGTCAAATCCCATGGCGAAGAATTTTAATTATGCAGAAGCATTCAAATCATTGGATTATGATGCATTGAAAAAAGACCTGACTGATCTGATGACGCAATCACAAGACTGGTGGCCCGCAGATTATGGACATTATGGTCCTTTTTTTATCCGTATGGCCTGGCACAGTGCCGGAACTTACCGGATTCAGGATGGCCGTGGCGGCGGAGGAACAGGATCTCAGCGGTTTGCTCCTTTAAATAGTTGGCCGGATAATGCAAATCTGGATAAAGCGCGTTTGTTATTATGGCCGGTTAAGAAAAAATACGGTAAAAATATTTCCTGGTCAGATCTCATGATACTTGCCGGAAATGTGGCACTGGAATCCATGGGTTTTAAAACATTTGGTTTCGGTGGCGGTCGTGAAGATACCTGGGAACCACAGGAAGATATTTACTGGGGTTCAGAAACTGACTGGCTGGGCGATAAGCGTTATACCGGTGACCGCGATCTGGAAAATCCGTTAGCAGCCGTTCAGATGGGATTGATTTATGTAAACCCGGAAGGTCCTAACGGAAATCCTGATCCTTTGGCTTCTGCAAGGGACATCCGCGAAACTTTCGCACGAATGGCGATGAACGATGAAGAAACGGTGGCACTGATTGCCGGTGGACATACGTTCGGTAAAACACATGGTGCTGCTGATCCTTCAGAAAATGTGGGACGTGAGCCGGCGGCTTCTTCTCTGGAAGATCAAAGTGTGGGATGGAATAATAAATTTGGGAAAGGAAATGCAGAACATACCATAACGAGCGGATTAGAAGGCGCCTGGACGACCACGCCTATTCAATGGAGTAACAACTACTTTGAAAATCTTTTCAACTTTGAATGGGAACTTACCAAGAGCCCTGCCGGTGCTCATCAGTGGATACCGAAAAATAATGGCGGTGTTGGAACAGTTCCGGATGCACATGTTGCCGATCTCAGTCATGCACCAATCATGCTTACCACAGATATCGCTATGCGTGTGGACCCGGCCTATGAAAAAGTCTCCAGAAGATTTTTTGAAAATCCGGATCAGTTTGCAGATGCTTTTGCCCGTGCATGGTTTAAATTAACGCATCGTGACATGGGACCGATCACCCGTTATTTAGGTAAAGAAGTTCCTGCTGAAATATTGATCTGGCAGGATCCGGTTCCTGCTGTAAATCATGAAATTATTGATCAGGCAGATGTCATTAATATTAAAGAGCAGATAATGACTTCTGGTTTAACGGTATCTCAAATGATTGCTGTTGCCTGGGCTTCAGCCTCCACTTTCCGTGGTTCTGATAAACGCGGTGGTGCTAATGGTGCACGTATTCGTTTGGCGCCGCAGAAATACTGGGAGATTAATCAAAAAGGAAATATTGGACAAATTATAGAGGTGTTGGAGAAAATTCAGATCTCTTTCAACAGTATACAAACAGGCAACAAACGCCTTTCTATTGCAGATACGATTGTATTATGCGGATGCACAGGTATTGAACTGGCAGCACAACGTGCCGGTATTACGGTAAGGGTTCCGTTTACGCCCGGCAGAATGGATGCCAGTCAGGAACAAACAGATGTTGATTCCTTTTCTGTGCTGGAACCCATGGCTGATGGTTTTCGCAATTATAGCAAACCACGTTTTGCCGGAATTTCTGAAGATCTGTTGATTGATAAAGCGCAACTGCTTACGCTTACGGCACCGGAATTGACGGTTCTGATAGGAGGAATGCGGGTTTTGAATGCCAATTACGATGGGTCCAAACATGGTGTATTTACCTCAACTCCGGAAGCATTGACCAACGATTTTTTTGTAAACCTGTTGGATTTCAACATACAGTGGAAAGCTGTTTCTGATGCGCAGGATATCTATGAAGCGCGTGACCGCAAAACAGGAGAAATTAAATGGACGGGCACCCGTGTTGATCTCATCTTTGGATCTAATTCCGAATTAAGAGCAATTGCCGAATTATACGCGTGCGATGATGCCAAAGAAAAATTTGTACATGATTTCGTGGCCGCATGGGTTAAGGTGATGCAGTTGGATCGTTTTGATCTGGCGTAATAAATTTAAATTTTTGAGAAGCCCTGGCTGACTGGCCGGGGATTTTTTTTGATACATTTTTTTAATACAGGGAAGAAGAGAAAAAAGTTTAACTAATGCGATAATGCCTGACGTTTTACAGATTCTTTTTTTACTTGTATAGTATAATTAAAACGGAGAACTGGAAGATGCCAGAGTGTTAAGGTTTGTACGGCAGATAATTGTGCGTCTTCATTTTTTATGATTAATTTATCTCTGAAAGATCGGATGTACTGCGACCAATATTCTCCTTTTGCATCTTTTAGCAAAAAATAAAATCCTGCATCACCAAAATTCTTACCTGATGAATCCAAAATCAATTCTCCATTTGCTCCCACTTTAGGAGATAAAAAAACAGTTGCATTTCCATTGGGTAAAGGAAAGATGGCTTTGATACATTTTTCACCGGAAGGCAAGGTGTTTATACCATACACGCCTGAATAAATAACTTGTCCGGTTGATTTAACGGATCGATACCAAAAAGTATATTTAATAAGACCAGTTATTGGATCAACAAGTGTGATGATTTCACTATTAATGGGTTCTGCGTTGTTTAAATTTTTTGTGGGAATATTTAATTGATTAATTCTGTTGCTGAATAATGTATTGATCAGCATGCCGAATATTTTAAAAAATGGATTCCACTTTACCGAGAAATTTAAATCATAGCTGGAAGTTTTCTCATAAAAATCAATCACATTTTTTGAGACAGCCAGAAAGTCTTTTTCTGAAAGTTGCAGTTCTTTCATTGAAGGAATCAATCCCTGATCTGTTGAATGTTTGTCAATGATCAGATTTTCCTTTTCAGCCAAATGGTTAATATAATCTTCACCGATCACATCTAAGTTTCCAAATGGCCCCATCAACCAGGCGTAAGTTGTAGGATTAATTTTCTTTCCTCGAAAGATCACCCACTGTTGTGTAAGCCAATCCTGAAATGTTTGCTTTGGATAAGCGAATCTCATTTTTTTATTGCCTGATTGGTGAGGGAATTATATGACTATGTCCTTTCCATTCTCCCGATTCCGAAAGGGATGTAAATCGCAAGGTGGTGAATTCAAAATGAAAATCTTTTCGGTCTCTTTCTTTCATTGCATGGATATGCCGCTCCGGTTGTGGAACATCACTTCGTCCATGAACCATATCCACCATTTCTTTTTGTGTTTTCCAAATGGAAAAAGTGGAAACTGTTCTGGGAAATCTGATGGAAGCCAATGATAAAATTGTTCCCGGATGATCGCGTACCAGTTTTTCTACGGGCCTGCCCCATCGTATAAATCTTGGAATTTCAAGAAACTTCATGCGTGCCAACGTAACGGCTACAACAGGTGCATCCATTTCATGTAATTCTATTGAATTTTCTGGAATTTTAAATCCACTTATGGAACCCCATTGTCTTAAAAAAGACAAACGTGTATGCCATCCCTTAGCAAAAATTTTTCCTGAAGAATGTGTTTTTAAAAAATGGTTAATAGCTGTTTCATTCTCCCATTGAGCAAACAGTACCATATTTCTGAAAAGAATTCGTGATGGCGAATAAAGTTTGGCTCCTAAAGTCATACAGTTCATACATTCTGCGTGAATCAATCCTGCAACGTCTGATGGCTTTGGTGGTTTGAAATTAATACGTACTGCAGATACGTAAGATGTTCTGACAATGTGATAACTGAATATGCTCATCTATCAAAAAAAGTATGGTTGAATACAGGAAAGATACATAGCATCTACATTCCTTTAAGAAATATTTGGATGATTCTTGATGTAAAGTATATTTGTCATTTAGAAAAACATACTTGTCAAATGGAAGGCATAAAAAAACCAAAGGAACCTATATTATTACCGGCCTATTTTAAAGTAATCGGTGTTATTATCATTGTGCTGGCGTTAATTACAGCTATTGTTATTAAGTCTATGCAAATAGAGATGTATCCCTCTCAGAAAGAACTTTTTCGTTTGTTCACGATGAATGCTTTTTTGCTTGGATTGCTGTTGGTAGCATGGTCCAAAGATAAAATGGAAGATGAAATGACGGTATTCATAAGATTGAAAGCCATGGCCTGGACCTTTACCTGGGCTGTACTTTATGTAATTCTTAAACCAATTGGTGACCTGATTTTTGATGATCCTGTCGAAATTTTAACAGGGCAGGAAGTAGTAACAAGTATGTTATTCGTTTACCTGATCACCTATTTTTTCCAAAAACGGTGGAGATAATGAAAAATACACTTAAAGTGGAAAGAGCAAAGCTGGATATCACACAGCAACAATTAGCCGATAATGTAGGTGTATCCAGACAAACGATTAACTCTATAGAATCAGAAAGGTATGTGCCTTCCACCGTTTTATCGCTAAAAATCTCTCAGTTTTTT
>JANOAO010000066.1:0-59463 GCA_031411115.1 Bacteroidota bacterium
GATCTTTTTGGTACTTTTTCCATCAAGGGAAAAAGTACGTATAGTTCAAATCAATTTATGTGTTCTTTTTTTTCTGCAAAAAAAAGAACCAAAAAAAGGCACAGACAAACGATATACAGCCCGTTTGTCTGCACAGCTATGGTCGGCAGTTGTGCATAGTAAACTCAGAAGTGGTGCATGGTCTTGTAAAAGGAAAAATATAATTAATTGTGTTCTTTGTGTTTAAAATAAACAAGCATTCTATTTTGTGGCCTCTGTGTTGCCGTTACGCTGTGTTTTGTTGGCTAAAAAACAATGGACAAACATTTGCAGCTTATATTTAGCACACCATCCACATTATGAAACACAAAGTATATTCCTTTCAGATAGCCGATAACATTGACGTAAAAACCTTCAAAACTGTTTTTAAAGAAGAATTATTATTCAATGATTCTGAAGAATTATTTTACAGAACTGCAGAAAACGAATTCATTTATGTATTCCGGTTTGGGGTGGTAAGTCTTTATAAGTACAATAAAGACATAGAAACCTTCTTTGAGCTGATTAAACCCTATTGTAAAAATATATTTGATGTTAGATTATCTGACGATATTGAAATAGAAACCGGCAAATCTTATTTTCGTATGTTGTATAACAAAATAGAACTCCCGGCGCCGGATTCCAATAGCATACGATTTATCATGCTCAATCTTTCGCAATCGGTAGCATTGGATCATTATTCACAGGTCACAAATATTTTACTGAATGATACCAATCGCCATACACTCATCCTCGAACAAAAAGGTAGGCTTGATATCTCTGGGAAGAATTTAAAAAAATACATCGGCCGCACCTTAAATATAAAAAACAGGATCTCCGAAAACCTGTACATCTTTGATTCGCCGGATGAAACGTGGGAGAATGAAGAATTGAATAAAATGGATGCAGACCTTAAAAAGAACTTCGATCTGCAGGTACGGTTTCGTACGATACAGGATGCGCTGGCGAGTGTAAAAGAGAACCTGGAATTATTTAAAGATATTCTTCAGTACAGGAATAGTACGCAATTGGAATGGGTGATTATTATTTTGATACTGGTGGAAGTGATCAATTTGTTTGTGGAAAAGATTTTCAAATGATTTATTTAACATCGAGTGCACAAATGATTAAAAGAGTACACAAGCATAATAACCTTGGTGCCCTCTGTGTACTTCTGTGCCCTTTGTGTTATATAATTTCCGTACACTTGTAAAGAAATTGAAAATAAAATTTCAAAATCTTATAGTATGTCTAATAAAATAAAGTATTTACTATTGTTTTTAGTAGGAAGTCTTTTGTTTTTTATTATCAGCCGCTTTCAGCACAACGCTGTAAATGCCGGTGAATATTACTATTCTACCATTGCCCGAAACAGTTATACCATTTTTTCCGGTGCATTGTTATTCGTGATTGGAATTGGGGTTGGGTATTTCTGGAAGCTCAATCCATTCTATGCAGCATTTTGTCTCATTTTGATTTTCCCTTTGATTACGTTTTATGAAGGAACGGTGTACAGAGGAAGTCATAACCTGCTGCCGTTTGAATTGGTTACGTTTTTATTTTTCGCTGTACCGGCTATTGTGGGTGTTTACATTGGAGGATTTATATCGAAAAAAATGCTTTCCAAACAGAGCGTTGTTTAACACAAAAGTGTTTAAACAGAGAGAACACCAAGTAGACACTGCGTTCTCAAAGTATAAAATAAACTTAATGCCCACCGTTAAACCTCAGAGCACTCTGTGTGTTAACCTTTTTGTTTCTTAGTGTTCAAACCAAGCCGGAACGGGCATCATTATTCATTTCAATAATAAGTTTCCTTAACATTAAAATAATATTTTGATAACTGTTATACTTTTTTAATCTCTCCAACATAGTCTAATATCGCTGTGCCCGTTAAATATCACCATGGCTATAAGTGGAATACAGCATTATCGATACAAAAAATTACACGAAAGATTAAATTCTATTTCTGAGTTTAGCCTGTCAGAAGAGCAATTAACGGATGTAAAAAATCATTTAGAAACTTTGAATGATTTGTATGGGAGTTATAAACAATTGCTGGACGATGTGATGTTAACAATTAATGATTTTGATAAGCACGAACTAAAAATCCGTCAATTAATTAGCAAGCATAAAAAGAAAATAAAAATAATTTCACAGAACATTACAGTCGACAGGAGTATGTTCTGATGTATTCAATATGCCAGGGTAATAATTGAAAGGAATTTCATCTTACAACATATACTTTCAATAGAAAATTCTGATGATTCTTATCAATTGCTAACCATAATTTTATAAGTCTGAATATTACCATCTGTAATGAATAATTTCAAAAAGTACATGCCGTTTTTAAGCCTTGAAACATCTATGTTGGCCGGATGTTGAATAAACTTTATGTTTTGAATTATTTGTCCTTGCAGCGAACAGAAAATTGCATTCGATATTTTAACACCTGATGGCGTATTAAGAAATATAGTATTGTTCACCGGGTTTGGAAATATTGAAATGTTGTTGTTGTTGCATTTTCTTGTGAGTGATAAAATACTTGAATACTGATAAGAACCATCTCTGTCTATTATCTTCAGCCTGTACAACGCCAATCCTTCAGAACGGAAGTTGGAATCTGAAAACTGGTAATTTAATTCACCTGAATTATTTCCTGATCCTCTAGACCTGATTGTGCTTATTAACTTCCATACTCCGGATATTTCCTTTCTTTCAATTTCATAACGGTCAAAATTAATTTCACTCGTTACTGTCCATTTAAGATTAGGGAAACATTTAATAACATTTCCTGTAAAACTGTGTAGCATAACCGGCGCAGAACCAGCAATCACCTGTACCGTAGAAGTTGAGTTATTGTCTGCTGTAATATCTCCGCTTAAAGAACCTGGTCCTGTACAAACACCAGTACCCGGACCAAAAGAAAGTACGCCTGAAACAGTGGACGGTCCACCAATGGAAACGCCTTCAATTTTAATGTATACCGTTCGTACTGCATTCACCGGAATGATATCTGTACCATTACAAATTGTTATTGCAGAACCATTATTGGCTGTGATAATCCACCCGGAAGGAAGTGCATCCTGACTGATATTCGGCAATGCGGTAGCTATTGTAGGAATACTGATTTGTGCCCTTACTTTATTTATACCAATGTCAGAAACTGGTCCTGAATTACCAATATCAACCTGCACATAAATAGATGCTCCTACAGCTACCTGTCCGGAGTTTTGTGTAAGCACATTGATAGAGGCATTAGCTTGTCCATAACTGTTTAATGTAGCACCAATCAGTAAACAAAATAAAATGCAATACGGTATAAATTTTAATTCATTTGATTTTATAAAAAATATTTTATTAACTGGTTGTGCTTTTAATCAATAATCAGAGCACAGTTATTTTGTTATCTGAACGGTGTAAAAATATATTCCATATTCAGTTTTAATTCCGGTTAACAATTTCATAATGGTAAATTAATGTTACGCATAAAATGGAAAAAATTGGAAACAATTACTTAATGAATGCTTAACGTAGCTATATATATTTAATCAACAGAAACGTATTTCTTTGAGAAAATATTCAGATGCGATATTTACTAACTGGTATTGTTTGTATTTTCTTTACATCCATCAGCTACGCTCAGCAAAAAACTATTTCCGGAAAAGTAATTGACGGTATAACCGGCCAACCATTAGTGTCTGCTAGTTTGTATTTGTTAGAAACAAAAGTTACCATTGCGTCAGACATTAACGGAAAATTTTCTTTTACTAAATTAATTACAGGTATGTATACGGTGAAGTGCAGCTATACCGGTTATACAGAAAAAATTGTAGAAGAAATAATGGTAAATGATTCTACGGAAAATTTTGAAATTGTTATCTCTCTTAACCGGAAAAGCGATTTAGATAATGTAGTGGTGTCCTCCACCCGTACCAAAGCTGCCGGTGAAACTGTTTCATCACTCTTAATTGCACAGAAAAATAATATTACGGTTAGTGATGGTGTATCGGCTGAGTTTATAAAGAAAACACCCGACAAAAATACCAGTGATGTATTAAAAAGAATAAGTGGCGCCAGTATTCAGGATGATCGTTTTGTTGTAGTGAGAGGTTTGAATGACCGCTACAATGCATCTTTTATTAATGGTGCACCTTTACCTAGTACAGAAAGCGACAGAAAGGCATTTGCATTTGATATTTTACCTTCTGTTATTTTAGATAATCTTGTTATTTATAAAACGGCTGCAGCCGACAAAACCGGAGAATTTGCCGGAGGAATAATTGATGTAACTACTAAATCTACAAGCCCTAAAAACTTTACGTTAATCAATGCAGGATTCACCAATAATTCATTAGCGACCGGTAAAACAAGATTCTTTTCTGAAAACAATGGAAATAAAGACTGGTTAGGTATGGATGATGGAACAAGGAAAATGCCAGTGGGACTTCCTTCAGTATCTGTTTTAAGAAATGATTTAAATAGTCAGCAGAAAGGAGAATTAGCTAAGTTATTTAATAAATTTAAATGGGGTGTATTGCAGGAGATAACAAGGCCTGGTTATAATCTGCAATTATCAAAAAGTTTAAGGATCAATAAGAAAGGCGAGGAGTTTATCAGTAGTTTGTTTTCTGTAAATTATAACCACAATTTTACTTTTAACTCCGGATCACGGAACAGTTATGATTTTGCAATTCAGGATTCTGCTCAGGAATCTTTTCAGAGGGCCAAATACCAGGATTCAATTTATAATGATGAAATTATTATTGCCCTGATGGGAAATATGGCGGTTAAAATAAACAGCAGAAATACATTCACCTGGAAAAATCTTTTCAGTATTAACACCGACAATAAACTGATCAAAAGATTTGGGTCACCTGATTATGACGCCGATTCGGCTTCCATTATTAGTGAAACGGTCAGGTCATATACAACCAATAAAATATTCTCCTCGCAAATGGCAGGCAATCATCTTTTTTCTGTGCATAAAACGAGAGTCAACTGGTTGCTTTCCTATTCTACAGTTAACAGGGAGATACCTAATCTTTCAAGAACAGCTTATTCAGGAAGATTACCTGATAAGAATGATCTGGTAGCCACTTTTGTAACGCCTCCCAATCAGACTTCAGGATCCGGTACCATGTTCTCTTCAAATTCAGATGAACAGATATATTATTACAGTGCTGATGCCTCTCAGCCATACAATTTGTTCAAAAAAATGCAAAGTACCAGTAAAATTGGTATAGCCTTTCAGAGTAGGAAAAGAGATTTTACCAGCAGGGTATTAGGATTTACACCTTACAGCAACGGCGCTGTGTTTGATAATACACTCACATCTATACCGGAAGATCAAATATTTCTTCCGGAACATATGGGTTTGATGTCGAATGGTAAAGGCGGATTTATTTTAAGTGACGGCACATTGTCGAATGCAAATTATAATGCTTCCTCAAAAATATGGAGTTCATTTATAATGAATGAACACCGTGCTTTTAAAAAATTAAGATTGAACTATGGAATTCGTTTTGAAAGTTTCAATCAGAAATTAAATTCAATTAAAAACTTAAGGGATACTATAAATCTGGATTCTACTGTTATAGATCTTTTGCCATCAGCCAATTTTATTTATTCACTTAATTCTAAAACTAATATTCGGTTATCTTATTCTCAAACACTTAACCGTCCTGAATTTAGGGAACTGGCTCCTTTTTTATTTTTCGACTATGTTTCCAATTATACGTTTGAAGGTCAGCCTGATTTAAAAAGAACCAAAATAAGTAATTATGATTTTCGTTTCGAGTATTATCCTGGAAAGGCACAAATATTTTCGCTCACCGGTTTTTATAAAAAGTTTGTAAACCCCATCGAAATACTTTCACTACCCAATACCACTAACCAAGCCATCTATGCAAATGCTGCTTCCGCAACCGTGTATGGTATTGAAACAGAATTCAGACTTTTAATATCTGCTTTATTAAACAGGCAGGAACATCCTTTTCTAAAAAAATGGACGATCTCCGGAAACTTTGCTTATCTGAAATCAGCAGTGGTAGTAGATAGTTTTTTATCTATCAGTGCATCGCAACTTATAAAAGACCGGGCATTGCAAGGTCAGTCACCTTACATCATTAACGGAGGTATATCTTATAATGATGAAAAATCCGGATTTAGTTCAACACTGTCTGTGAACCGTTCAGGAGAGCGAATATTTATTGCGGGTACATTTAATACAGCCAGCATTTATGAAAGATCAAGAACAGTAATAGATATACAATTTGGAAAATATTTATTTAATAAATTCCTGGAACTTAAGTTAACGGTAAAAGACCTGTTGAACCAGGATCTCAATCTGTATTATGATTTCGACAGAAGTAAAACATTTACCGGAAAAGACAGATTTTATTCTACCAATAAAATTCCAAGAGTAATATCCGTGTCTGCTGCTTTAAAATTTGAAAAATAATTTTTGGATATAAAAAATGTTCATATTTAAATGATGATTTGTTAACGAATACTAAAAACAGAGCATCTATTTTTACACAGTAAATAAAAAAGAATTTCATTCAGTTGAATTGATTCAATCCCTAATAAAACCCCCTCTCATTAACCAAACTTTTGTTGAAGTTCAAAGAACTTAATTGTTGTGTTTATTTCTTAAAGTAAACACCGCATTAAAAAAATACTGGATAACGGTAGGGCATTGTATTGCCTGAATTATAAAATGTAAACAATCATATTTCATAAAACAAAAATCAAAAAATGAAACACAAAATTTTATCTATTTTAATGGTGTTGCTTTCAGCGATGACTGTACAAGCACAGGAAATTACAAACTATCGTGGCGCATTTGCTCCTTCACCGGAACCTCAGTGGACGGACAACTGGACCAACTGGGATCCTCAAAATGCCGCCTATGGTAATCCGACTGTAACAGTGAGTACCAGTATTACCTCTAATACAACATGGACGAGTAATAATGTTTATTTATTACAGGGATTAATTTATGTGGAGTCAGGCGCAACACTAACTATTCAGGCCGGAACAATCATCAGAGGTGATCACACCATTGCCAATACCTCTCTGGTAATAGCGCGTGGAGGTAAAATTCAGGCATTAGGTACAGCATGTAACCCTATTGTTTTTACCTCTAACAGAGCAGGAGGTACAAGAGTAAAGGGAGATTGGGGTGGAATCATTATGCTTGGTAAAGCAAAAAATAACCAGGGTACCAATGTACAAATTGAAGGTACTTCTGCAGGGGATACACGTAATTTTCATGGCGGAACAGATGATAATGATAATTCAGGAACATTAAAGTATGTACGAATTGAATTCGGCGGATATGTGTTTGCGGCTAACAATGAAATTAACGGTCTTACAATGGGTTCTATAGGCAAAGCTACTACCATTGATTATGTACAGGTATCATTTGGTAATGATGATGCATTTGAGTGGTTTGGCGGTAACGTAAATTGTAAGCATCTGGTAGCGTACAGAAATCTGGATGACGATTTTGATACCGATTTTGGTTTCAGCGGAACGGTTCAGTATTGCCTTGGAATTAAAGATCCTTCCATCTCAGATGATCCTGCTGTTTCTACTTCAGAAGGATTTGAATCTGATAATGATGCAGCCGGAAGTACATTAACTCCAAAAACATCTGCAAAATTTTATAACGTTACACAGATAGGCGCATTTCGTTGTGCTGGTAATTCTTCCACGGCGTTTACTCAACCTTCTGCTAATGGCTTCAGAAGAGCTGCACGTATCAGAAGACGTTCTGAACTTAAAATTTTCAATAGTATCCTGATGAATAACTGGCGTGGTTTATTGGTTGATGCAAATACTTTAGCAAATGATCAGCAGGGATTTCAGAATAATATTGTAGGATTAGATACAACCACTGTATTCACTTCACCTTATACAGGCGTTGGATTATCAGGGGAAGATGCAGGAAGCAAATCATTCTTATTTAATGCGGCCTTCAATAATACCATAATTGGCCCTACCGCAACATGCGATTTATTATTAAATCCATGGACATTTACAAATCCTGATTTTCGTCCAAATACCACCAGTGCCGGTACGTTAGTTACTACTGCAGGAACTACTTCTGGTGCAAACCTTACCGCTATTGTTGAAATTGATAATTCATTGTTCAGCGCCAATCAGGCAACAGAGTTTCTCGTTGATCCTTTTGAACAAGGTTCTGGTGCTACCAGTGGTACTATTACGATTACTGTTCAAAAACCATCGGGCTGGAACATTACAGTTCCCGGAATTACACTTTCTGCAACAGCAGTATCAGGTGTTAACGGAACATCAAATGTTAGTGGTGGTACAGCAAACAACAACGGTAACTGGAATTTTCGTGATGATGGGGTGAATGTAATCGCAACGTCTAAACCAGGTGTTACAATAGCCATCAATGGTTTTGCACAAATCGGATTTACAGCAACCCGTAAAGGCACAACGGCTACAGGTACGAACCAAAATTTAGGTGTATTTATCAGCGGAGGTGGTGATACAACTTCTGCTGATAATGTTGCAGTAACCCAGTTCAGTGCTAATTAATTCATCAAAAAAAAAATTAATTATGAAATATTTTAAAGTACTACTGGTACTTCTAATCAGTATCATCACAGGTTATTATGCATCGGCCCAGTCCAATGCATCTATTAACGTGCTTACCCTGAATTCCGGGATTGTAAATGGTAACGGATATGTTCAGGTAGATATCGGTAACTCCGGTCCTTCTACAAGTATAGGCGTTAATAAAGTAAGGGCGCAAATCAGCATTCCTTCTGCCATTGCCATTGCAGCACCAAATTCAGAACAGAGTTTACCTCAGGGATGGACGATCATGGTTAACAATGGCGGAACAATTCAGATCTGCAACGGATCTGATATTATTCCTGTAAATGCAGTTCGTACCATTTTAATTAAAATTAAAGCGGTGTCGATAGGCGGACCTTCAACAGTATCGGGTGTATTGTCATTTGGCCCGGGTTCAGGCATATGTACCGGACCAGGTTCTCTTGCCGGCGATGTAACTGCAGACAATACCTCTACTTCAACTATCCAGGTAACCGGAGTATGTAATTTATCAGCATCACCTTCTTTTACCAATGTTAGTTGTGCAGGCGGATCAAACGGTACTGCTTCTGCAAATGTTAGCGGCAATACGCAAGCGGTAACTTATAGCATCACCGGACCAACTGTTAATACAACAGGAGCTTCCAGCGGAACCTTTACCAGCCTAAGCGCAGGAACGTATGTGATAGCTTATACATCAGGTGGATGCTCTGGCAGTACTAATAATATTGTGGTAGGAACAACGCCAGATGTAACTGCACCTGTAATTAATACCTGTGCATCCAATCAAACAGTTGTTGCAGGTACCAATGGATTTGCAAACGTTCCCAACTTTACTTCAGGTGTGGTTGCGAGCGATAACTGTTCATCAGTTACCATTACACAAAGCCCGCTTGCAGGAACTACAAGACCTGTAGGTACGCATACTATTACCTTAACAGCAACAGATGCATCCGGTAATTCTTCTACATGTACAGTTTCATTAACAGTGTCTCAGGGTTGTAACTTTACTGTTGCTGATTCAATTGTAGGTTCAAGGAATGCTTGCAGCGGATTTGGAACGTCTACCGCTAATGTTAGCTATTCCCTGGCAACTACCAGCGCAAGCGGATATGTATGGACGGTTTCTAATCCTGCAACAATGACTATTGTATCCGGACAAAATTCATCTTCCATAGCCGTTCATTACAGCAGCACATTTATTTCAGGAACCATCAGTGTAACCGTATCAAGTTTGTGTGGTGCAAATATTTCACGCACCACCAATTTGATTATTAAGAAAACGCCTGCAGTTCCAACAGCGATTCTGGGACCTGTAACCGTTTGTAGTTACCTGAACGGATCACAGGCTACTTACAGCGTTTCGCCTGTTTCAGGAGCATCTTTTTTCAGATGGACATTACCATCCAACATAACACTGGTGTCTGCCAATACAGATTCATCTTCCATTAATGTAACCTTTAATTCAGGATTTGAAAATGGTGCAATTCTAGAAAGAACATTAAAAGTAAAATCAGTTTCCGATTGTGGAAACAGTGCAGATAAATCGGTTGTATTGGTAGGTTTAAAACCGGCCACACCAGCCAGTATTCTTATACAGCCTATCCAGACTAATGTATGCGGTGCAAGAATTTACAGATATATAGCTCCGGTTCTTCCGGCCGCTTCAACAACGGTAACTGCGGCAACAGGTTACAGTTGGACTTTATCCGGATCATTAGGTGCAAACGCCACACTGGATTCAGGAACACTATCATCGAGAATTATGGTGGTAAGATTTACCAGCAATGCCGGTTCTGCTGCAGGCGACAGTGTTAGATTATCTTACACTTCCATTTGCGGAAACTCTGCTCAAAAAGTAGTTAAAATTTCAAACGTGGTGTTAGGCCCTCCGAAAGCACCAACTGCCATAAAAATACAGCCTATACAAACGAATGTGTGCGGTGCAAGATTGTACCGTTACATAGCTCCGTCACTTCCATTAGCATCAATTAGCAACAGACCGGGTACAGGATGGCAATGGCAATTTGTTGGAGGCTTAGGAATCAATGCAACTATAGATTCAGGTTCACTTACATCGCAGATCGTCGTGATGAGATTTACCAGTAATTCAGCATCCGTAATAGGGGATAGTGTGAAGTTATATTATACATCCGACTGCGGCAATGGGGCAACCAAAG
Source organism: Bacteroidota bacterium (assembly GCA_031411115.1). GTDB lineage: Bacteria > Bacteroidota > Bacteroidia > Chitinophagales > Chitinophagaceae > Ferruginibacter. The sequence goes on from JANOAO010000066.1 coordinate 10,794, forward strand.
CAGCTAAATTATCTAATGCTGCATTGAAAACACCTAATGCACCTGCTTCCATCACCATTACACCGGTTCAGACAAACATTTGCGGCGCAAGAATTTACAGATATACTGCTCCGGTATTGCCTGCAGCTTCTTTAATTAATGGTGCGGCAACCGGTTATATCTGGACGCTGCCTTCTGGCCCCGTTGGTTCTACAGGAACACTTGATTCAGGTACAGTGAATTCAAGAATCATCAGAATTATATTTACCAGCAATGCAGTTGCACCGATAGGTGACAGTATCAGGGTTTTATATACGTCGGATTGTGGAAACAGTAATTATAAAGCTGCTAAACTTTCCAATACTTTATTGAATGCACCAATGGCTCCTTCAGCTATAACTGCATCATTGGTGTCTGACGTGTGCGGTGCAAGAATCTACCGTTATTCAGCTCCTGCATTACCAACTGCTTCAACAACAGCAGGGTTGGCAACAGGATACAATTGGGTATTGCCTTCTGGTACAATAGGAGCTACTGCTGTTTTAGATTCCGGAACAACAAGCGGTCGTGTTATTAAAATTAAATATACCAGCAACGCTGCTGCAGGTATAAACGATAGTATTAAAGTGCGTTACCTTTCTGCTTGCGGATTCAGTAATTATAAAGCAGCTAAAATAGCCGTGCTGGCAAAAACTGGTTGTCCTTCAAGACCATTGTTTGTACAATCGGGTAAAAAAACTGAGCCTTCTATTCAGGCAGAAGTTTCCATGGAAGCGAAAGTATTTCCAAATCCGAGTACTACCAGCTTTAAGCTACAGGTAATCACCTCAGGTAAGGAGCAAATCAAGGTACGTGTTATGGATATCATGGGCCGCACTTACAAGGTGTTGAACATGATGCCTGGAGAAATACTGAACTTTGGATCAGAATTAAGAACAGGTTCTTATATGGTAGAGATCATACAAGGCAAGAACAGAATAACAAAGCAGGTGATCAAGTTATAATCTGCTAATAATACAAAGACAAAGGCCCATCACGTAGTTGATGGGTTTTTGTTTTACGGGTTGCAGGTTGCGGGATGCGGGATACGGGATACAGGATACGGGATATGGGATACGAGATACAGAATACGGGATAAGGTGTAAGTATTTGATTTCTTTTAACCACAAAGGAGAAGAGGAAATGCCCGAGGACACAGAGACTTTTACTGTTAGTTTTTACTTTTTATTTTATGCTAACACAGCGTGAGAGAGTTTTACTTTTTGGTTTTACCTTTTTACTTTTCACTTATCATCCAAAATATTTTTCTTCATAATTTCTTCAAGATTTGATAACCTTAGATACCATTCTACACTCAGTATAAACTCTATTTTGCGCCCGTTAATATTGTCTCACCAATATCTGCAAAAACAGCCGCAACTTTTTATTACAAACAAATTGGGATTGCATAATTAAATACGGGTATGAAAAATTTGAAATCTATCTTTTTTCTTTTTTCTTTTTTACTTTCTATACATGCTGCAAAAAGCCAGGCAAATGCATCTATCAATATCCTCACACAAAATTCTGGAATTGTGTATGTAGGTGGAGTAGGATATGTGCAGGTAGACATTTCAAATACTGGTCCTGCAAATGCCATAGGTGTAAATAAAGTAAGAGCACAAATAAGTATACCTGGCAATTGTCAGGCATTGCCAAATGGTCAGCAAGATGGAATTCCGGCAGGATGGATCATCTTAAATAATTCAGGATCGGTGGTACAAATCTGCAATGGAACCGATATTATTCCTGTTAATGCTTCCAGGGTAATTCTTATTAAAGTGCAGGGCGTAACAGTAGGAGGTCCGTCAACGGTTTCCGGAGTGTTATCTTTTGGTCCGGGTACCGGAGTTTGTACAGGTCCGGGTTCTTTACCGGGTGATATTACCGCAGATAATGTTTCAACATCTACTATCAATGTAATTAATGCACCCACCTGTAATTTAAATATTACCGCCTCCGCTACGGCCATCATCTGTAATGGTGGTACTTCAACTTTAACGATCGTTGAAAACGGCTCAAATGGTTCAGTAGAATATAGTCTTAATGCAGGCCCTTATCAGTCATCCAATATTTTTACTGTTACGGCTGGCAACTATGCCATCAATGCACGCGAAATAAATCTGCCTTCGTGTAACAAAACCATCAATATCATCATTTCCGAACCCGCTGTATTAGCCGCTCCAACTGTTTCAAACATTATACAGCCGACTTGTACGGTGGTTACCGGTTCCGTTCAATTAAATAATTTACCAAACGGATCATGGACAATTAATCCAGGAAATATCAACGGTAATAATGCTTCTGCCATCCTTACTTCCCTAACCGCAGGAACTTATAATTTTACGGTAACCAATTCACTGGGTTGTGTTTCCCTACCTTCTAATAACATCGTCATTCAAACACCGCCAACAGCGCCCGGTGTGCCAACCGTTAATATCATTCAACCTGATTGTAATGTATCAACGGGCAGCATTGCCGTAAGTTCTGCTACGTCGGGATTAACCTTTAGTTTAGACGGCGGATCTTTCGTACCTTATCCAATGTCGGGTTATACACTAAATGCCGGATCACATTCATTAACCGCAATGAATGCGGATGGATGTGTTTCTTCCACTTTGAATTTTTCTGTGGATACGCCACCCGCCATACCCGCTGCACCATTGGTAAATAACATTACCCAGCCCACCTGTATCTCGGGATCTGGTTCACTGGTATTATCAGGATTACCTGTTGGAAACTGGACCATTCAGCCCGGAAATATTTCCGGTAACGGTAGTTCTGTATTAATAAACAACTTATCGCCCGGTAATTATAATTTTACAGTTACCAATGCAGGAGGATGTGTTTCTTTGCCTTCTGCAAATTCAATCATCAATAATGTATCGGGTGCACCAGATGCGCCAATAGTCAACGTTGTACAACCTGATTGTGTTTCAAATTCAGCACTTGTACAGGTAACTTCATCTATTGCAGGATTAACATTCAGTCTGGACGGTTCGCCCTATTCCAATTATCCTTCATCTGGATATGTTGTGCTTCCGGGTATACATTCACTTACCGTACAAAATAGTTCTGGTTGTTTTTCTTCACCTACTCAGATTATTATTAACAATCAACCGCTCATACCTGCACCTCCTGTTGTAACAGTTATGCACCCCACCTGTACGAATGCTACAGGTAAAATATTGATTACCTCTGATGTAACGGGCATGTTGGTAAGCCTGGATAACAGTAACTTTTCTGTTTATCCTGCCGGAGGTTTTATCGTTAGTTCCGGGAGCCATTTTTTATCTGTTCAAAATGCAGCGGGATGTAACTCTCAGCCAACAACTATTATAGTAAATGCGCAACCCACCCAACCCATCATCACCATAAATCAAACACCTATCAATTGTTATGGTGGAATATCCAACATTAATATTTCGGTTAATGGAGGAACCATGCCTTACTTATACAATTTTAATAATAGCAGCTTTCAATTATCCAATACATTTTCGGTGCCTGCGGGCAATCATGTATTTGCGGTTCAGGATGCCTATGGATGCGAAAATAATATTTCGTTGACCGTAGTACAACCCAATGCAATTCAATTAAATTATCAGATAGATTCGATCATTTGTTTTGCCAATTCGGGTACGTTAACAGGTTTGGCAACAGGAGGTACTTCGCCATATACTTACAACATAGATGGAGGGGCATTTCAGTCTGGAGGAATTTTTCCAGTCAATTCTGGTGTTCATACCATTACCGTTAAAGATGCCAATGGCTGTATAATGGCAGGAGCCCCGGTGGTATTAACTCAGCCAGACACCTTATTAGCTAACGCAGTTGCCAAAAGAATTACGGTATGCGGTGGTGTAGCTGAAATACGCATAACAGGCGCAGGTGGCAGAATGCCTTATGTTGGAACGGGTGTATTTACACGGGGAGCAGGCACATGGAATTTTAATATTACCGATGCTGCAGGATGTACCGCAACAACGAGCGTAACGATTGAGCCACCGGGTTGTATGCGCCTGATCGTTTTCCCCAATCCAGCTAGTGAATTTATTAATGTTCACCATTCATTGTCCCAACAAAACGCTTTGTTCCAGATTTATAATATGGCCGGTGCACTTGTCTTAACCAAAACGGTATCTGCCGGTAAAATACAAAGCAGGTTAAACATTCAAAACCTCTCCCTTGGAAATTATGTGCTGGTATTAATAAACGGGAATGAAAGAAAGCATATCCGGTTTTCAAAAAATACATTCTAAGTTGGTTCAGCAATAGGTTTTAGTAGGTGTACATCCCGGCTATTTATGGCCGGGATTTTTTTTTGTAGAATAAAATTTAAGGAATGTATTGTTGCAGATCAGTTTGATTGAATGATTTATTCTATAGATGATGTTTCCATCCTGAGCAACAAGCGGCATTGCTTTTGTGATCGGTATGTAAAACATTTATGGTAGAAGAAAACCAAAAAAATATTGACTACGGTTGGTATGTACAACGCCGCCGGATTGGCAACCGGTAAACTTTTACAAAAGCTGGGAAAAAATAAAACCACTGAAACACCTGCTGTATCACCGCAAAAGGAAAGCTCGTCAAACGGGTTAAATTGATCCAATATTATTTTTTTATTATTTCTTTAATTGACTGATTTCTGATATCTGATTTAATGTACATTGGGTGCATTATGGAATGGATTCCTGTAAATACAATTGAGCAATCTCATTTTTGGGAAGTTAAAGGATCCTCTTGTGAAACCCATTTCAGGTATAATAAAGATGCCGATTCTTTCCGCTTCATTCAGGAAAAACCCCTGCTTTTTTTTATAGAAAAAAAGGGATTATTGGGTCAGTATTTATCTTTTTTTACTTCATTTAACGAATGTGTGGGAAGTATCTATAAGATTAATGTTGATACCCTTTTATTAAACATAGAAAATCAAAAATTCAGGTTGTCGTTATTTAAAGATCATTTCATTATTTCTGATCATCAGCAATACCATCATTCCTTTTCGATTCAACATTCAGGGTTGATTTCCTACCATGAATATGCGGCGATTTATTTTTCATCAGCCTTATTTGTTCATACGCTTAAAGCCAACGCTTCTCCCTGGACGCATCATGCTTTGCAACTTTCTTAATGTTTTCTTAACCATAATTTCATATTGAATACATTTTGTGATTTGAAATTGCAATGGAATGAATTATCCATTTCATTTATACAAGACTAATGTTGTAAAAATTGTTAACCGGTTTAATTTGTTTACGACTCCTCAACTTAGTAAATGTAAATACATTCAACACCCGTTTTTTAAATCTGTATCATGAAGTCTGCCAGAAGAAAAATAGATATTCTGGTATTAAGCGATATACATCTGGGCACTTATGGTTGTCATGCTAAGGAACTTCTTTTTTATCTGAAATCGATCAAGCCTAAAACAGTTATTCTTAACGGAGATATTATTGATATCTGGCAATTTTCAAAAAACTACTGGCCTAAAAGTCATATGAAGGTGGTGAAGCATATCCTGCGATGGGCATCTAAAGGTGTGAAGATCTATTACATCACCGGTAATCATGATGAACTACTTCGAAAATTTTCCGGGTTTAAATTAGGGTCCATTAAACTGGTTGATAAATTGGTGTTACCTCTGGCCAATAATACGAATGCATGGTTCTTTCACGGAGATGTTTTTGATGTTACGATGCAGCATGCGAGGTGGCTTGCAAAACTGGGCGCTGTCGGGTATGATTTTCTCATCTTGTTAAACAGGTTCGTAAATTTTATATCAGAAAAGATATTTAATAAAGGCAAATTATCCTTATCAAAAAAAATTAAGAACAGTGTAAAGTCTGCCGTTAAATTCATTAATAATTTTGAAATTCTCGCGGCTTCCATTGCCATCGACAATAAATATGATTATGTGATCTGCGGGCATATTCATCATCCGGAAATAAAGGAAATCAGCCTGGAGAAAGGTAAAGTTTTATACCTGAATTCGGGTGACTGGATTGAGAATCTTACTGCTTTAGAATATGTGGATGAAAACTGGTCTCTGTATAAATTTGATGCCTCTGAATACTTGCGGATGAAAGAGAGTCGTGTTGCGGAACAAACAGATCCGGAGGTAGGAGAGATATTTACCAATCTTGTAAAAGAATTTAAAATAGCGTTATGAAAATATTGTATGCCATACAAGGCACCGGCAATGGACACATCAGCCGTGCCAGAGAAATTTTACCGCTGCTGATGAAAGAATATGAGGTAGATATTTTGATCAGTGGAATCCAGAGTGATATCGAACTTCCGTGGCCCGTGGCTTTTAGATTGTACGGGCTCAGTTTTATTTTCGGAAAGAAAGGCGGCGTTGACGTTTGGGAAACCTACAAAAAAAGCAATCTCAGAAATTTATACAAAGAGGTGATGCAACTGGATGTGGATCAGTATGACCTGGTATTAAATGACTTCGAACCCGTTTCTGCATGGGCCTGTTATTTTAAAAATAAGCCTTGTATTTCATTAAGCCATCAGGCTGCAGTTGTTAATAAAAAATCGCCGAGGCCTTTAAAGTTTGACCCCGTAGGAAAAGCTGTTTTAAAAAGATATGCACCCACATCTGATCAGTATGGATTTCATTTTGAGAGGTATGATAAAAATATTTTCACACCAGTTATACGTTCAGAAATAAGGGCGTTGCCGTTGAAAGATGATCAGCATTTTACAGTCTATCTGCCTGCCTATTCTAATGATAGGATCATTAAGGTTTTGAAAGAATGTGATGATGTACGATGGGAAGTTTTTTCCAAACATTGTGATGCGGAGGTGGAAGTGGAAAATATCATCATCAAACCAATTCAAAATGATGCTTTCATACAAAGTATGGCCAATTCATCAGGCGTATTGTGCGGAGCGGGTTTTGAAACACCTGCAGAAGCAATGTACATGAAAAAGAAGCTAATGGTAATTCCTATGAAAGGACAGTTTGAACAACAATGTAATGCGGAGGCATTAAAAAAATTGGGTGTTCCTGTTTTAAAAAGCCTGAAGAAAAAACACCTGGTATCTATCCGTAGCTGGATATTATCAGAAGAGAAACCGGATGTACAATATGAAGATCAAACAGCCGCCATTGTACAAATGATTCTAAAAAAACATGCCCATAGCGGATTAAAAGGCAGGCCCAAATCAATAGAATCATTAGCTGATTTTAAAAACATTAGTATTCGCGGCGTCCTAAAACAATTGGAAAACAAATGACCAGAAAAGAGTTTGGGGATGACTTTGTATGGGGCGTATCAACAGCGGCTTATCAAACAGAAGGGGCGCATCAGGCTGATGATAAAGGTGTAAGTATATGGGATGTATTTACCAATTCAAAAGGCAGGATCTGGCAAAATCAAAATGGTAATCATGCCTGTGATTTTTATAGTTGCTATAAAGAAGATATTCTGTTGCTGAAAAAAATGAATATTCCGCATTTTCGTTTTTCCATATCGTGGAGCAGAATATATCCGGATGGTTCAGGAAAAATAAATGAGAAGGGGATTGAATTTTATAATGAGCTGATTAATTTTTGTCTTGCACAAAACATCACGCCCTGGATAACTGTTTACCACTGGGATCTTCCGCATGCCCTTGAGTTAAAAGGAGGCTGGACAAACCGTGATATCGTAGGATGGTTTTCGGATTATGTACACACCTGTATACAATATTTTGGTGATCGGGTAAAAAACTGGATGGTATTAAATGAACCTATGGTATTTACCGGAGCCGGATATTTTTTAGGTATTCATGCACCCGGTAAAAAAGGTATACATAATTTTTTGAAATCGGCACACCATGCAACACTGTGCCAGGCAGAAGGAGGACGCATCATGAAAAGCATGCGCTCAGATTTACAGGTGGGCACCACGTTTTCAACATCTCTCATACATCCTTATACGAATTCCGTTGCAGATAAATCCGCAGCTGTACGAGTAGATGCCCTCGTGAACAGAATGTTTATTGAGCCTTTACTGGGATTGGGATATCCTTATAAAGATTTAAAATTTTTAGAAAGGATGCATGCTATCATGCAGCCCGGCGATGAAAAGATGCAGCAATTTGATATGGATTTTATTGGTGTACAAAATTATACAAGAGAAATAGTTTCGGCGTCATTACTTACACCCTTTGTAAAGGCAAAAATAATTAAAGCGCACAAAAGAAATGTTCCGGTAACGGTAATGAACTGGGAAATTTATCCGGAATGTATGTATGAGATTTTAAAAAAATATAACCGGTATCGTAACATCAAACAATTGATCGTTACAGAAAATGGTGCTGCTTTTCCGGATGACATACATGAGGGTATTATTAATGATTCTAATCGTATTGATTATTTGCGAAATCATATATGGGAAGTCTTAAGAGCGAAGAAGGAGGGCGTGAATGTAAAAGGATATTTTGTGTGGAGCCTTACTGATAATTTCGAATGGGCAGAGGGATATCTACCCAGATTTGGATTGACGCATGTTGATTTTAAAACACAGGAAAGAACGATAAAGGAATCGGGGAAATTTTATGGGCGTTTTTTGGAAGGTTGAATAAGTGGAAAGTTTGAAATGGAACACAGATGACATGGATGGACGGATTTACTATTGTTCTTTGTATTGACTTTACTTTATGACTTGTTGGTTAGTTTTATTTTACCACAAAGTCGCAGAGGAAAATACAAGAGGACACAAGGCAGAAATAATTTGTGTCCTCTGTGTTAACTTTTGTGTCTTAGTGGCTAACTCCACCAGGTAAGGGGAAACCGAACTCAGAAAATATCTTCTCCACCTGCACCAGCGTATAAAACCTTCCGGGACGCTCACCAATATCTTTCTTCGCCGTATTCAGCCAACGTGAAAAAGTACGATAACTCACCTGATACAGGTTACACAATTCCTTTACACTATACGCACGAATCTCAATTCTATTATTTGTTGTTTGCATGATTAAAGTTTTAAAAACGCTGCACGATCCGCAGCGAAGGGGTGATGTTTTTGAAGAAATCATTAAAATAAAAAACCGGTTGCACCTTAGTAGTGCCATTTTCAAAACTAAATTGACCTGTCGTTAATTTGAACGTATGCGGATCATAGAAATCTCCTTCACCCGCTACCCGGTATCCAATAGAAAAATATCTTCCGGAAAATGGTTTGCCTGCTTCTTTTAACCGGGTACATTCATACGAAAACGTGACGAACACATTTTTATAAGCCTTTATTTTTCCTGCTTCCTCTCTGAATATAAAATGCAATTCACCACTTAGTCCTACATCATCAATCCGCTTTTCCGTTTTTTGGATAAAAGCAAATTCGATCGTATTAGAAGGCACAAAGCGGTTTTTATAATTCTGTACATCTACAGATCCACGAAACACCAATAATTTATTCGGTTCTGGATCCGGTGCGCCCAGTTCTTTTTTGTACCGTAAGGCTAACTGTTGATTTTTAAACAATGCTTTTGTTACGTTGTTAGCCAGCGCATCCACCTTATCCTGAAAAAAAGAATAGGTTTTCATATTGTGGATACTGTTCATAAAAAACGTGAGCCGGAAATAGCGCACGTCCTCTATTGCCGCAATACCGGTACCTACGCTTAGTACAGCCGTAATGGTAACTGTATCCTGGTTGGTTTTTAAAAGAGCTGGCTTTCCGTTCATCATTACATATTGCGTGGAGTTGGTTGCCATCGGGTGCACCCTGAATTTTCGGATGGCATTGTCCTGAATCAAATAATCTATGCGGTTGCTGATAATTTCATCCGGCAAACTATCCTGCAGCACCCGCAGTTCTTTTACATATTCTTTAATGATGGTATCGGTATTTTTCAGCAGACGGAGGTCGCTTTTGCGGGTAACTTCTACCTGCATCATTTCTTTATTTTCTAAAGGAATAAGGTATCGGTATTTAAAATAGTGACTTGAAAGATCGAACAGGTTATTGGCGGTTTGTGCATGCGATGCCCGCCCGGTGATACAGATCACCATCAGCCATAATAATTTTTTCATAATTTAATTTTGTGTGTTTAAATGAAGGGAATGTACAGGTGGTTCTTCCGGCCGTTCATATTCTTTGAAACCGGGTAACAAACGGTATTGGGTATTGGCAGTAGTTTGGCTGGGTAGGGAAGGGTCCGGCAACTCATTTTCATGTATGACGTTGAGTGACCTTTTTTTTGTTTTGGTTTGTACAAATACCGGTTCTACCTGGGTATCTTTTAGAATCACCGGATTTGTAATTATTTTGTTTTGTGTATCTGCAACTTTAGCAACGTCTGGTGTTGTTGTAATTAAGTTTGGAATTTGATTTTTGTGGTGAATAATCTGACGTTTTGAAATGGCGTTGTTGGAATCTCCTTTTACAATGGTCGGATTAAATTTTTGTTGAGATGGAGCAGGCGTCCCGACGATCTTATTTTCTTTGCTATCCTGCTGTTGTACTAATCGTGGGAGGATCAATGTAAGTATAATAACAGCCGCAGCCCAATACAATATTTGCATTCGTGTTCTTCTTTTGTTGCTCAGCTTTTTCTCCACCTTTCGCCATGCCGGTTCCAAGGGAGGCATTTCCGCTTCCGTTGCCCGGAGATCACGTATGCGTTCTGTCCAGTTAACGCTTTTGTTGGTCATAATAAATTCCTTTTGCGGTTAATAATTTCTGCATCATTTTCTTTGCTTTTGAGAGTTGCGACCATGAATTGCCTTCTGATATGCCGAGCATCTTTGCGATTTCTGTATGGGGATAGCCTTCTATAACGTACAGGTTAAAGATGGTGCGGTAACCCGGCGGTAGCTTCAGTATCAGTTCCATGATCTCCCGGGTAGTAAGGGTGTCCAGTACATTATCATCGGCCTCTATATCTTCGGCGTGACTATCAGAAACGAGAAACACGTGTTGTTTTTTCAGTCGCTTCAAACATTCATGTACTACGATGCGGTTGGTATACGCATAATAGGCCAGGTCGTTGATATAATTAAATCCGTGGAGGCTTTTGTCCAGATGGCAAAATGCGTCTACGAGTACGTCTTCTGCTTCCAGGTCGTCTTTTAAGTAACGCTTGCAAATGATCCAGTTGTCCCTGCGCATTTGCTGGTAGAGATAACGCTTCGCAGCGATACTGCCGTTGTTTGCTTCCCGGATATAATCTGATATGTTCATGCCGGTTGGGTAATGAGTACAATATAAACAAATACCTTCTTTGGGGGATTCTTTGTATGAGGGTGAAAATATTTGTCTGAACCGCAGATGGGTGGGATGGCTGGGATACGATCCTTTTCTCAGCCTCCTCACTTTTCTGAACCGCAGATGTGTGGGATGGCTGGGATACGATCCTTTTCTCAGCCTCCTCACTTTTCTGAACCACAGATGGGTGGGATGGCTGGGATACGATACTTTTCTCAACCTCCTCACTTTTCTGAACTGCAGATGAGTGGGATGGCTGGGATACGATCCTTTTCTCAACCTCCTCACTTTTCTGAACCACAGATGAGTGGGATGGTTGGGATACGATCCTTTTCTCAGCCTCCTCACTTTTCTGAACCGCAGATGGGTGGGATGGCTGGGATACGGTCCTTTTCTCAACCTCCTTACTTTTCTGAATCACAGATGAGTGGGATGGTTGGGATAAGTTTTAGTTGATACTATTTCAAATACTTTTTAGTGTTGTAAATGTTTGTACTGCGATTTTTTTTATGAGGGAAGTTACATTTATCAATGCTTAATAAAGAATTCCAGCATTCGTATCTGACTTCTCGAATTATAGGATGCGCTATGGCTGTACATTCAAAGTTGGGAAACGGTTTCCAGGATGTTATATACCAGAGAGCTTTACCATTGAATTAAAAGATAATGATATTGATTTTGTAAGGGAACTTGAGATGCCGATTTATTATAAACAAAAGGAGATTGGATCAAGGCGTGTTGACTTTTTTATAAACGGGTTAATACTGGTTGAGTTAAAAGCCATCACACAATTAGACAAAGTTCATATTTGTCAAACATTAAATTATCTGGAGGCATTCAAAATGAAGTTGGGTTTACTCATTAATTTTGGAGAGCCCAGACTCAAATTTCACAGATTGATTCATGAAAAAAAATTAGGTAATTAACCAACCCTAACCCAAGGATAATAACATACATCCCATACATCAAATACATCACACCCATCAACGGTTCAGACATCATATCCCAGCCATCCCACCCATCTGCGGTTCAGACAAAAAAACCCGCCTTTGCGGACGGGTTCTTTATCTTAGAAGCATTGAGTTTAAAATTCGCTCTTTCTTCTTTCCAACGCTTCACGATAAGCATCATTTTCAATGATCTCCTTATCGATGCACGTCATGGCATATTCCTTTTGCAGGAGCGCAATGATACCATAATTCTCACGGCGAGTAGTGAGCTGGCGCTTTTTCAACGTCAGCGACATGATCCTCGTTTGCATGGTTTCCTTTGTTTCACCTTCCGGCAACGTAGCCACCACGCTTTCCAGGGCCGTCAGTTCCGAACTGGTAGCCAGCAAAGTTGCATCAATGCCCGCAGACCCTGTGGTCACTTCTGCATATTGTTTGTCGAGCTGAAGATTCTTGATCTCCAGGTTTCTTTTTTCTGCGATGGCTGCATCCAGCAACACATCACAGTCTTCTCTTGTTGTAATCTGACTTAAAGAGTATTCCATATTTTTTAAATTTTAATTGTTATTAATAATTGGTTTGTTCATAGTCTGGATCTTTATGTAGTTTCTCAAGGGCGGATTCAATATTTTTCTTTCTCATTTCCAGCACTGCCATTTGCTTTTCCAATGGTTCCGGATCTGCAGGTTCTTTATTATTAAGCCCGATTCTGGATAAACTAAAATCTTCCGTGAATTCCTGCTGCTGAAAATAATTGACAACATCCTTTAATAATAAATGCTGCTGTTTTTTCTTTTGCAGATTATCCAGCCTTATTCGGAGGCTCCACATCTGAACATGGTTCATGTGTTGGGCATTCAACAACTCTTCGCGACTGGTATTCAATGCTTCCTCAGTACCAGGAGCAACGGTATGGCTATTATGTATATGAATTGACTGGTTGATAAAATTTTCCACCTTCGACATTTTGATCAACGTAGGCGTGTCCAGGTTTCTTTTTCCTTTTTCTGTCATGGCTACTACGCTGCGACTAATCTTAAAAAATTCTGCCAGTTCGCTTTGCGATAGTCCTAATTGTTCTCTTACGGATTTTAAATTTTTCATTTTTATAATGTGGATGATTTTTTTATTTGTCATGTAAACATCCTGATGCAATGATAATATGATGTTCAGCGAATTGCCAAATGTGCTGACGCATTTGTCGTTATTGTACACAATTGTACATTTTTGCACGTGTGCATTATAGCTGAACGCCCCGATAAAAATGGGTGTGACCATTTTATTGCATCAATCAGGTTTGGACACTAACAAGTGTTCATTTTTTAGCGTTGAAAAAATTCACACACAACGTTGTGTCCATTTTCTGATGGATTAAGGATTCACGCACAACGTTGTGTAGTTTTTTTGTTGTTGAAAAAAATATATCACAAGCATTTCTTTTTATTCTTCTACTAAAGAATGCGACGTATATGTACAAATGTGTGTAAATGCGACAGATAATTTTTAAAACTAAAAAAGCTATTTAATCTTGTTATGCAAACCTCCCGGCATTGAAAGATGGTTGGGAGCATTTATAAATATTAATAACATAAACATGACTATACAGCAAAGATTACAACAACCCACGCCTAAGTTTTTCAGAAAGCTGCGGAACATCGGGTTGATCATTGCGGCCATTGGCGGCACTTTGTTAACCACGCCTGTGGCATTGCCGGCGTTGATCCTTAAAATTGCCGGTTACCTGGCTGTTGCCGGAACGGTGGCATCTACGGTAAGCCAGACGGCAACAGAAGCGGAATCCGAAAAAGGAGAGGAGCGTGAACCCGGTTACGGAAACTAGCACCCGCGCCGGAATGATCGGAGGCCTGACAACCGTACTGCTTTTTCAGTTAGACAAAGCAGAAATCATGAGTACCATTGTGCTCGCAGCCATTGGCGCCACCGTTAGTTTCGCCGTCACGCTGGTTTGGGGATATATTAAACGAAGATTTATTAAATGATAAAAAGGCCGAAAGGCCTTTTTTTGTTTGAACCGCGAAATTGTCTGAACCGCTGATGGGTGTGATGGGTGGGATTGGTCTGAACCGCTGATGGGTGGGATTAGTGTGATAGTTGTGATGAATTGTATGGGGGTTAGTAAAATGCTTATGTGTATGTAAGCATTTACTTGAGCGTTTAATTGTTTAGATGTACATACACGTTCAGCTATTTATTAATTTGAAACATGATTAAAAAAGAATTTGAACATTCAGATATTACCGCAAAAATAATTGGATGTGCTATGGCTGTTCATTCACGGTTGGGAAACGGTTTCCAGGAAGTTATTTACCAAAGAGCCCTGGCCATTGAATTAAGAGATAATAATCTTGAATATGTAAGAGAGTTGGAAATACCTATCTTTTATAAAGAACAGGAGATCGGTTCCAGACGGGTTGACTTTTTTATAAACGGGTTAATACTGGTTGAGTTAAAAGCCATAACACAATTAGAAAAAGTTCATATTTGTCAAACATTAAATTATCTGGAGGCATTCAAAATGAAGTTGGGGTTACTCATTAATTTTGGAGAGCCCAGACTCAAATTTCATAGATTGATTCATGAAAAAAAATTAGTAATTAACCAACCTCCAACCCAAAAATAATTACATACATCCCTTACATCATACCCATCAGCGGTCCAGACATCTCACTCATCCCACCCATCCCACCCATCTGCGGTTCAGACATCCCATCCATCCCACTCATCAGCGGTCCATCACACCCATCAGCGGTTAAAATTCCTCATAACCTTCTCCTCATCCAGCCTCATATACTTACAAAATTCCTCCACCGAAACAAATTGATGCGCTGACGGATTCAGGCTTCTGATCTTTTGCAACAAACGCTGGGAGCTACGCAGGCAAAGGCCCGTGATGATCATAACATCCTTACTCGTTATAATTAAACGCTCTGACGAATTCATAAAGCGGAAATTGAAAGTTCGTGAATGATGGTATAGAAAAGTTGTAAACTAAAATCAGCATTTCTTTCTTTAAACAATTCAACCCAATAGTTTTTATTCGCAGCAGAAGGATCTTCCACCATGCTAAGCACCGACTCTGCGAAGACATGGTACACATTTGTGTATGTTCTTGGAAAGTTAACGTTAGGAGATATAACTTCAGACAATTTGGAAAGAAAAATTGACTGACAAACTTTGTTATTTAGCACAAGGTTATGCAGCGTTAATATTTCCTGCACAAGTTGCCGGTAGGCGTCATAGGGACTTGCTGCATTCAACAAATGATTGGTCAGTTGATGTTGGATGGTGCTTAGTTGCCCTGTAGAAAAATCACTTCCTTTCCAGATGCTGGCCTTTGTAATTAATAAGGTAGCCTCTACCAATGCCTGTATATTTTCTCGGGCAGGCCGTATCATAAAATCAGACGGATCTGATGGATGTATGTTTCTTGATTTCATAAAATGTATTTATGAAACCGAAGATGGAAAAGCTATCATTTACCCTGGCAGGTTTGCGACATCTTGCGCATGTTTGCGCATTGAATAGACAAGAATAGACAGTTTGGGGAGGTTTTGGGTTAAGGCATTTACGAAATTATTTTGAAATAAAATAGGGGAATATTACGGGTATCTTTTGTGGGGTTTGTGTTGTAGCATTGTAAATATCCTTGGCTTAGATGCTATTCATTTTGATTTTAAGAGTTAGTAGCTATTCCAAAGCATACTAAAGAATTTGTACAGTAACTACTTATTATTTAATAATTTAAATACCGTTCATTATGAAATTAAAACAAGCATCAAAACCTATTCATCTTTGGATATTTGCAATTTTAGGATTTTCAATTTTCTTTTCTGCATGTAAGAAAGATTTGCATGTTGATAAAGTAATAGAAATGCCTTCTAAAAAATTTGAAAAGCCTTTACCAAGAGTTAATCCCTTTTCTATTGTAAACATTCAAAAAGCACAAGCAACTTTAACTATTCAACAATCTCTAAACGTATTAACTCCTAACCGAACTTTTGAAAATGACGAAGATCGATTGTATACGTATCTAAAATTTGATCCAAATTCTGTTACAGGTAATATTTTAAAAGAACTTGAGGCTGACACTACTATTCATATAATGGATTTTCCATTTGCGAATGGAGAACTTTATAATGATGAATTTGCATTAGATGAAGAAAAGGCTATAGAACTTGCAGATGGTAAACTTTATGCGGTTGTTAAGAAAAATACAACTTCAGGAGTAACTTTAATAAATCAACTTAATGCTGAAGTGCTGGATGAACTTTACCTTCCAGATGAAGAAGATACGACATTGCAATTTCAAGCTTTTAGGGAAGCTGGCTATACTGAAGAGATGATAGCAAGAATTCGTATATGTTTGTTTAAAAGACCAAAAGGCTTTGTAAGTTATTTAGATCAAGAAACTGACAGAATGGTAAATGTTTCAGGTATGCAGGTATGGGGTCTTGTTTTCGGGATACCTATTTTCACACATACAGATGGTAACGGTTACTATAGATTTCCTTGGCGATTTATAGGTGGGACCATTATGGGAACCAAAGCAAAAAATTCTCGTGTAAACATAAAACCTTTTAATACACAAGGAGCATGGGTTTTATCACTACCTATTCAATTTATAGTAGGTTCAATTCATATTCGTGGTTGGGTTAGTGCCTGTCAAATGAGACGAGATATAAATTTTGAATTTACATCTCATCGTCAAAATAGATATTGGGCTCAAATTATGCATTCTGTAGTTTTGCATGACCAATATACAGAGTCCGACGAAATTACAAGAGCACCTAATTCTTTAACAATATATGCACATTGGGCAGACAGGAATGGTAATTCCTCAGCGCCAATGCTTGGTCATTTATCTGGATTAAATATTGGTTCAATCGTTTTGCAATATATTGCCGATTTATTAGGAGGTGCTACTCATAATGATTTTCCAAATGTTTTTAATTTGCTTACAGGATTATTGCCTGATATTACAATTAGAACAAATGGGACTATTGAAAGACAAAGTTATTCAGCAAGGTTGATGCAAACGGCCTTCCACGAATTAGGTCATGGTACGCATTTTCAAAGAGCAGGTCAAGCATATTGGTTAGATTTTATAGCTGCTACTTTAAGGCCAAATGGAAATTGTGGAGGTTATGGATGTGGAACAGGCACCGATGATGGAAACATTGGTGTAGGGGAAAGTTGGGCGGAGTTTATAGGAACTAATTATGCTTTAAGGAACCACCCAATGGGTGAAAAATTAAGTGCATGGCGAGGTGATTTTTTAAGATTTGACGATGCACTTGAGGAAGAGTTTTGGTTTTTCAATAATTGGATACCAACTGGCATTTATAATGACCTGATGGATATAAATAATAATGACATTGATGAAGATATTTGGGATAGAACTGGAGGTTTAACGATAAAACAATTATATCAGGCTTTTGGGCCAAAAATTGATGAGATTTGTATATATAGAAATGAAATTATAGGATTGTATCCTTGGCTTGGACGTAGTGAAGTAAACGAAATTTTTGAAAGACATGGCTATTCATGTTTTTAATTATAAATCATTAGCAGCCGCATTTTGGTTGTACTTTAAATTATACTAAAATGAAAATAATTTGTTTATGCCTCCTCGCAGTTAATATTATATTATTCAGTTCTTGCGACCCAGATAAAAAGGATATTTTCAATTTTGAAAATTTGAAACTTAGAGCCACACTTAATAATACAAATGAGAATATAAATTTAGGGGACACTTTAAAAATAAGTGTGCAAATACCTGATACTATATTTAATACATCAGGTATTTTCCCTATTCAATCACTTCAAAAAGCACAATTTTACATGTATATAAATAAAATAGATACTATAAATAGTTCAGCCTCATTAATGTATCCTCCCAATTATTGGACTACATATGGAAGTATAAGTCCGACAAATACATTTAGTTTTGAATTCGAGAAAACCACTAAACCTTATAAAGTTATAATTAATTTCAAACCACAACAAAAAGGAATTTATTATTTGGAAGTAGTTTCACAAGCAGGACAATTGAGAATAAATAATTCTTTCGAATCACTTCTATACGTAAATTTTAATGTTCCTGATAAGCATTTAAATATCGCCTCTCAATATCTAGGAGGTCAATCTTGGTTAAATAATGCTATTATAAAAGATGCTGAAGGGTTTGGGAAATACGTTTTTAGAGTTAATTAACTAGTAAGGCACATGCTACTAAAATGAGCATTGCTAATGCAGCCATTTTGTACAGATGGCTTGAACTTTTTTTCTACATTGGACAGCGGTTTACGCCATAGAGCCAGGCCAAATTTATGGCGCAGCCAAGGAGAAGTACTACTATTTCCTACAATCAACAACACCGAACGTTTTACCCTATATCGGTTATCTTAATGACTCTGTTAATGATGAAGTATCAGGCTACACCTTGCCTTTTATTGAGCAAAAAATCCTAAAACATAGCTATGGTTTAAATTCATTAGGGCAAGAATTGAAAAACAATAAACCATTGGGTATTACAGACGATCAAATTAATCAACTTTTAAGTTTTTATTAAAATTATTATATGAAGTATTTTTTTTCCTGCTATTATTTCTAAACTTCAGTTGTTCTAGGGATTACAATAGTTTGTATACTGCAACAATTATAAATACTACGCAACATTCAATAAATATTCTTTATTATAAAGGAGGAATAGTTTATCCTAATGATATTATAAAACTTGTTCCAAATCAACAATTTGAATTTGCTTATGGTTCACATAGAGGAAATGTAACTGGACGGGGCTTTAGTTCGAATTATTTTGGTGAAAATGATGATTCTGTAGTCGTGATATTTGATAATTTATATAAAGTTGTACATTATGTGAACTCACCACTTCGTTTTGCTTCAAAATATTACCTATACAGTTCGAACAGAAATATTTTGAATGTTCTTAGTTATCGTTTTATATCTACAGCTACCTCTAGCAAAAGTCATAAAAATGACCATTTCTATGATTTTATAGAACAGGATTATTTATATGCACTTTAGAATGAATTATTAAAATAAACTTACAATGCACTTCCACCAACATGCGTGCTGCCAAAACAAGGGCTTTTGTACAAATAATCTCAGCTTTTTCAACTGGCGCAAGTCTTACGAAGGATGACTTGATGCCATTAATAATCTGCCGGACTGAGTCCGGATTGAGAATATAAATTCATGTTTCATTTGAATTATCATATTATTTCTGATAGGTATTTTAGGGTTGTATAAGATGTATTTATGAAACCGAATTTGGAAAAGCTGCAATATACCTTGTAAGGTTTGCGACAATTAACGCACGTTTGCGCAATGAATAGATTAAACAGTTTGGGTAGGTTTAGTATATGGCTCTTTACGGAATTATTTAGAAATGAAATAGGGTAATTTTACGGGTATGTTGAATTGAATTTGTTTTGTAACATCGTGTAATCCGATTTCAAACACCAAGATATTTTATTAATAACACCTGCCCATTTTTCGAAGAATTTAGTGGATTTTATTATTATTATTGATTGCGTTAATGATTTATATAATAATTTATTGCACAATTAGATATAACATGTCTACGGCAATCTATTAGTTGTATGTCACCCTATTTGAGCATTCCGTACATATTTAAACACCCAAGACTTTGCCGTCCTGCCCCACGCTATTTTTAGCACATTGCAAGGCACACAAACCCCGACACAAAGCCAACCTTGCAAAGAGCTAAAAATACCAACGCACAACCCACCCACCCCAGCTGACGAATATCTATCATCATTTGTTCGACACTTCAGCAATATATCTTTACTCGGCACCCAAGCCCACCCACCACCCAATTGACAAGCATAAGGTCTATAACTTACTCATTATAAGTATCTTCATAATCAGACAATTAAAAATCATAAATAGGGCATAAAATAATTTTCTCTATTTGTTCAATTAGTATGGCAAACATCATTAAATATTATTGTGTTGGATTTACTTGGAAAGGAACTGACCCCTAGAATCAATTACCCCGTTTTCTTGAAGAAGGAATTTGGGAGAATGGCTTTGAAGATAAATATTTAGAAAGAGTAAATTCAGTTGAAGTTGGCTCTAGAATAGCTGCTAAAACAACATACACCAGAAAAGAAGATGACGAAACTATATCTATTCTCGAAATTCATGCAACAGGTACTGTAATTGAAAACTACGAAGACGGGCAAACTTTAAAAATAAAGTGGGATAAGAAATTTGAGCCATTTATTATAAAAAATAAAGGTGCCTACCGTTCAACAATTTCAAGAATCAATAATCTTGAAACAATAAAAGATATTTTTAAAAAAGATAAAATACTTATTAGCGGCAAAGAAATTTTCTTTTACTCAAATGAAGAATTTAAAAAGGATTATCATTTATTTCCTTGTTTCGTTTTATCGAAAGACAAATGGGACGATTTTGGATTTCAAACACAATATGAAATTGAATATTATACTTCAACTAGTGAATCTGTGTCAATTGGTGCAGCAAAGTTTTTGAATAAAGATGAAAGCACAGGAGATTTACCCAGCAGTTTTACTTCTCTTGATGATAATATTTGTTCATTAGGGCAATCAAATCGCTATTATTCCAATCTTCGAGATAAATTAGACAGAGAAACCGCAGATTATTTTCTTGATGCAGTAAATGACTTGGCAATTAATAAAGGATTGGTTGATTTATTTGAACATGAGAAAGGATATAAAACTTCGTTATTAAGAAGTAGTGAGGCTCAAAAAGCATTGCAAGAAGGAAATAAAATTTATAAAAACATTAAAATCGATAATGTCCTTCGCTTTACATTTTCTACTCAAATTGGAAATGCAACAGATGAGCATTCTATCCGTTTTGATTATTCTGAAAAAGAAAATCTTCCCTTTAGAATAAAAGTAATCATTGGAAAAAACGGAACAGGCAAAACTCAATATATTGGGAAGTTAGCCTCTACGCTTAGTGGGCATGAAGCCCAAGGACAGTTTTCTACAAAATACCTACCGCCATTTAGCAGAGTAATTGCAATTTCATACAGTTTATTTGATAGTTTCCCCAAACCTAAACAAACGAAAACATATAGTTATTATTATTGCGGATTTCAGAGTGGAAAAGGCTTTCTGACCCCGAACCAGATTTATACTAGAGTAAATAAGGCATTTGCTGTATTAACTAAATCAGACCGAACTCAGTTATTTGGGAAATATATTTCACTGATACTTTCAGATGAAATTGCATCGGATATTTTAGATGAAGATTTTATCGAGTTCAATAAAAAAGAATTTACCCTTTACGATGATGAAGGGTTTTCGAAGTATAGTTCAGGGCAAATAATAATGATTTTAATTTTAGCCGAAGTGTTGGCATACATAACCAATGAATCTTTATTAATAATCGATGAACCCGAAACTCATTTGCATCCCAACAGTATTTCACTTTTCATCAACGTTGTAAATAAAATTCTAACAAGGTTTGACTCTTATGCAATCATTTCAACACATTCCCCACAAGTCGTTCAGGAAGTCCCTTCAAAGGATATAATAGTTATTGAGAGACTGGTAAATACTCCAAGCGTAAAAGGATTAGATATTGAAACCTTCGGTGAGAATTTAAACACAATCACAGAAAGAATATTTCACACAACAAGTCATGATGAGTACTATCGAGAATTTTTATTAAAATTCTCAAAAGATAAAAGCTATGAAGAAATAATAAAAATCTTTGAAGAATACAGTTTGCCTTTAAGCTTAAGTACAAAAATATATTTACAATCCCTTTATAAGCAATGAAAAATTTAACTCCGCTAACAAGAAAAATTAGCTATTGGGATAGTATTGTAAATAACAAAAACCTAGCTGAAAGAACGCCTTTGCAAGCAATTCGTACCAATGTATTAAATCGAATTACTGTTTATACAAATCACACAAATCCAATCAATCTTGAAGCTATTCCTGCTTCTCCATTTGCAGCTCCTAATATTGCATTATTAAAAGGCTGTTATTCAAAATCAAATAATCTTGCTACATTAAAAACGAGAATCAGAGAAAAGCAGGATGTTTTAGTAAGAAGCGAATGTCAATATTGCAACATCGGAGAACCAAATACATTTGACCACTATTTACCGCAGTTTTATTTTCCAGAATTCTCAGCACTTTCTATCAATTTAATTCCATGCTGTTCAAAATGCAATACAGAAAAAGGAGAAGAATGGTTATTATTAGGCAACCGAAAAATAATTAATTATTACTACGACACATTGCCTAATGTCGATTATTTGAACTGTACTATAGTTTATCGGAATAATGTCCCGCAAGCAGACTTTAATATTAATGCTGCAGTACTTCCAGCAAATATTCGAGCTACTATTGAAAACCACTATAATACATTGCTTTTAACAGATAGATATAAACATCGAAGCAATAGTGAAATTATAGATGTATTAAATGCGATTACACCTTCTGTTGGCATAATGACAAGGGCTCAAATTCAGACAAACTTACAAACAGAGGCTGCAAATATGAAAGTAAGCAAGGGGCGTAATTACTGGAGGGCTATTATTAGGATTGCACTTTCAAATTCTCCGAGATTTTTAAGTGATGCAGGTTTCTAAATTTTATTAATTTTTAAAAGAACAAAATTATAAATTCACATTATATCAATTAAACAACTGATTGAAATTTCTTAAAAAGTAAATACCTATTTTGAATAAAGAAAAGGACACCATATTTATAAGCCATGCAACACCTGAAGATAATCCTTTTACAGAATGGCTATATACACAACTCACCCTTGCTGGTTATAAATGTTGGTGCGATTTAGAGGGCTTATATGGTGGGGAGAGAGATTTTTCAGATGCGATACAAAAAGAGATTGAAGAAAATTCATGTAGATTCCTATTAATCTTTTCGAATTCTACTTTCAAGAAGGACTTTGTAATTGATGAATATGAATTTGCGAGGAGTCTGGCAAAAAAGTATAAACTAAAAGACTTCATTTACCCAATAAAAATTGACAGCGTAAATTTTGATATAAGAATTGGACTTAATCGTTACAATCATTTCATTTTCGAAAAAAGTTGGACTGATGGGTTGCATAAATTATTGAGAAAATTAGAACTTGATAATATTCCCCGTTCTAAAGAACGTAAGACAGAAATAATTACAAACTGGGCACATAATCGATACACTTTGTTTTCTGGTATTGTACCACAAACAAGACGTTACTATAGCAACTGGTGGCAAATAAATTCACTTCCGGAAAATATTTTTGTATTTCAATACCTAAATGAAAAGCAGGCACGGGCCATTGGAGAGGAAGACACCGTTTATCCAAAAGCACGACATGGAAATTGCGTAATTGCTTTTCAGCAAAACATTATTAGCTTTTGCACTAAGCATGGCAACATTGAGATATTGCCAACTGATACTTTCAAATTATCTGTTCCTGATATTTTGAATGGTTACGCCAAAGATGACTTCCCCACTTTTGCCGATGCACAAAGTTTTCTAAAAAGACTACTGAATAAATCGATGAAAGACACAATGTTTAGAAATGGTTTATCTCGCCATAAAATGGCGGGCAAACAGGATTGCTTTTTTTACAAATTAGACAAAACAAAAGCAGTTAAAGTAAGAGCAGATTATCCTGGAGGTAAAACATTAAGGACGTTGTATGGAAAATTCTTTGATGATAGCTGGCATTTCGGCATCAGTTTCAAGGTCTTATTAGACCCTTTTTTGTGTTACAGTATTAAATCTCACTTAATATTCACAACAAACGGATTTAAGAAATGGGAAGATGAAGAAAAAATGTTTTCAGCTAGAAGAAAAAAGGGCAGAATGATGTTTAATAAAGAATGGCGTGATTTACTTATGGCTATGCTCCATTCTCTAAAAGACGATGAAGGGAAAATATTAACGGTATTTACTGATGAACAATTACTTGAAATGCTTCCTTATACAATTTCTTTTGAGGCAGATGTGGACTACCAAGAGCCTACAAAAGATAATCGTCTTGATTTATTAATTGGTGACTTTGAAGAAGATGAGGAACAAGAGTTTTTAGAAACTGAAATAAATGTAGAGGAGGATGAAGATGAATAAGCTAATCCATATAGATGAACCGAAGTTAATTTTTGGTTATAACCAAGAGGCATACGACCCAAGGGATGGGCTAACTTTATTTGGTTCCTATTCTCGAGATAAATTTACAAATCCTTCGATAGGAATAGTGGGAACTGATGTCAGTCGAGCAAGAGTATTAAAGTGGCTTCAATCAATTATGAAACCCGTTTATGGAACCAAAGCTGATGTTGCAAGACCTTATTTTCCAGGTATTGAAACTGTTTTTGGAATGACCTTGAATTTCAAGGCTATTAAAGAAGTTTCAATTGACACTAACATGCTTAATCTTTATTTGCAGTATCAAGACCCTCATCAAAGAGTCCACAATCTTGCAAACCTGTATGCTGAGGCATTGAAGACGTATAGCACAGATGAAAACGAACCTGTTACATTTTGGATAGTTGCTATTCCAGATGAAGTTTACAAATACGGAAAACCTAAATCAAAAATCCCGAAGGCTGATACAAATATTAAAGTGGGTATTAAAGATAGCTACAGCAGAAAGAATGAATCCCTATTTCCGGAGTTCAATGAATTACAACTTGCATATCAATACAAAATAAATTTTCATAATCAACTGAAAGCAAAATTACTTTCAAATAAGATAATCACTCAAATTATCAGAGAATCAACAATTGCGTATGCTGAATTTAGGAATGCAAAGGACAAACCCATTAGAGATTTAGAAAAATTTGAATCAGCAATTGCATGGAATCTGGCAACAGCATTTTATTACAAAGCCGGTGGGACACCTTGGATATTAAATGCTGCAAGGCCGAAAGTTTGTTATTTGGGATTAGTGTATAAACAAGTTGACCCAGGCAACAACCCTCGTACAGCTTGTTGTGCAGCACAAATGTTTTTAAACACTGGTGATGGTCTTGTTTTCAAAGGCAATGTTGGACCTTGGTATAATGAAACAACAAAGGAATATCATCTGTCAAAAGATGATGCGAAGAATCTTTTAGAAAAAGCTTTAGCAACCTTCGATAAAAAAGATGGTGGTTTACCTGATGAAATATTTATTCATTCTCGAACATTTTTTGAAGATGAGGAATGGAGTGGCTTTATGGAAGCAGCGGGAAATAAAATTAAAGTTGTTGGAATCAGAATAAGACCTGAATCAGTCTTTAAACTCTACAGAGAAAAGGTTTATCCAGTTCCAAGAGGCACAGCTTACATTTACGATAATACTAAGGCATATTTATGGACAAAAGGATTTGTTCAAAGATTGCAAACACAATTTGGTTTGGAGACACCAAACCCTTTAAGCGTTGCAATCACAAGAGGAGAACACAACATTAAACAAGTTTGTGAAGATGTTTTAGCCCTTACTAAATTAAATTACAACGCTTGTATTTATGGTGACGGCATCCCTGTTACACTTCGTTTTGCCAACGCAATTGGAGAAGTCTTAACATCGGGGCCTGTTGGAAATATCGAAGTTTTGCCATTCAAACATTATGTATAGCAGAACAATCCCAACAACACCAAATCAATAAATCTTGCAAGTAACACTAAATAAACCTTGCAAAAGAGCTGAAGCTTTTAAACTTAATAAATTCATATTTACACGAATAACCTGAAAGTCAATCAGTGAAAAAGCATTTAATAATAGCAACCTATGATGGAATTGGAACACATTATTCAGGTGTAGGGACCATTGCCAAAAATATTATCACAACCCTGTTGTCCCTTACTGATAAAATTCAAATAAAAGTTAGTATTGCCTATGTGAATGTAGACAAAGAATCAAGAGTTTTCAACTCAGACTGTTACACTGTTGCCAGAAAATTGGTGACTAAAACAGGTGGGAAACTTATACCATTATGTAATTCAACAAAAGGACAGAGTGAATGGGATATGTGGAGAAGCTTTAAAGAGTGGGATTATACATGTGTCTCTCTTGTTTCTGTGTTGAACTTGTTATTAAAGGAAGATGATGATAATTTCATATTATTAAATGACACGCCATTCTTATTTTTTGCCAAGTATAGAGAACTGGTAACGATACAGAATTTAAGATACATATATTTTCCACTAAGCACAGGTAAAAATCATGCATTCGGTAATGACGAATGGAGAGCTAACAGGATTAGGGTAGAAAAACAATGTTTTAAGTTGATTGAACTGGATAATAAGTCAAGTGTCATATCGCTTGGTAAAAGGTTTGCCGAACGCATGACAGAAGATTATGAACTTAGTTTCAGAGAGGAGGATTACTTGCAAAATGGGCTATGTTTTGAGAAGTACAAATATTTTCTTGAAAGAAAATTTAATAATATAGAGCTTCTGAATTTTGGAATTGATATTGAAGCTGGGGAAAAAATAATTTTTGCTTGGGGAAGATGTTCAATAGCAAAGGGATTTAAAGAATTAGCTAAAGCCTGGGCAGATTGTTTTAACAAGCTTCCTAATCACCATTTGGTTTTGCAAATACCGAATAATTCGGGAGAAAACGATTACTTTCTTGAAGTAAAGTCTATTTTAAATGATACACCAAGAACAATTGTGATTGATGACTTCAATCCAAATATTTGGAAAACCGTATTGCGAAATGAAAATACAGATGTTGTTTGTATTCCTTCTTTGATGGACCCGTTTCCTCATACTGCAA
Organism: Bacteroidota bacterium; assembly: GCA_031411115.1. GTDB lineage: Bacteria > Bacteroidota > Bacteroidia > Chitinophagales > Chitinophagaceae > Ferruginibacter. The sequence goes on from JANOAO010000066.1 coordinate 37,765, forward strand.
TTGAGGCAAAACTCTTTTGCGAAAGCATGAACTATATTACTGTAATTAGTGATGTTGATGGCGCTGTTGATGCGTTCACCCAAAATGAATCTATCCATGTTGACCCAAGGCAAACTGAAGCCTTTGCACAAAAACTAATTGAGGCTGCTAAAATGGAGTATCAGAAGAGAAGAAAAATGATTGACCGGAACAAAGAAACAATTGAAGAATTTAACTTTCCAAGAATATTTGAAAGTTTTATTGAAAACAATATTCACATTTAATAAAAGCTATTTTCGAAATGATATTTAGGTGGTCAATTTGGGGAACACATAAAAAGCAAAATGCAGAATTATTAAAGTGCAGCATTTTGACTTTCAAGCATCATTTTGGAAATGAGCATGATTATGTTGTCTGCACTGATAATGTAAATGTAATTAAAGAAATTACTGAAGGTTTAGCAAGTGTTATTGATTTTAATGACAATGGTATAAGCATCTATAACATTGAATCAAAAGCCACATGGAAAAAATGGTGTCCTAAAGTTCGGTTAGACATAAACGAGACCGAAATATACATTGATTCAGATGTGTTTTTACTCAAGTATCCTTTCGAAATTGAAAACTTAATTGGTAACCCCAAAGTAAAGTTTGCAATCTTGGATGAGTTTTTAGGACAACCTTGGCAGCATGGGGCGATGAAACAAAAAGCCACAAGTAACACACCTTTTATAAATGCAGGAATGTTCATTCAAAAAGTAGGCTACGACATATCAATTGATTTAGAAAGGGAGTTAACATGGTGGAAAGAAAATATACCCCTGTCCGAGCAAACACACCATGACGAACAAGGAGCATTAGCTATTGCATTAACACCGTATCTTGTAACAGAGGAACTAAGCATTTTACCCAAGGATAAATATATGTTGATTGGTCCAAGCGAAAACAAAGACATTGAAAACATAGAAACAATAACTCTGTTTCATGCGGTTTATCCAGAACATCCTGCTTTTTACAGATTTAAGTCTCACATAAACAGCATTCTTAATCTCTAAAAAAACATGGTAAAAAACATAACAGATAAATCAAAAGTTTTTTGTGCAATATCTTTCAACGTGCATGATTCCTCAGTTTCATTTGCTATTGAGGACAAAGTAGTTTTAGTTTTGGAAGCTGAACGAGTTTTCAGAGTAAAGAAAAAGGTATGTAATAAGAATGAGATGGAACATTTAATCAAATACGGACTATCTTATTTGCAAATACAACTGGAAGATGTAGAATATTGGACAATGACCACCTTGCAAAATCCATACTTGACAACAGAAGACGTTTTTGAACTGAACTCTATCACTCCAAAAGAACCATACTGGAAGCAGGTTGAAATTCTTGGAAAGCATCGTGATGTCCTTATCGTAAACCATCACCTTTCTCATGCAGCAACTTATTTACTATCCGAATTTGAAAATGCAACTATCATAACTTGTGATGGAGGCGGTGATTATAATGAGCACTTAAATCATGGTGAGTGTTTCGCTGCTTTCCATGGTGATGGGAATTCTATCAAAAGAATTCCCAACATCAACCAGAGTAATAAAATAACCGCCAAATTTTACGGAGCATGTTCTTTCTTTATTTATAATCAAATACAAAAGGAAGGCAAAATGATGGCACTTGCATCTTATGGCACTTCAAGTCCGAGTGTATATGATAAACTTAAATCCGTCTTACCACTCTTAGGAACTCTTGCTTATACCGAGAGTGTAGAAATTCTAAAATCTCTTTTCCCGAAAATTTATGGTCGTAGTGTTTCCTCATCGGACAAAGACATAACAACTTTTGCCGCTTCAACCCAAAGACTATTCTCTGACTGTAGAATTAAAGACATTGCTCAAATCGTCAATGCTGTAAATGGGAAAAGTGAAAACTTAGTTATGGCTGGCGGTGCAAGTCTTAATTTAGATTCGAATACAGAAATCCTAAAGAACTTCCCAAAGATGAATCACTTTATTGCTCCCTGCTGCGATGATACTGGACAATCATTAGGAGCAATTTCTATCTTAATCAGCCAAATACTAAAGCAGCGACCATCAGCTAAATTGCCATATTTAGGAACTGGAAAGAATGATATTGAATACAGCACTGATGCAATAAATAATGCTTTAAGTATTCTGATGAATGACGGTGTAGTGATAATACATAACGGTAGGTCAGAAGTTGGTCCAAGGGCTTTAGGTAACAGGTCTTTTATTGCCCGTCCAGACAAAATAGAAGTTAAAGAAAAGCTTAGCGAAGGAATAAAACAAAGGGAAAACTACCGTCCAGTAGCTCCCATTGTGCTTCAAGAAAAGGTTCATGATTATTTTATAGGAGCGGATATTTCTTCGTTCATGCTATACAAATATGATGTGAAAGAAACGGCAAAAGAAAAAATTAAAGGTGCACTCCATTATGATGGGAGTGCACGGGTTCAAACAGTCAACAGAGCTAGCAATAAATACCTATACGATTTAATCAAAGCGTTCGGCAATCAAACTGGTATTTATATGCTTCTGAATACTTCATTGAATCTTAAAGGAAATCCAATGTCAAATACTATTGAAGACAGTTTGGAAATTTATTCAAAAATGGAAACTCCTAAGTGTTTGGTGTTTGATGGAAAGGTGATACAATTAAATAACAATTGAAAAGAATGAAGGTTGCTGCTTTGATGATAATAAGAGACGAAGAAACTTATATTGAGTGGAACATAAAATACCACTTGCATTTAGGTTTTGATTACATCTTCATTACCAATCATTGCTCAACTGACAAGACCAAACAGATTCTGCAAAAGTTTTCTGATTACAAAAACATAATTGTTTTTGAAGAACTTGAATCCACATTTGACCACGGAAAAATTGCAAACAAACTTTTACAAGCAGCATTAAAAAGCTACGCCATTGATTGGTTTTTTCTTATTGATGCTGACGAGTTTTTAAGCATCCCAACAAATGTTCACTCCTTCATTATAAATCTTGAAAAAAGAAAAATAATTTATGCAAGCATCGGTTGGGCTAACGCAATAGTTCAAGATTTTTCAAGTAAGTTAAACCCAATTGCTACAACAATGTTTTACTATCCATTTCCTGAAAGAGAATGGCAACATGAAGGACATTTCAGAAAATCAATTGCAAAAAATCATGAAGGCATTGAAGTCGTTGTTGGAGGACATTACTTCAAGTCAGAAAACAACAAGAACTTCTTTGAATGGACTAATGGAAGCCCTTTTCTGTTGGCATATTCCGAAGCAAAATATTTCCACTTTGAAAATAGAAACAATGCTTCAAATCTTTTCAAGAAATGGGAACGACTTGCATTAAATGAAAAGGATTCCTCTTCAAATGATGACGCACCTTGGTTAGAACGAATCAACCTTATTAGAAAATATGTAAAACAATACCGTGGCAATATTGATGAAATTGAACAGCTATGGTTCAAAGAGGCAAGAACACTTTGGGGGACTATAATACCGAACGAAAAAATAATTACTGATACATCACTGAGTGAATGGAGCAGGCTAAATGAGTTAAAAGAATGAGCAGCATTTGTTTAATAAGGTCAGGGCATCTTGGCGATGTAATAATGACAGAACCCATAGGACGGTTCTATCAATCGCAATTTGATGAAGTTTATTTAGCAACAGATTTTATTCAAGCTAAACTTCTTATCGGTGATTCATACACCGATTTCATTAAGTTCAGTGAACTTGAAAGTTGCACTATCAAATTTGATAGGCAGATAATTCTAAACTATGAATTAAGCCCCCAAAGCAATTACATTGAGGGTTATGCAAACTCTGCGAACATAATTTTAGAAGATAGAATACCTAAAGTAAAAACCGACTGGAAAAGAATTATTGAAGAAGATTATGTTTTATTTGCTCCGCATACAAGCTACTGGGTTCATTCAATGAGAAATTGGGGCGAGAAAAATTTTACACACTTAAAGGAAAAAATTGAAAAAGAGCATGACATTCGTGTAATTGTTTTAGAGAACAAGTTTTCATTCACGGAAATGTTATCGCTAATTAGACATTGTAAAATGTTAATCGGGAATGATTCGGCACCAGGAATTATTGCACAATGTTTCAATGTAAAATCTGCAATTATTTTCGGAGCAACACATCCCAAGTATGTTTTATTTAATCAAAACGCAAAAGCAATATTTAGAGAAATTGATTGTATAGGATGCAGACACATATCCCGTCATACAGAAATTGAATGTGCCAGTCCGTTTTGCCTCTCGGAACTAACAGTTGATTCTGTATTTAATTCAATTAGCCCAATACTTAAAACTATTTTAAACTAAAGAATGAAAGAATTTGATTTGAATATTTTCTTGGAAAAATACAGAGGAAGTTCTGTCGACTTCTTTCGCTTTGGTGGCAACTATGGCGATTCTGTAATTTGGCATGGAACAATGAATCTCTTATCAGACCTTAAAATCAGCATCGTTAATGTTGATATAGCCACTGAAAAAAAGAATGAAGTTCTTCTTATTGATGGAGGTGGAAACTTTGTAGATTACTACGATGATGTTCGCAATTTCATCAATGAAAAACACAATCAATACAAGGAAATTGTTTTTTTACCACATACAATTTTTGGCGATAAGCAAATTGAAGTTTTATTTAAACTCAAAAAGAACACAACTATATTTTGTAGAGAAAGAGAAACCGCAAAATTTGTTGATTTATTTGCAAAAAACTGTAATGTATTTCTTTGGCACGACTGTGCATTTTATAATTCTTTCAAGCAAAATGAAAAAGGCGTAGGAACACTCAATGCTTTTCGTTCAGACTGTGAATCAATTTTGAAATTTAAACCTGAATCCAACATTGACATTTCATATAATGGATATGCCACAAAGCCATTAAACGAATTTTTAGATGCGATAATAAATTTTGAACAAATCAATACCGACAGACTTCACGTTGCAATTACAGCAGTCTTGTTAGGTAAAAAAGTAAATCTTTTCCCAAACTCATATTTCAAAAACAAGGCGGTGTTTGAATATTCGTTAAACAAGTTCCCCAACATTAATTTTATTAATCAAGAAACATTTCAAGAATGAAAATAACTTATCAATACATTTCTGATGTGTTCCAACATTCATTAAGTCAAAGTTCAACAGAGTTTGACAGACATAATAAAATAGCCGAATTACTATTTTACTGCATGGAGATTAATAAAGAGCTATGGAAGCTTGAAGATGTTTCAAGAATGCACGATTTAGGTTTTGAATCTATTGCAAAAGCAAAAATGGCTATTGATATAGCCAATCAAAAGAGAAATGAAACAATAAGTAATTTAGATATAATGTTTGATAGGCATTTGTGTAATACTGAACTTAAATCACTGACTAAATTTTATTCTGAAAGTCCGGGAATGCTAATTGATAGAATGGCAATTTTAACCATAAGACAAAATTTCATAAAGAAATTGATAGAGGTAATTGATGACAAGCAATTAAAGGATGAATATTTAATGAATGAGAATTATATAAATCAGAACATCAAGGAGCTTGGCGAATTCATAGACCGTTATTTTGACAATATAATAAAAGGAGAAATGTTCTTTAAAATTTACAAACCAGTTAAAATTTACAATGACCAGAGAGTTAACCAATACATTAAGGCATTAGCAGCAAAAAGGTCATGATGTCCCAACGCACCAAGTCAGGCACATTTGCAAGGCACACAAAGCCGACACACAAAAGCTAACCTTGCAAAAGAGCCTGCCTTGTTCCTACGCTTCCGGGACACACCCTGCCACGGTGGACACAGACATTCAATTCAAGTCACCAAGACGAAGGGCGAACATACAACATTGGGTTTGCTGCTATGCTGGCTGACGAATAAAAACTCATCTTCATATCGCTATCAGCCCATATCCGGCTGACGGAATTCTATCAGCTTTTGTTGTTATCTTCATCTTCAGTTTTTCAATCGGCTGCAGCTCCGGGCTGGACATTATAAAATACCAGCACAGCAGCAAGCCCTGGCCGTTGCCTGCAAGTGTAATTGGCACCCTAATAAATTAATGGAAAAAATAGCAAACTATATGAGTGACGACGTTTTTTTTAAAGAACAAACAGAATCTTCAAGGATTAAGGCAAACATTGTTGCAAATTATTTTCCAAAGTATTGTAAAATAATTTTAAAACATCCACAAAAGGAAATTCGATATTTGGATTTATTTGCAGGACCAGGAATTTATGAGGATGGAAGTCTATCAACACCCATATTAATTGGTGATGCTTGTGCTGCTGATGAGACACTTCGCAATTCTGTTTTTTTAATGTTCAACGACAATGAGCATATTGAGACTTTGAAGAATCATTATCAAAGCCGCTACCCTGAAAAGACGTTTAATTTTGAGCCTAGATTTGGCAGTAAAACTGTTGGTGAAGATGAAACAATTACGAACTATTTAAGAAAGAAAAACACAGAACACAAAAATCCGTATCCAACCTTATTATTCTTCGACCCATTTGGTTATAAGTGGAAAATCCGGTCAAACTGACCACCTCTATCCGGTTGAAAGTGACCACCTGAATTCGGAGCAAACTGACCACCCTATCCGGTTCAAATTGACCACCCCTAGTTGTTATTATTAAGGTTGTTTTAACGGCTTTAAATGTTGGAAGTTGGGTTCTAAATCTAACTGCTACATGGCCAATAAAACAGTTCTTATGACTAAGATAAGATTGATCCTTAAATTTTTCACTCAAGGCAAGAGTAAAGTTCAGATCAGTGAGCAAACCGGTACTTCACGTAATACGGTTAAGAAATACATTGGAAGATTTTCTTTCTGAGAGAATGACCTTTGATGTAGTTGATGCTATGACTGATGTGGAGCTGGAGGTGTTGTTTGGTGGTGCAGAGCCTTTAGATAAGGGCCCGAGATACGAACAGCTACAACGTATGCTTCCTGATCTTGAGAAGCGTTATAAACAAAGAGGCGTGACTATAGACATGCTTTGGAAACTCTATTTGCAGGAAAATCCTAAAGGTTATGGTCACACACAATTCCATCATCACTTTACAATTTATACCAGACGTGCAAGACCGGTAATGCATCTTGAGCATAAGGCTGGTGATAAGATGTATATAGACTTTGCAGGAGAAAAACTCTGCGTAACAGATAAGGACACCGGTGAGGTACAACCTGTAGAAGTTTTTATAGCAATACTTGGATGCAGCCAGCTAACTTATGTAGAAGCAGTGGCAACCCAGCGCCGAGAGGATTTTATCGGAGCCTGTGAAAATGCGATGCAATATTATGGTGGCGTACCAGCGGCAATTGTTCCGGACAATCTAAAATCTGCAGTAACTAAAAGCAGTAAATACGAACCCACAATTAATGAGGCCTTTGCTGACTTTGCAGAACACTATGGAACTACTGTGCTTCCAGCCAGAGTATACCGGCCAAGAGATAAAGCTTTGGTGGAAGGGATGGTTAAAATTGTATACAGCCGTATTTATGCACAATTAGGCTCACACGTTTACTTTAGTCTTGAATCTCTTAATACTGCTATCAGAGCAAACCTGGAACAATTAAATAATGTTCCCTTCAAAGGACGTGATTATAGTCGTCGTGAACAGTTTGAAGAAATTGAAAAACAAGCCTTGCAACCTTTGCCGGTATACCGTTACGAGTTTAAGCAACAACATATCGTCACTGTAATGAAGAATGGTCATGTCTGCCTGGCTGTTGATAAGCACTACTACAGTGTGCCGTACCGCTTTATTGGTAAGAAGGTAAAAATACAGTTCACTATGGATCGGATAGAAATCTATTATAAATATGAGCAGATAGCATCACACCAAAGACAGGGACGTAAATACCACTATACTACTACAGATGAACATCTGGCATCGTCACACAGGTACTTAAGCGAATGGACTCCGGAGAAATTTATAGCTCAGGCAAAAGAAATTGATGAAGAAGTAGCAGCGTATATTTTATTGGTGATAGAAAATAAACAACACCCTGAACAGGCTTATAAATCCTGTACCGGTATACTTAGTCTTGCACGCAAAGTTGGTAATCAAAGGTTGGCAATGGCTTGCCGCCGTGCCCATAGTTACGCAGTATATAATTATCCGATCATTGTTCAGATACTTGAAAAGAGACTGGATGCATTAAGCGAAGAAGAACAAGTGGATGCTCTACCAATGCCACAACATCAAAACATACGAGGCCGGGATTATTATCAGTAAGAGTTTTTATTATTCACTATAAATTAATCACATGAACACTGACACACTAGACAAAATGAAACAAATGCGTTTGCTTGGAATGCATCGCGCTTTTAAAACAAGTATGGAAACACAAAAGCATGAACAGTTAACTGCAGATGAAATGACAGCACTGCTCATAGACACAGAATGGGATGAACGACATAACCGTTCTATAGAACGAACAACTAAAAATGCGCGCTTCCGATATAAAGCAAGTGTAGAGCAACTGGATTATGACAGCAAAAGAGGTTTAGATAAAAATCATATCCAGCGACTTGCCGACGGAAAGTACATTACAGAAAAGGAAAACATCCTCATTACTGGTTCTACAGGAACCGGTAAAAGCTTCCTGGCCTCTGCATTAGGGCAACAGGCCTGTCAGCAAGGGTTTAAAGTACTGTACGCTAATACTAGCCGCCTCTTTATCCAACTAAAAATGGCAAAAGCTGATAGCTCTGCAATCAGAGAGCTTGCCAAAATAGAAAAACAAGACTTGCTCATACTTGATGACTTTGGAATACAGCCAATCGATCAGCCAAGTAGATCCACTTTACTAGAGATCATTGAAGACCGGCATGGAAAACGATCTACGATCTTCACATCCCAACTGCCGATTAATCAATGGTACGAAGTAATAGGAGAAAAAACTGTTGCAGATGCAATCCTTGATAGAGTTCTTCACAATGCACAACGAATAGAGCTAAAAGGAGAATCACTAAGAAGAAAGGAAAATAAAAAAGTAAAAGATCAAAATTAATAAACAGTATTTTTAATATGCAATAACAACCTTTTTAATGCAACTAAAGGACGTTAACTTAGGGTGGTCACTTTGCACCGGATAAGGGTGGTCAATATCACCGGATTTTCCAGGTTGAGGCCTATTTACGGAATTATTTGGAAATAAAATAGGGGAATATTACGGGTATGTTTCGTGGAGTTTGTGTTGTAACATTGTATTAATCTCTATCTCAAACACCAGCCTAATCTTTTAACAACGCCCGCTCTTTTTCTTAAATTTTAATTTGATTTCATTATTATTAATTGCGTAATTGCTTTAAATTTTAATGTATTGGCGAAATTAGATATAGTCTAGTTGCACCAATTTATGCGTTGGTGGAAATTTAAACAAGCATCATTGTAACATTCAACTTTCTTTAAACCTTAAAAATAAAAAAATTATGCCAATAGAAAACTTATCAAAAGAAATAGACTTTGTTTCTGATAATAATGATTCAAGTAAACTTAATGAAGGATTTGAAAGTATTACTGAACTGGCTTTTGAAACAAACACAACAGGTGTATTGATGCAACTTGAAGGTCTTAAGGAAAAAAATTTACAAACAAAAGAAGATGTGCAACTAGGTAAAGATATAAGATCAGGTAACTTAAAATCAGATATTAATGCAGTCGACTATGAAACACGAACTTTAACCAGCGAAGTAAATTACGAAGTAGTAATAGGAGAGTACAATAATATTTTGCCAATATGGTTTTTAGAGCTTGGTTATGAAAGGTCAAAATCTATTTGCCTGATAAGTACATCAGGCGTTGATTATAAGGGAAGAAGAGGAAGTTGGCAGGGTACTGGTTTTTTAATAAGTGATAATATAATGCTTACTAATTTTCATGTGCTTAACTCTAAAGATGTAAGCGAAAATGCTATTTGTTCTTTTAATTTTCAAATGAATGAAAAAGGAAAAATACAAACTTCAAAAAACTACCAGCTAAACCCATCCCGTTTATTTATTTCAAGTCCGGAAAATGAATTGGATTTTGCTATTGTTTGGGTTGATGGAGAACCCGGAAAAGATTTTGGCAGTATTCCATTGGTAAGACATGCTTTTGTAGTTAAAGAAGGAGATTTTGCCAACATTATTCAACACCCCGGCGGTAAAGTGAAATCCATTGCTTTACAAAATAACCAGATCACATTTCAAAAAGAAACAGTTGTACATTATACCACAGATACTTTGTCTGGTTCTTCGGGAGCTTTGGTTGCAAATAACGAGTGGAAGGCATTTGCATTACATCATGCAACCAGAGAAATAAAAAAAGCAGATACACAAGCCAATATACCGGCAGTGTATATAAATGAGGGTATAAAACTATCAGCAATTGCAACCTACTTAGAATCAATAAGCGATAATGGAAATAATGCCGAAACAGCAGAAGTATTACGCCTGTTTAATGATACAGATGCCATGCTGGGTTATTTTGGTGGATTGGGCCGTGAAAAGCATCTAAGTAATAATGAAAATGGATTGGAAAGGGTTGTGGAGGTTTATAAAGGCGAAGATAATGATATAGACATTGCATTCTGGAACATTGAATGGTTTAATAAACACTATGCTCAAAAAATTGAAGATGTGGCCAAAGTAATAGTGCGGATGAACCTCGATGTGTGGGTTTTTGAAGAATCATCGCCACAGGCAACTCAGGAGTTGGTAAAATTTTTAAAAGCAAAATATGATGTTACATATGATTGTGATGCCAGCGAACCCGATGCCTCAAACGCCAAGCAAACTACAACCATAATATGGAATTCAAAAACGGTTTCTATTGAGAAAAAAGAGTGGTCGGCCAAAGTAGAAAGGTGGTTTCAACTGGATAGTACGGGTATTGAAACACCTGATGACTTGGAACTTGAATCTGATGTTTTGTTTGAAAAAGTTGACGGTAAAATATTCGACCGTTATCCAGGATTATTTTACTTAACATCAAAAAACAGGGATGGGTTACAGCCATTCAATGCATTTATTGTACCTCTTCATTTAAAAGCAATGGGCGAGGGCTCTAAACGCAGGCAATTAGCTTCAAAGATTTTAACGGTTGCAGTTAATTCTATGATTGAAGATGGTAATGACAGTGATTGGATTTTGGGGGGTGATTTGAATGCCACACTTGCATCGGAAGATTTTAATTATTTGCTGGATGGTAAATTTACAGCCATAAGTGCGGGTGATGAAAAAGCAGGTGAAATGTCTTACATTAAAGGGAAATACAAATCTTTAATTGACCACATTTTTCTTTCGACCAACCTAACACAATCTTCCAATGCAGAATTTGTAATAGTGGCAAAAGATAAAGTATTGCCCCATTATTTATCCATTAGCGATCACAGGCCGGTACTAATGAGGCTAAGCCTGCTGGATTCATCCGTCGATACACCTCAACCAATTACAGGAGGCAATGAAGCAGATGCACAATTGATAAATACTATCAAAAATTTAAATGCCAAAAATAAAAAGAAACAGGTTTTTAAAAAGAAACCTGCTGTAGCCGAAAATGATTTAACTACGGCGTTACATACTTTAGAAAGAAGCAGGGATAAGGAGTACTACAATGAAGAAGATGATAAAACGGTAAAAAAAGAATATTATGGCACTATTCCCACCAATTTATCTGCAGCAAAATTATTTGATTTCCTGAATAAGCTGGTTACAGATTCGCATGAAACAGAGTTGGCTTATAAACCGGTTACATTCTTATATCCATGGGTAGATCTGCAGCCCGATAAAGAAACCATCCATAATATTTACAGTGGTGATGTTAGTACACCCGAATCGCTTATCAGGTCTGATTATGAATCTGAAGTAAAAGTGATGGAATCTTTTTATGAAAAGTTTCCTAAAAAGGATGGTTTTGAATCATTAATGAATGAAGATGAACTTACATTTTTTGAAGCCCTTGAAAACAGCCAGGGATTTAACTGTGAGCATGTAGTCCCCCAATCTTGGTTTCAAAAACAAAATCCCATGAAAGGCGACTTGCATCATTTGTTTTCATGTACTCCAAAATGTAATAGCTACCGGGGCAATATTCCGTACTACGAGTTTCCGGATTGGGAAGAAAAAGTGATGGAAAACTGTGGGTTAAGAGAAGCCAATAGCTTTGAACCAAATGAGGGTAAAGGAACTGTTGCAAGAGCAACTCTTTATTTTTTGGTACGTTACCCGGGTATTATTTCACAATACGATGTACAGGATATTCAAACATTACTTGAGTGGCATGTTAATGAACCGCCAAATGATTACGAAAAGCACAGAAATGTTGCTATACAGGAATTACAAGGCAATAGAAATCCATTTATTGATTATCCTAAGTTGACTGCAAAGGTTGACTTTTCTAAAGGGTTAAAATAAACTGCTGCTAACATGAGGCTTGACAGCAATTGCGTCTTACGTGCAGTTATTTTGAAATATTTTGCTATAAATTTAGTAGCGGTTAGCGCCATAAGCAGGCAAAATTTATAGTGCATTCAGGCAATTGGAATTCTATTTTCTAAACTGCTTAAATCCCGAACGTTGGTTATAATTTTCACGACACCAAAACAACTACCGATATGAAAAAAAATCTCTTACTAACGTTATTAGTTGGTCAAGCTTTTATCCTTTATGGACAAGACGAATCCACAAAACTGGCAGCAACAAATGCTGAAACAAATAGGTTCTATTATTTTGAAATACCATCTGCAATAAATGGCTCAAACATAGATCCATCGGCAATTAGTAATGTAACTTCAAATTTTACCGATAGCAAATTATCGATAAAATTGGGTTTCCCTTCTTTATTTAAGGATGCACCTGCAACGAAAGACTTAACAAACTCTGGCTTTATACAGGTATATGCAAAAGCAACAAATGGAGTGGCTACATTGTGGAAAGCAAATTCACAACCCGTTGAATTTGGATTAACAGGAGGATATAGCCGAGTATTATCACATTCATATTGGGTTTATTTAGACGACAAAAAACAGGCGACAGAAAAACATTCATCCGAAGCAATGAACTGGATAAATGTAATCGGAAACTATGAAAGAGGTAATTACTATCTTTTTAATACATCTGGTACATTTAGTAACATCTTGACTAAACAAACAGAAGCAAGCGGTAGCTTATATTTATCATTTAATCGTTATTTCTTTTCACAAATAAAAAAATATAGAATATTAAGTTGTATATGGGCAGTAGGAATTGGTTACGCTAAAACCAACAATTATACATCTTTGAAAAGTAGGACATTTCAAGAAGGAAAAATTGTTTACAATTTAGACTCGTCATTATCTCAATCAGTTGTTGAAACAACAGCAGGTCGAAACGGTTCACTGATAATTTCAGAGGGTCTTTCAAGTTTCGGTGAACTTTATATTCCATTAGTCAGAAATAAAAAATACGGAGGATTGTACTTTGGCAACAGACTTTCATTTTATAGCATAGGAAGTAATAACAATATAACAAACTTCAATACTGGATTTTATGTTAATCTTAAAGACAGAAAAATTGATGGCGACAAATCAGCTAAAGATGTTATAAATTTTTCAATCACTGGTCAATTCAATCAATTGAATAAATCTTCTGACAAAGAATATATAGACAAAAACTTTTCCATATTATTGCAAGCCGCTGTGCCTTTGCGATTCAACTAAACTACAACCAACTTTAGGCTTTGTGCAATTGGAGCTCTTCGGTTCAGCAATCATCAGCAGTACATATCCAAATTTTGGTTTGGGCGGATAGGTTTCGGTAGGGCAGTAGTTATAAATTTCAGCTTTCAGTTATAATTTCATTCACTGGCGAACAGTTGTAACATTGCCATATACCCCAAATTCCTTATTTTGCAATAACCAAACTTACTGCCTCCTAATACGTCGCAGCCTTATCATCCAATCCTCCTGCGGCAAGCCCTATAAAACTTATTTGCATTCATGATTGCCAATCAGAACCCCACACATAATGAAGGGAAATGATAGAAGCCATGCGTATAGTTTACGACTCGGTACTTCCATTGAAAACAATTGTCAAATCAACATGCGTATCACCAACACAATAATGAATATCTACTAACCTTTGACTACATTAAATGGCTACTAAAAAAAAAGAAGTAAAAGAAAAGGCAATTGAAGTTACGCTCTGGGAAGCAGCTAATAAATTAAGAGGTAGCGTTGAATCAGCCGAATATAAACATGTAGTGCTCGGATTGATATTTTTAAAATTCACCAGCGATAAGTTTGAAGAGCACCGTCAGAAACTTTTGGCTGAAGGCAAAGAAAAATACATTGACATCCCTGACTTTTACAATAAGGACAATGTGTTTTACCTGGATGAAATCAGCCGCTGGAGTTATATTATCAAAAACAGCAAGCAAAATGATATTGCTTTAAAAATTGATACCGCTCTCCACCAGATTGAAAAAAACAATAAGGCACTGAAAGGGGCATTGCCGGATAATTATTTCAGCCGCTTAGGATTGGATGTTACCAAACTGGCTTCCCTGCTGGATACCATCAACGAAATGGATACGCTCAAAGACCGTTCACAGGATATTGTAGGCCGGGTATATGAGTACTTCCTCAGTAAATTTGCATTGGCAGAAGGAAAGGGTAAGGGAGAATTCTATACCCCTAAAAGTATTGTAAACCTCATTGCCGAAATGATAGAGCCTTACAAAGGCATTATTTACGATCCCGCCTGTGGCTCAGGTGGTATGTTTGTACAATCCATAAAATTTATTGAGAACCACCACGGCAATAAAAAAGAAGTATCTATTTACGGACAGGAATACACCAACACCACCTACAAACTGGCCAAAATGAACCTGGCCATACGCGGCATTAGCGCCAACCTGGGAGAAAAAGCCGCCGATACTTTTGGCGACGACCAGCACAAAGACCTGAAAGCCGATTACATAATGGCCAACCCGCCCTTTAACCAAAAAGACTGGCGGGCCGATAAAGAATTGGTGGACGACCCCCGCTGGCGTGGTTACGACGTGCCACCCAAAAGCAACGCCAACTATGCCTGGATACTGAATATGGTTAGTAAACTCTCTGACAATGGTGTAGCAGGTTTCATATTGGCAAACGGCGCATTAAGCGGCGGCGGCGAAGAATATAAAATACGCAAAACCCTAATTGAAAATAATCTGGTAGAAGCCATTTTAGTGTTGCCGCGCAATTTATTTTACACTACCGATATAAGCGTTACCCTTTGGATTTTGAATAAAAATAAAAAGGCACAAAGCAAAAATGTAGGTGACGAAAAACGCCAGTTCCGCAATAGAGAAAAAGAAATTCTCTTTATGGATCTGCGGCAAATGGGTGAACCCTTTGAAAAAAAGTTCACCCAGTTTAGTGATGCTGATATTAAAAAAGTAACTGCCACTTACCACCAATGGCAGGCATCAGCAATTGAAAACATACCAGAGTTTTATTGCACGTCAAGTTATGAGGAAGTAGTTAAAAAGGATTACTCCTTAGTACCCAGCAAATACATTGAGTTTGTAAACCGGGATGAGAATATTGACTTTGATGAAAAAATGCAGGCACTAAGTATTGAGCTTGTCGAACTACTGAAAGCTGAAGCCCAATCAAAAAATGATTTACTAAACGTATTTAAAGAACTGGGTTATGAGATTAAATTATAAGCTGTTGGGAAAATATATAAAACTTATTGAGGAACGAAATACTAAATTGGAAGATTTGCCTTTAATGGGATTAAGTGTTTCAAAAGTTTTCTTTCCAACAATAGCAAATCTAGTAGGTACGGATATGTCCACTTACAAAATCGTTTACAAAAATCAATTCACTTACATTGCAGATACATCCAGGCGAGGAGATAAGATTGCCATTGCACTTTCCGAAGATTACGATAAAATGCTTGTTTCTCAGGCTTATACTCCATTTGAGGTAAAAGACACCAAAGAATTACTGCCTGAATATTTGATGATGTGGTTCAGAAGACCTGAGTTTGACAGGTACGCAAGATTTATGAGCCACGGTAGTGCAAGGGAAATTTTTGGATGGGAAGAAATGTGCAATACACTTTTGCCTGTTCCTTCACCCGCCAAACAAAAAGAAATAGTAGCGGAATACAATAACATCGTAAACCGCATTAATCTAAACAAGCAACTGATACAAAAACTGGAAGAAACTGCACAGGCTATTTATAAACGTTGGTTTGTTGATTTTGAATTTCCGGATGAGAATGGAAAGCCGTATAAGAGTAGTGGAGGGGAGATGGTTTGGAAAGAGGAGTTGGAAAAAGAAATTCCAAAGGGTTGGGAAAATATTTCAGTAAAAAATTTTTGTTCTGATATGAGGTCAGGGGGAACACCTAGTAGAATAAATCCAGAATTTTGGAATTCTAATGACGTTCCATGGCTTAAAACTGGCGAAATAAAAAACAACATAATTTTTTCAACCGAAGAGTACATTTCAGTTGAAGGATTGAGAAATAGTTCTGCTAAACTTCTTCCGGTAGATTCTGTTTTAATGTCAATGTATGGAGTTAATGCAGGAGAGATTGGGATTTTAAAATTTGAAGCCTCCACAAACCAAGCTTGTTGTGGCATGATTTGCAGAAATGCTATTCATTCTGCATATCTCTACTACCATCTTTTGCATAATCAAGAATTTATAGCTAGTCAGTCAATAGGTGGAGCACAAGAAAATTTAAGTAAAGACTATGTAGAGAAAATTCCAATTCTAAAACCATCAGCAGATATTTTAAAAAAAACAGACCTTAAAATTATAATTGACAATAAAGAAAATTTGACAAAAGAAACAGCTTTATTGAATAATATTTCCGATTTGCTCCTTTCCAAATTGGCGTCATTAGAAAATTAAAAGATATGGCAATCCAGTTAAAGAAATTGAGAGTCCACGGTTTTAGAGGTTTAGATAATCTCGAAATTGATTTTGAACCTACAACTGTGCTTGTTGGAACTAATAATGCTGGTAAAACAACATTATTAAAATCATTGCAATTAGCATTGTCAAACTCATTTCAAATCACTGATGATGATTTTCACTTTACAGATGCAATTACTCGCAATAAAATTGTAATAGACATCTTGTTTATTAGTGTTGACGGAGATGGTAAGCAAACAATTGAGTTCGAGGATAGATGGGCAACCGTTTTTTCAGAAGAAAGGATAAGTTTTGATTCCTTAGGAAACCAATTACTTGCATTTAGAACTGTAATTGAAGAAAACTTAATTAGAAAAACCTATAAGAGAAAACAATTTGTCATTGACGAATGGGGTGAATTTAACAGTGCCGCAGATGGTTACTGGTTTTCCAAAAACTATGAGAAGGAATTAAGTTTTCATTTTGATGAAATTCCGTTTTTCTATTTGGATGCAAATAGAGATATTCTCGATGATTTAAAAAACAAAACATCTTTCTTAGGTAAAATTCTCTCGTCAATTACTTACAATCAGGCAGATAAAGAACTAATTGAAAATCTAATAAAAGAATTAAATGAAACAACTATTGATAGAAGTGAAATCTTAACAAATCTTGCCATCACTTTGGAGGAGTTAGATACTGCGATGGATAACCCCAATAATACGGTGGATATTACACCATTCACAAAGAAAATTAGAGACCTAAATAAAGGAGTAAAGATTAATTATTCTCAATTTTCAATGGAGTATCACGGAATGGGAACAAGAAGCTGGTCTTCTTTACTTATTTTGAAGGCATTTATTTTGCAGAATATGAAGTTGGCTGTTTTAAACCAAGTAGCATATTGTCCTATAATTGCAATTGAAGAGCCTGAATCTCATTTGCATCCAAATGCGCAAAAGAAACTTTATTCACAAATTAAGGATATTGTCGGTCAGAAAATTGTTGCGACTCATTCAAGTTACATTGCGGGGAGTGCAAAATTAAAAGAAGTTAGAAGTGTTTGTAGATACACTTTAAATATTTCAATTGGTAAAATTTTAGAATCTGATTTTGAAAAAGAAGACATAAGAAAGATATATAGGCAAGTAATAAACACCAGGGGAGAATTGTTTTTTTCAAAATTGGTTGTCTTGTTTGAAGGCGAAACAGAAGAACAAGCATTACCAATCACAATTAAAAGACATTTCAACAAAAGTCATATTGAACTTGGCGTTGATTTTATAGGGGTTGGCGGCTCTGGCAATTATCTTCCTTTCATAAGATTCTTTGAAGCTTTCAATATTCCTTATTTAATTTTTAGTGATAATGAGGCTGAAGCAAATGCAACAGTTAATAGCCAGATTTCAAAATCAAAATTAAATGATATAAGTAAGGTTGTTTTTTTAACAGATGGAAATGACTTTGAAAAAGAGCTATGTAACAATGGGTATATTGATGAAGTAAAGAAAGCGTATCATCAATTAATATTATCCGAATGTGCAAACGAACATCACAAAGCCGCAAAACGAATACAACTTAATCAAATACCTGATGCCGATTATTATGCCCTTATAACTAGTTTAAAAACTCAATTTGCTCCTAATATTGGATATGAGTTGTATAAATCTGAAAAGGAATTACCGCCAAAAATTATTGAGCTGTTTGAAAAAGTAAGTTTAATTCTAAATCCTCCAGCAAATGAAGCAAATTAATTTATCATCAAAACAACAAGATATTGTAGGGTTAAATGATGGAGCCTTTCTTGTATTGGCTAGTGCTGGAAGTGGAAAAACAAGAGTTTTGACTGAAAGAATTAAAAGACTTTCTGAAACAGCAGATGGCAAAATATTGGCAATTACTTTTACAAATAAGGCTGCTAATGAAATAAGGGAACGCCTGGGTACAAGTGATAAAATAAAGAAAAATGTATTTGTAGGAACATTCCACAGTTTTTGTCAATCAATACTCGAACTCAGATTTAAACTTTTGGGCTATATTAGAATGCCTCACATTTTTGAGGATGATTCTGACAGATTAGAGTTAATAAAACAAGCGATAAAGTCAGTACCACATTTTGAATCAATTTATAACGACCTAGAAACAAAGAAGAAAAACGAATATATCTATAATGCTTTGCAGTTTATTTCAACTGTAAAAAGAGAATTATTAACGGCTGAAGAATTAGCAGAAAACTCTGAAAATATTGAGTATCAGTATTTATTTGAAACTTATCAAGATATTTTAAAGTCAAATAACGCAATTGATTTTGATGATATAATTAGATTAGTGTATGAACTCTTTACAAATAATGATGCAGTTGCAAACCTATACCGAAAGGCTTACTCATATGTTTGTATTGATGAATGCCAAGACCTAAATAAATTGCAGTACTTTCTATTAAAGGCTTTATGTGGCAATTTCGTTAAAAACGTAATGATGGTTGGCGACCCTAATCAATCGATATACGGTTTTAATGGTTCTGCATCATCATATATGCAAGAAGACTTTGTTTCAGATTTTCAGACTAAAATAATTACTCTTGATGAAAACTACAGATGTTCAAAATCTGTTATTGAAGCCTCGAATACTTTAATGAGTCTTGATGTAGAGGCTGTAAATTATGTTATAAACGGTAATTTTGAAATATATTCTGCTCAATCGGAAATTGATGAAGCCCAGTTTGTTTTTAATAAAATTACTGAACTAATTCGCCTTAAATCACACAATGATATTGAGGGTGAAATCACTTATGACAAAATATCAATACTAGCTCGGAATAAATTTGTATTTAAGCAAATTGAAGAATTGCTATCAAACAAAAAAATACCTTATTACTTTAAATCAGGTAATGTAGGTATCAAGTTCAGTTCCCCTTTAATGAAAATTTTCGACTTGTTTTTTAGAGTAAAAATAAACCCCCTCGACAAATTACATCAGAAACGATTAGAGGATATTTTAAAGGTTAACGACATTTCCGATTTAAATGAATTAAACACTTGCAAGTTCCCAATTGCCACAAGTATTAAAGTTTTTATAGATGAAGCATCAATTGACAACTTCCATTTAAAAATTGAGCATTTGCATATTTTATTTGAAAAAGCAAATTTGGAAGATGATGAGAAGAAAATGACAATTGATGAATTAACTGATTTTGCAAATCAATTAATCCATTATAAAAAACAAAACATTAAGCCAACATTAGATGGTTTTAAGTCTGCTATTGCACTTGGTTTGACAAATAACTCTAATAGCAAAGAAATTGGAGTTTGTTTAAGTACAGTTCATACGATGAAAGGTCAGGAAAGTGAGATAGTTTTTTTAATTGGTATGGATGATGGTACTTTTCCTGATTTTAGAGCGGTGAATAAAGGAGGAGAGGAATTGCAACAAGAGAAAAACAACACCTATGTTGCTTTTACAAGAGCTAAGCGATTTTTATATGTTACTTATCCAAAAAAGCGTTTAATGCCTTGGGGCGACTATAAGGCAAGAAGAATATCCAGATTTTTAAAGCCATTAATTTAATGAAATTCACCGAAGCCAAATTAGAAAAAGCTTTTACTGAGCTGCTGGGAATCGAAAATTGTCTGAACTATGATTTTTAAAATGATTGAATGAATACTATGATTATAAAAAAGCAACAAAGAGAAATCATAACCTATCAATAAATCATTAAAATTAAAGTTTAAAACAATAAAATGGGCAGCGAAATCATCCTATATCAAAACTCCGATGGCAACATCAAAATAGATGTACGCCTGGAGGAAGAAACCGTATGGCTTACGCAGGCACAACTGTGCGAACTGTTTCAAAAATCAAAAGCCACCATCAGCGAACATATTAAAAATGTATTTGACGAGGGGGAATTAGATGCCGGGGCAACTGTTCGGAAATTCCGAACAGTTCAAATGGAGGGAAACCGCCATGTAGAAAGAGAGATAGACCACTACA
Source organism: Bacteroidota bacterium (assembly GCA_031411115.1). GTDB lineage: Bacteria > Bacteroidota > Bacteroidia > Chitinophagales > Chitinophagaceae > Ferruginibacter. The sequence continues at coordinate 58,646 of JANOAO010000066.1, forward strand.
ACCTTGATGTAGTTATCTCTGTAGGGTACAGGGTAAAATCTGCACAGGGTACGCAGTTTCGCATTTGGGCTACCCAAAGGCTCAAAGAATACATTATTAAAGGCTTTGCTCTTAATGACGAGCGTTTTAAGTCGGGCTCCTCAATGAACTATTTTAACGAACTACAGGAACGCATCCGGGAGATACGTCTTTCGGAACGATTCTTTTATCAAAAAATAAAAGACATTTATACCACCAGCATTGATTACGACCCCAAAGACGAAAAGACCATTGCATTTTTTAAAGTGGTTCAAAACAAACTGTTATGGGCCATCAGCCGGCAAACAGCGGCAGAACTGGTATATCGAAGGGTTGATGCAAGCTTACCCTTGATGGGCATGCAGTCATTGGATAAAAAAAATACTTTCTCCATAAAAAAATCGGATATCAGCATTGCAAAAAACTACCTGAACGAAGACGAAATAAAATTGCTGGGCCTGCTGGTAGAGCAATACCTGGCTTTTGCCGAAACCATGGCACAGCAACGCACACCCATGTATATGAAAAACTGGATAGAGCGGTTAGACAGTATTCTGCAACTCAACGGCAGGGAACTGCTGACACATGCAGGAAAAATAAGCCACGAAAACGCCTTACAAAAATCAGAAGCTGAGTTTGAGAAATATAAACTGGCCCAAAAAGCCATTGAAAAAGAACAGAGCCTGAAGGAGATAGAGGAAGATATTAAAAAACTGAAGAAGACGAAGCCATGAAATTCACCGAAGCCAAATTAGAAAAGGCTTTTACCGAACTGCTGGGAAAAGAAATTGTCTGAACTA
>JANOAO010000067.1:0-13012 GCA_031411115.1 Bacteroidota bacterium
CCTATTAGCAGAACAGACAAAAAAAATTGAAGAAACATTGTGGGTTTCTCTTAGAATGTTTGAGGAACGGAAAAATTTACTAATTACGATGGCAGCCAAAAAAAATGGTATTAATTCTAAATCAGCACTTCAAAGAGCGGAACAATCACAAATACATATTGATCGGATTAGGAAAATGCTGCAATCTGACAATATGGAAACAAAAGATGACATGCCTGTTTAATAACATACTTTTTCACTGTATTTTCTTAATAATAGGAAAATTGATATTAAGGGTTTCATACAACATCAGAATATATGCATTTAATAAATGGGAAGATAGCAAGCCGATCAATAAGATGCAGGTAATCAGTGTAATATATATTCGTAACTGACTATGCAATAGTCTACCTTTAGTGTAAATCACCTGAGTATATAAAAATTATAAAATGATACATGTACTCCTTGCTGATGATGATCATGATGACTGCCTATTGTTTAAAGAGGGATTAGAAGAACTCAAATTAAATACTATCCTTACCTGTGTTTATGACGGTGAAGAACTAATTAATCTTTTAAATCAAGAAAAATCCAACCATTTTCAAATACTTTTTCTTGATCTGAATATGCCCTTAAAAAACGGTCTCGAATGTTTGAAAGAGATTAAGCAAAATCCCGAGTTAAATAATTTACCTGTAATTATTTTTACAACATCCTACAATAAAAAAGTTGCAGAACAACTGTATATACATGGAGCCCAATATTATGCCTGTAAACCTTCCAATTATTTTCAATTAAAAAGAGTGATTGAAAGCATCATCACGAGTCTTACTCCCGGTATCCATAATAAATTGAAAACATTACAACCTATACGAGCGGATTTTTATATAGAATAGATTTTTAATGCAGATTTCATTCTTTCAATTTTTAAACTAAAAGATATTCTATTGGAAATAAAGGTTTTAAAAAATGAAAAAAACTTCACCAAAATTATTATCTGAAAAAACTTCTGTTGAAGGATCAGGTAAGTTAACTAAAAAAAAATCTTTCAGAGTAGTTGCCATTGGAGCATCTGCCGGAGGCCTGGAGGCCATGATAGAGTTGTTGGAAAATCTGCCGGAAGATACCGGCATGGCGTTTATTTATGTGCAGCATCTAAGCCCCGACCACAAAAGTATGCTTACGGCCATTTTGTCTAAGAAGACGAAAATGAAAGTGCAGGAAATAGATGACATGGATAAAATACAACCTAATAATGTATTTGTTATTCCATACAATAAAGGATTAGAAGTTACAGATGGGCATATAAAACTAATTCCACGTTCTGATAACAGTTCCGCTATTTCCATTGATATACTTTTTTCTTCCATTGCAAAAGCACAAAAAAGCAAAGTCATTGGAGTCATTTTATCGGGCACTGCCAGCGATGGTACGGTAGGTATAAAAAATATTAAATTGGAAGGAGGAATAACATTTGCGCAAGACGATAGCGCAAAATTTAATAGTATGCCTCATTCTGCAATTGGGGCAGGTGCAGTTGACTTTATTTTATCGCCTAAAGAAATTGCTTTTGAACTGGTACGGCTCAGTAAACTGCCTATTACAAAAACAGGTGCCATCAAAAATGGAGAAGAAGATTTATTAGATGACCATCATCCTGATTTAAAAAATATTCTTGATCTTTTGCATAAATCAATAGGAGTTGATTTTAGTGCCTATAAAATGAACACCATCAAAAGGCGCATTATTCGCAGAATGTTGATGTATAAAATTAAAACACTCAAAGAATATTCAAAACTGCTTGCCAAAAAAAACGAGGAAATAAATATACTTTATCAGGATCTGTTAATAAACGTAACCAGTTTTTTTCGTGATACCGATACGCACAAATATTTAAAAGATTTTTTTTTACCAAAACTATTAAAAAGAAAAAAAGAGGGAGAGTTTTTGCGTATCTGGGTTGCGGCGTGTGCTACTGGAGAAGAAGCCTATTCCATTGCCATGATGATTACGGAAATTCAGGAAAGTAAATCTACTAAAATACCTGTTCAGATATTTGCTACAGATTTAAGTGAAAACGCCATTGGGAAAGCCCGTACAGGTATTTATACCAAACAAGAGCTGGATACTGTTTCACCTAACCGGCTGCAGCGTTTCTTTTCAAAAATGGATGGTAATTACAGAGTAGATAAAGCCGTAAGAGATATGTGTGTATTTGCTCCGCACAATGTTTTACGCGATCCGCCTTTTTCACATCTTGATTTTATCAGTTGTTGTAATCTCTTCATTTATTTTGATATCGCAGCCCAAAAAAAATCTGTCAATACGTTTCATTATGCTTTAAACCATGATGGATTTTTGATGCTGGGAAAATCTGAAAATTTAAGTCATTCCCCTCATCATTTTACGGAGACCAATAAAAAGTATAAAATATTTGCACGCAACAATGCGGGTACAAAAAAAATACCTGAACTTTTACCAAGACATGTGCAGCATCAGGTTGCTGAAAAAAATATTCCTGCAGAAAAAAGTAAAACTATTACCTCAGTAAAAAAATCAACGTTACACAAAACTTACGATATTGATGCTGCGATAGATTCCTTACTGATTTCAGAGTTTATGCCTGCCAGTGTAGTTATCAATCATCAGCTGGAAATTGTACAATTCCGTGGTACAACTGATGTTTTTCTCACGCATCCTAAAGGGAAAGCCACCTTTAATATTTTGAAAATGGCACGGCCTGAAATTGCTTTTGAATTGCGTAGTGCAGTAGCTAAAGTGATAAAAACAAAGCGCCGTTTTCAGAAAAGCGGAATTGAAGTAAAAATAAACGCTACTTTAAAAATAATCAAAATAGAAATTATTCTGCTTAACATTGAATCAGATGAGCCTTTAATTTTAATTATTTTCTCTGAGCAAATACAAACAGAAAATTTCGCTGATAAAACAACAGGTAATAAAGTTAATTCAATTGCTAAAGACCGTAGAATTAAAAAATTAGAACAAGATCTTGCATCTGCCCGCGCTGATGCGCTTTCTATATTGCAGGAGCAGGAAGCATTTACCGAAGAGTTACAAAGTGCCAATGAAGAAGTTGTTTCCAGTAATGAAGAATTGCAGACGGTTAATGAAGAATTAGAAACATCCAAAGAAGAAATTGAATCTGCCAATGAGGAATTAACCACTACTAACCAGGAGTTGCAAACCCGAAATGAATTGCTGCATGAATCTTATGAATATTCGGAAGCCATCGTAAATACTATGCATGAACCGATGCTGGTATTAGGTAATGATCTAAGGGTAAAATCTGCGAATAAATCTTTCTATAAAAAGTTTGAAGTAACTGAAAAACAAACAGAAGGCGTTTTCTTATTTGATTTGGGAAATAAACAATGGGATATTCCCGCGTTACGAAAACTGCTGGAAGATATCATTCCCAAAAATGCCCATTTCGAAGATTATGAAGTGAAACATACTTTTCTTCATTTGGGAGAAAAAATAATGTCGTTAAATGCCAGCCGGATTATTCAGAAAGCGCATCGCGAGCATTTAATTCTACTTATCATTTCAGATATCACAGAGATACGATCGTTGTTAGATGAAAAGGAACTACGGGAGAAGGAAATTCTGATAAAAGAGATGAAAGAACGTAAAGAGGAAAAATTTAGGTTAGAAAAAGCGGTAGTTGAAAGAACACAGGAACTGAAAACAGCCAATGAATTACTGGAAGATAAAAATATTTCGCTGGAAAAGATGAATACAGAACTGGAGGCTTTTTCTTATGTGGCCAGTCATGATTTGCAGGAACCTTTGCGAAAAATTCAAACTTTGGTCAGTCTCATAATTGATAAAGAAAATGAAAATTTATCGGAAGGTGGAAAAACCTACTTTATGATGATGCAGCATGCAGCAGAACGAATGCAACAGCTTATCAGAGATTTACTAACATTTTCACAGATAAATGCCAATGATCGTATGTTCGAAGATGTTGATATGGGAACTATTGTTGAGGACATAAAAGATGAGTTTAAAGATATTATAATTCAAAAACATGCTATTATAGAAGTTAATGAAACTTGTAAGGTAAAAACCATATTATTTCAGTTTCGGCAGCTTATGCATAATCTTATAAGTAATGCGCTGAAATTTTCAAACGATGATATTCCGCCGCGTATAATAATTTCCAGTAAAAATGTTGACTATAGTAAACTTAAAAATGTAGACCTGCCGCAACATAAAACATACTGTCATATCAATGTTACAGATAATGGTATTGGTTTTAAAAAACAGTTCAGTAAAAAAATCTTTGAGGTTTTTCAACGTTTACATGATAAAAATAAGTATTCCGGAACGGGCATTGGACTGGCCATTGTAAAAAAAATTGTAGATAATCACAACGGAATTATTACAGCAACCAGCGAATTAAATAAAGGTTCTTCTTTTGACATATATATTCCAGTTTAAAATACCTGCTACAGTATTTTTATATGAACTTATAAGCGCTGTCATTAAAGTCTAAATCGTTGTATGCACAAAAAAAGCCGGCTTAAAAAACCGGCTTTTACTTTTTTCAAAATTCTGTTATTCTATGATCAGCCTCTCTGTCTGAGATCCTTTCATAGTTTGGAAGGTTACAAAATAAATTCCACTTGCATAACTTCGGATATTTACTGAATTCAAACCAGTATTAAACAATCCTTTTTGTAATTCCTTTCCATGTGCATCAGTTAGTATGAAACTTCCTTTTCCTGCGATGGTGTTCACATTAAAATAAACCTGTGTATGAGCAGGATTTGGATAAAGGATAATTCTGCTGTAAAGTGATTGTGTGTGCAACATTTTATTGGGTTGAACAGGTAACGCTGTTTTGCTGAATAATTCACAAGGCAATACGTTATAGGCAATCGTTTTAGAACTGCTGCAGCCGGAAATATTGTATATAGTATAGGTTACTGTTCCTGCACCAGGCGCACTCGGGGTAACAACTCCATTTCCGTTTACACTAAGCGATCCGGTTGAAGTCCATATACCTCCGGCAATACTGCCTTTCAATACAAATGATTTATACAAACAAATACTGGTTGTACCCGACACTAAAACAGGTTTTACAACTACGGATATAGATGGTACTAACGGCAATGCCAATACGTTAACATCCCGGTTTATACCGGTAGAGCAACTTCCAAATGCAGGATTTGAATAGTTTAGCTGATACCTGATAATGGCCGCACCGGCTGAAAGCCCTGTAACTAAACCTGCCTGATTTACACTGGCTCGTGTATTAAGGCTTAGCCATTGATAATTAAAATTACCTGGTACAATGGTAGAATTCTCGAGAACGATACTCTGGCCTTTGCATACATTTGATGGACCTGTAATGGGTGGCATAATCATATTGCGAACCGATACTTCTCTCGAAACACTTAGCGGGCAACCGGATTGAATAACACTGTAACTAATCGTAGTCTGACCACTGGCAATTCCTTTGAGAAATGCTGTACGGACTTTTGTTTGCCCGGTTCTGAACGATGCTATAGATGGGTCACTGCTGCTCCATATACCTGCAGCGCCTGTATTGGAAAGTCTGCTGGAATCACCTGCTCTGCAGATAGCGGTACTTCCGGTTATGGGAGGAAGAGGTGTTAATTGCGGTACTGAATATTCAGCAACTGCATAATAGTCGCAAGGATTTTTGATCCAGTTGTATATGATAATTGCTTTTCCATATCCTACGGAAGTAACGTTTCCGTTGTTGTCAACAGTAGCAACGTTGGTATTCAAACTGCTAAATGTGCCTCCGGTTGAATCGTTGTAAATCTGAGTGGTTCCACCTATCACACATCCTGTAAAATTACCTCTCAAAGGTGGTAAGATAATAATCTCAGGACAGCAATTGACCATGAAGCACTGCGTACACGTTTTACATAACACACCATTTACAAACAGCTCATATTTTATACAATAAATTCCACTCTTTGTAAATGTAAAATTGAGTGGTGTAGCCTGTGATACGTTAGCCAAAGTTGTAACCACCACATTATTCAACAGCAACGTTGCTTTTACTGTTGCCACACATCCTGCTGGCAACTGAGTGCCGATAGCACCTGCATTAATAAAAAACTTGTAAGGTCTTCTGCATTGCAACTGTGTTGCCAGGGAAGTTTCACAAGGAGAACTAAGTGTTTTTATAACAGGCACACCTTTTACAGTTCCCATGGAGAAGGTGATCGTTGGATCGCCTAAAAATGCAAAGGCGTTACAATTGCATGGATTTGGACATTCAACAGAAAAACAAATTATACAACTATCGCAAATATTACCATTCACTACAAGATATTGTTTTACACAGTAGGTGCCTGATTGTGTGAACGTATAAGTGATCGGATTGCCCGGAGTTGTGTTAGGATTTATTATCAACGGTACCGGATTGCCTGACATCACAATAACTGCACTGTCTTTGGCTACGCAAGGCAATACATAAGGGTTAACGTAATTTCTGTAAAAACTGTAGCTGGTATTACACATCAATGGTCTGGCAAGGCTGGTATTACAAACAATTGGCGGAGGGAAATTTATTTTTACAGTAGCCGTCGGTGAAGGCATATTTGCAATAATCACGGGGCTGCCGGTAAAATGAAAACCTTCAACGCAATTACATTGCGGATTGCACACCACATTAAAACAGATGGTGCAACTATCACAGGTGACTCCATTAACTATTAATTTAAATTTCACGCAATAGAAACCCTGTCCCGGAAAATTATAATTCAATGGAGCAGCTTGTGAAATATTGTTTTGAGAATAAACAACATTTCCACCTAATATTACTTCACCTGTAATGGAAGTCTGGCAATTGCCGCTGGGCCATGGATGCTGGTAATTAATAAAGAACTGGTAGTTTTTCTGACAGCCCAGATTATTTGGATATGTAGTGCCACAGGCCACAGGCACTATGGTTCCACCACCACCTCCTATAAAGCCGTTTTCTTCAATTGGAGGAATTACAACAGATGGTAGCCCCGTAAATTTAAATGCCGTATCACAAACACATGGCGGCTCCGGTATAGGGCAATTGTAAAATACCTGACGGATACAACTGTCACATTTTACGCCATCGCACCATCCAATTAATTTAATATAAAAACTGCCGGATGAACCAGGTGTTGGTGTATAGGTATAAGGTAAAGAAGGAATATTCAAAATAACATTACCGAGATTATCAAGCACCTGACCGGTAACTGTACCTGCACAACCATTAGGTGCGCAATTATAGGCAGCGTTCACAATTAACGGATTGCATCCGATCCCTATTTCCTGGTGTCCGCAAACCCAGTTCTGATACGTATTTCCGTTATCTGTACTGAACTCTTTAAAGGCCCAGCTGCTTCCTGCACATACACAACATTTTTTTATAAATACATCAAAGACCCCACTACTGTCTTCACAACCATTAGGGAAAACAACAGTAGACCAGAGATGGTGTAATCCAAGACTCAAAATATTGGCTGGAATTGTAATAGCGCCATTACCAGAATATATTAATGTGCCGGCTGGTTTAATGCCATCAAACCATTGCACAAAATAATTGCTAAGGTTGGGCAACTGCGCTAATGGGATACTAATATACTCGTCATTACAAACAGTATCGCATCCAACCGGAAACAATTGAAGGCTGGGTGCTTCATTGATATTTATCATATTACTGGTACCAGAGCATCCGGTTAGCAGATTAGTGGCTGTAACGAAATAAAGTCCCGCCAGCGTTGTAGTGATAACAGGGCCTGATGCACCGTTATTCCATGTATAATTATTATTGATGTTTGGTGAGATAACATTTATCGTATTGATCGAATTTGCACATAAAGTACCTGTGGCCGTTATTGACACTGAAGGGTTTTTATACGTATAGATACATAAACTATCGTAAGCCACACAGCCATTTGAATCTATCACTTGCAGATAGATAACAAAATTGTTATTGTTTATTAATGTGCCTGTTGCTGTTGTAAAGTTTGAAGTGGAGCCGTTTGGTGAAAAGGTTATGCCACCATTATTGCTGCTCCAGTTATAAGTATATCCGGGATAAAATGTTGCAACCAGATTGAAACTCCATGGATTTGCTGCAGGATCAAAACAAACGGTAGAGCTGGTTTCTATGTTGGCAATAGCATCAGGATATAATTTTACAATAGCGGTATCAGAAAGCATGGTGCAGTTACAACCAGGTGTTGCACCGGAAACAAATACACTATAAAAACCAAAATCTGTAGCAGTATAAACTGCGCTTGTAGCGCCCAAAATGTTTGTACCATTTTTCTTCCATTGGTAATTATAACTACTGCACATAGTATTGCCATTAGGATTGATATTGGCAGTTAAAATAACAGAACCTCCTTTACAGATGGAAACAGGATTTGGTGTAACTGTCACTATTGGTTTTGGATGCACAGTTACGATTTGAGTAGTGGAATCTTTACAGCCATCCAGAGTAGTGATAACCAGTTTGGCAATAAAATTAATAGGTGCGTTGGTGTTATTGGTATACTGATGCTGAGGAAATGCCGCAGGGAATGAGTATGAATAGGCGCCGTCTCCAAAATACCATCTGTAACTCGCATATCCGGGAGCTGCAATAAAATAGGTAATGTCTTTACTGCACGTAGGATTTGGATTCACTGTAAATGCAGCGTTTGGAATATTTACCTGCACAGAAATAGAAGTGGTGGAAGTGCACGAACCTTTTGTAACACTTAAGGTAATTATAAAATTACCGCTGCTGGTGGGTATTACCGCTTCACTTGTTGTGTTTCCTAAAGTTCCTGTATACGTTCCACCTGTAATGGTCCAAGTGTAAGTTGCACCTGTACTATTAGGATAGTAGGAAGAGGCATCATTCATAGATAAAATTCCGGTATTACAATTCCAGCTTGCCGTAACACCCGCAACAACAGGTACATCAATCATTTTGCATCTGTTAATACAGCACGTATCATTGGTAAGCGTTGAGGTATTAAAAACCAGCGTTTTTTGTGATATACAAACATTGTATTGACCGGCAGAACCATATTGATGCGATGCGTTTAAGGTAGGCAGTAATGAGGATGTTCCATCACCATAACAATAATACACAGGAAAGTTTCCTGTTGGTGAGCCGGTACCTGTGTACATTCCTGTGAACAAAGTGGGGTTGCATCCTGAATAATTAAAATCAATACCGAAGGTTAAACTGCCACAAGAAGGAGAAGCGCAACAGAAATAAATATCATCAGGTATACAAATGGTGTTTGATGTTATGTTACATCCATTGGCGCATGTGGCGATGCATTTGTAACAGCCCAGTTGGGTAGCATTATAATTAGCGCTGTTAGCTCCTGTTATCGGAGAAAAAACCAGGTTGCCAACGGGTTTAAACCACCACTGTAAAGTAGCTGCACAGGGTATACTTAATTCCATTTGCGTGAGCGGAATGCTGAAGCTATTTAAATTGCAATTACTTACCACACAAGGCGGGGCAATTACAAATTTATATCCGTCTGTAGATATATTAATAGATTTTGTAACCGCACAACTTCCGCCACTTCCTCCATTCACCGTAACGGTGTAAACGCCCGGGTTTGTTACATTAGTCAGGGTTTGGCCGCTGATGTTCCCGGGATTCCATACATAAGAAGATTGCCCGTTCGGACCTGCGGTTAATGTATAACCTATACCATTGCTTATACAATTTCCGGTTTTGGTGATAGTCACCGGAACAGGAAGTGTGACCAGGATATTTCTGGTAGCCGTACCTCCACAATGACTTACTTTCAACTGACCCGAATTTGTTGCATTACCATGCCATAAAATGGTTACAGAAGGTGATCCCTGTCCCGATTGTATCGTACCCAGGTTTGGGTTGATTATTTCCCATGTATACACAATGCCTGCAATAGGAGAGGCTACAGAATACGTAACCACTTCATCAATACAAACTGTTGTTTTCGGATTTAAAAATGCAGGAATGGGAGGATTGGCTACAGAAGTATTGATGCTTGTGGAAGTACAAAGATTTTTACAAAATTGGGTGGCAGTAACTATATAAGATCCTGTACCTGTAAAAGATAAATATATAGTATCCTTTATACTTCCCGGATTATTAATAACCTGCGTACCGGGAGGATAGGTCCAGGTAACATCCATATCATTTACTGTACTGTTCACCCAGAATTTTACAACTGTTCCGGGGCAGGCAAGCAGGGTGCTTTTGAAAATGGTCAGGACGGGTTTTGGGGCAACATTGATCAAGGTCTGCTGAGGACTATTACAAAATTGCGATGTTGTTTGTGTTGCCGTAACGATAAAATTTCCTGTTTGTGCCGCAGTCCAGGTATGTGAAATGAGTGGTCCGGTTATAGTGGTTACAGGTGTCGTATTAATAGTCCATACCATATTGCCCGGAGGATTGGTATTAAAAACTGAATTGCAGTTTGTGCAACTGGTAGTAGGTCCAACAATGGCATATGCCGGTCTTACAATAACAGTTTTAGAGGAAGAACCCTGGCAGTTCCTTAAACTGTCAATGTAATTACACGTGATGGTATAACTGCCGGCTGCTGTAAACGTTAATCCGAAAGCCGGATTATTGAGGTACGTACCATTGTTAATGATAAAACCCGTGGCCGGTATTACACTCCAGGAATAAAATACACCAGGAAGAGTGGGTAATGTATAAGTTGACGCCGCATTGACGCAAACCGGTGAATTACCTTGTATAGGCATTCCATTATATAATATTTTTTCAATGAGACTTGCTGTATTGCCGCACGTTCCGGCACATGCAGGGGAGATTGAAAGTGAAACTGTTGGATTAATAACTGAAGGGGATAAATTGTTCCAAACAACTTTTATGCAGCTGCCTGTTCCAATCACCTGTCCTCCGATAGCCGTCCAGTTGTAGGATAAGCAACCGGGGATAGATGAACAATAGGTAACAGTATCTCCTGCACAAAGCATTTTTCTGCAATCGGGCGTTAGTATTTGTAAGCCGGTATTGTTGGATACTGTTATGGTATCATAATACGTATTTGAACAACCGCAATTACCTTGTCCTTTGGAATTGTTTACTGTTAGAGAAACAATATATACTCCGGGATTTGTATATGCATGGTTAACATTCATTCCGCCGTTTTGGGTAGATCCATCTCCAAAATTCCAAAACCAGTTAGTATACACTCCCAACGAAGTATTTGTAAAGGTTATTGACTGATTAATACAAACAGTATCCCCGGTATTCTTAACAAATAATGCTTTTGGCGATTTGGTTAAGCAAAACTTTTGTGTAAGTACTTTAAAACAACTGCTGTCAATATTATAAATCGTAACAGTTATAATGCCCAACGTTCCATTGCCCCATGTTACATCTATATAGGAGAGTGGCGTTGACAAGTTTGTTAATACGTTACCGTTTATCGTTCCACCCGTAACATTCCATACGTAGGTAAAACCTGGTGTAATTCCCGGGACTATCTGAATTTTATTAGTGCTATACTGACACATGGTAACTGCACGGTCCGCCGCACCGGTAGATTGTGCACAATCTGGTGATTCACAGTTGAACTTCGGAAACTCCATTTCAAATTCGGGACAACATGATTGCGCATGTAATATGTTTGAATTTAAAATGGTAAAAAGAAATAAAATCAGATAAACTGGTAAAAAACTTTTCTTCATAACGCAGTATTTGAAAGTGTGGGAATAATAGTATCCTCAAAAACTAAATGTAACTATAATATTCAATTTATGTTTAATATTTATTTTTTTATATTTGTCCCTTTTAAACAATTTTGATCAGGTTTTAATAAAAGTTGCAGTTTTTAAAAAAAACCTTTCAAATTTCTTTTGCTATATAAAAGCCAACCCCTACCTTTGCACTCCAATTTCAAAAAAGGAATTTTAAAGTTCTTTACATATGTCACAACGAATCAGAATAAAACTGCAGTCTTACGATCATAATCTGGTTGATAAATCAGCGGAAAAAATTGTGAAGACCGTACGCAGTACAGGAGCAGTGGTAACAGGTCCTATTCCTTTGCCAACGCATAAGAAAATTTTCACTGTACTGAGTTCGCCGCACGTTAATAAAAAAGCACGTGATCAGTTTCAATTGTGCACGCACAAACGTTTGTTAGACATTTACACAAGCAGCAGCCGTACAGTAGATGCTTTAAGCAAGCTGGATCTGCCAAGTGGTGTGGATGTTGAAATAAAGGCCTGATGAACCTCCCGATACGTTCGGGAAGGCACCGGGTAAGTTCTTAAAAAGAAAAAAATGAACACCTATGTCCTGCAAGGCTCCTGCCTGAGGACCGCTGGGTATAAAACAGATACAATGAAAAGTATTATTGGAAAGAAAGTTGGCATGACCAGCATCTTTGACAGTACCGGCAAACAAACCGCCGTTACCATCATTGAAGCAGGACCATGTGTAGTCACTCAAAAGAAAACCGTAGAAACAGACGGTTACAATGCGCTCCAGATAGCGTTTGGCGATAAAAAAGAAAAGCACTCCCTCAAAGCCGAAATCAACCATTTCGCAAAAGCCAATACCGCTCCCAAAAAAATAGTTAGAGAAATACGCGATAGCGAATCAGATAAAGCCGTTGGCGAATCTATTACAGTTGACATTTTTGCCGAAGGCGACAAGATCGAAGTAGTAGGTACCACCAAAGGAAAAGGTTTCCAGGGTGTTGTAAAACGTCATGGCTTCAGTGGTGTTGGTGGACAATCCCATGGTCAGCACGATCGTTCAAGAGCTCCGGGTTCTATCGGTAACTCATCTGATGCCAGCCGTGTATTCAAAGGAATGCGCATGGCAGGAAGAATGGGTGGCGACAGAGTGAAAATGAAAGGCCTGAAAGTGGTTAAAGTTTTCGCAGACAAAAATTACATTTTGGTAAGTGGTTCTGTTCCGGGCCACAATGGTTCCATCGTTTTAATACAGAAATAATTATGCAAGTAGATATCTTAACTATAAAAGGCGAAAAGACCGGCAGAA
>JANOAO010000068.1:0-103203 GCA_031411115.1 Bacteroidota bacterium
AGTGAATTTTTAAAAGACCAGCATATGGTGAATGTTTTTTACCATGGCGGAATGGAACAAATGGAACGAGAATCTGCCCTGGCAAAATTCAGAAATTCTTCATCTGATGTTTTAATAACTACTGATTTGGCTAGTCGCGGATTGGACATTGCTGATATCCGAAACATCATTCATTATCATTTGCCTAATGATGAATCTGGCTTTACACACCGCAATGGACGTACTGCGAGAATGAATGCAACCGGAAATGTATATGTCATCTGGTCTGAAGATGAAAAATTACCCGACTATATATCTAATGTAGCTGAATCAACAGCTATTCCAAACGAAATGCCGCTACCGGATAAACCAAAATGGACCACGTTATTTATAGCTGCCGGAAAGAAAAATAAAATCAATAAAATGGATATCGTTGGATTCCTTTCTAAAAAAGGAGAATTAAAAAGCGATGACATTGGATTAATTGAAGTGAAAGATTTTACCTCTTTCGTAGCGGTAAGAAAAACTAAAGTACCTTTTTTACTGGAACATATCAAAGACGAAAAAATGAAAAATCAAAAAGTAAAATTCTCTGTTGCTAAATAAGTAATTAAGAATTCAACTTACTTTTTTGTTCGTTTACATAATTAATTATTGTCTGTTCAAATTCCTGTGCTTGTTGAAACATAAATTCATGTGCCACCGGAATTACATAAACCGGAAGTTCACTTAATTCGGATCCGAACTTTTCAAGCCTAACACCATCTTTCTCTGTAGTGAGAATAATTTTCTGGCTGCCTGATAATGCTTTAAAATGTGACTGAATATCTTTCAGATCATCACTCGTAAAAATATGGTGATCATTATATTTCAACATATCATACATTGAGACTTTAGCTGTAAGAATTTCTTTTAACGGTTTGGGATTAGCAATACCAGAAATTAATAATACCTGATGCTGATTTTGTAAAACTATTTCTGTGGAATTAAATAAATGAACCGGGTTCCGGTATACAAGTTTTGTAAAATATACTGTTTGATGATCTAGAGGTTTTAATTCACGAATGATCGAATTTCTTTCTGTTTCAGAAAGTTCAGGTTTACACTTAGTTACTATAATAATATCAGCTCTAGCCGCACTGGATGTAATATCTCTCAGATCGCCGGATGGCATCATAAAATCACGTGTATATAAATTTTTAAATTCGGTCAATAAAATATTAATACCTGCACGTATACTCCGATGCTGAAAGGCATCATCCAATATAATCACCTCCGTATCCGGCCGATCCTGCAACAATTGCGGAATAGCTACCAGCCGCTCCTCTCCCACAGCTACGCTGATATCGGGAAACTTCTGGTGGATCTGCATGGGCTCATCACCAATATCTATAGCGGTTGTT
The DNA here is from genome assembly GCA_031411115.1 of Bacteroidota bacterium. Taxonomy (GTDB): domain Bacteria; phylum Bacteroidota; class Bacteroidia; order Chitinophagales; family Chitinophagaceae; genus Ferruginibacter. The sequence goes on from JANOAO010000068.1 coordinate 1,383, forward strand.
TTTTCATTGGCGAGCGCATATCCTTTTGTTTTTCGCTTATACCCACGGCTAAGTGTTGCCGTAATATATCTTTTTTTTAATAGGGCAACCAGATATTCCGTCATCGGTGTTTTTCCTGTTCCACCTACAGCCAGATTACCTATACAGATCAGAGGAAAATTAAAAGTAGCCGACCGAAGTATCTTTTTGTCAAACATCCAATTGCGTACAACAATAACTACCCAGTACAGGAGCGCAAAAGGAAATAACAGATATCTGAAACTTTTAAGCAAATTAAATTTTATGTAAAGCTATAACATTGATGCGGAGTTAACACGTGATCCAGTGGAACATCATATTCATCAAGATCTTCAATTATTTGCAAAGGTTCAAAATAACTTAACCCTGCTGTAATACAATCGGGCCGGCATTTTTTAAGAAAACGATCATAATATCCTTTACCAAAACCTACCCGGTTACCCCTTCCATCAAAAGCCAGCAAAGGAACAATCACCAAATCTATTTGAGTCGTATCTGTTATCCTGCCATTCACCGGTTCATCAATATGAAATTCATTTATCCTGAATTGAGTATCGTCATCTGTAGCCATCACCTGCATGTCTAACCCATTAATAACCGGGAAATGAAATATTACTTCCGGATTAATAAACGAGCAATACCGCATGATAAGGTTTGGATCTATTTCATCCAACGCAGGCGAAAAGGAATAAGTAAGAATATTTTGCGGTACATAAATTCCGGAACGCTGAAATTGAATGAGAAGAAGATCTTCCAATTTATCTTTATCAGGATCAGATATGGCTTTCCTTTTTTGCTTATATAATTTTCTGATATCTGCTTTCAGCATAATTATTCCTGTACAAAAATGGAAAATATTGTAGTACCATAATTTCGTTCTGAACGGTACAGAGGGAAATTTTTATAATTATTTTTCGGTGTATGCTCCAGTACAAACCATCCGTTTTTTTTCAACAATTTTTTTTCGGCTACTTTTCTGGGAAGATCATCGATTGTTGTTAATGCATAAGGAGGCCCGGCAAAAATAAAATCAAATTGCCGGTTACACTGATCCATATATTTGAAAACATCGCTTTTTAATACCTGTATGTTTTCGAATCCCAAAACTTCTACTGTTTTCTTTATAAAAGCATGCATCTGAACATCCTTTTCCACAATGGTTAATTGATTTGCACCTCTGCTCGCCAGTTCATAAGTGATAGATCCGGTGCCACCAAAAAGATCCAGCGAATCTATTCCTTCAAAATTAATGCTGTGCTGAAGGATATTGAATAATCCTTCTTTAGCAATATCTGTAGTCGGCCTTGTATAAGGCATTTTAGAAGGTGGAGAAATTCTTCTTCCCCCGTGCGTTCCACTTATGATACGCATGATGATAGTGCCATTAAATGATAAAAGAAATGATCAGGATACGCTGCTAAACTTTCTGCCTTACTCATATTTTCAAATACCGCAAATCTTACATTGAAATATTTTGCGATCTCTTTATACAATGGAGATGCTTCATCGATCATTCCGGCAATACGTAACGTTTCTTCTTCCGCATCCAATTCATGTTGCCTGCAAATATTAAGTATGAGATAAGCTGCTTCCTGCGCATCCTGGAAAGAAAACTGCTGAATAAACTGAAGTTTTCCATACTGATTAAGAATCAGCTTTAAGGTATTCTGATAAAATATGGCATATAAACCATCCGGCTCATTTAATTGACAAGATGCCGAATGTATAAATGGAATACTTTTTTGCAAGATCATATTATGCAAAACTTTTGGAATTGCATATATATTTTTGAACGCATTAATTGCATCTATCAATACCACATCGTCTGCACCAAGCGGATACTGCAGATCGAGTATGGCCCTACCTGAGTCATCTTTTAAAAAAGATGCTGGTATTAAAACGAATTCCGCAAAATTGTAAAAAACATTTTTTCGGTTATTGTACGAATCCAACAATTGTAAAACCTCAGCAAGCTGATTTAATTTATCCGTTTCATTCTCCTGAAAAACAAAATTAGAGATACCTTCAATGTGATGATTTGGGCCCAGCCATATGAATGTAGCGCCATTCCAGCCGATTTCTGCAAGTAAATGTGTTGCAGAATTAGGTGGAGGTATGATATTGATTGTTGGTTTCAATTATTTGATTTGGGTGGCAATAATAAGATATTTTTGCTGACTTTATGGAGAACGCACAGTCAATAAATGATCTGAAAGTTAAAGTAAGTAATAAACAAATTCTTACCATAGCATTTCCAATTACGCTTGCCATTCTTATTCCGCAACTCAATATGCTTACCAACAGCATATTCCTGGGCCAGTTAAGTAATGAAGCCTTAGGAAATGCAGGTATTACAGGGGTTTTCTACCTGATTTTTGCTGTGGCCGGTAATGGAATGAATAATGCACTGCAAACCGTTTTTTCTAAAAATGCCGGTGGCGGAAACACCGGTTCGTTCAAACATATTTTATCGCAGGGCATTCGCATTTCTTTACAATTAGCAGCATTTTGCATTGTGTTCACCTGGTTTGTGGCACCTTTCATTATGGAGCCTTTTGCAGATCCGAAAGCTTATCCACAGGAAATGAGTTTTTTAAGGATCCGGATTATTGGTTTACCATTTTTGTATTTGTTTCAAATGGGAAATGCTTTTTTAGTAGCTTCTCTCAACAGCCGTTACCTGATGATAGGATTTATTTGTGAAGCGCTTATCAATGTTTTGTTTGACTATCTGCTCATTTTTGGAAATTTTGGTTTCCCCGAAATGGGTTTTAATGGTGCAGCGCTGGCATCCGTAATTGCTGAATTCAGTGGAATGCTGGTTGTACTCTCGGTAATTATTTTTACGGGCATCAGAAAAAAATATGCATTACTGGAAAATCTCAGATACCATAAATTATATAGCAAAGAAATTTTAAACGTTTCCCTTCCACTGGTATTTCAATATATCATTAGTGTTACTACATGGCTCATATTTTTTATGCTGATCGAAACACGCGGCACTATGGCAAAAGCGATTAGTAATGTGATGCGAAATGTTTTTGGACTGGCCGGTGTTTTTGTTTGGGCTTTTGCCAGTACCACCAATGCGATGGTGGCCAACCTAATGGGACAAATGCGTCAGGATAAAGTATTGACCGTTATCCGAATGATTATGTTTTGGAGTATGGGATTGTGCCTGATGATGGTTACGATACTCAATGTATTTCCGGAATCTTTTTTCCGGTTATTCGGACAGGATGAAAGTTTTGTAAAAGAAGGAATTCCGGTTATAAGGATGGTGTCGCTGGGATTATTATTTATGAGTATAGCCAACATATGGCTGAATGGAATTACTGGAACAGGTAAAACAAAAGTGAATCTGCTGATAGAAATTGTAGCTATCTCCTTATACCTGCTTTATACCTGGTATTTTATGAAGTTGAATTATATTTCATTGGCAATGGCATGGAGTAATGAATTTGTATACTGGACCGTAATATTCACTGCTTCATTCTTTTATTTAAGAAGTGGTAAATGGAAAAATGTTACCGATTTAAAATCAATTGAGGCAAATACTTAATTAGCGTTCCATTTATTATTAGAAATATTTACATCTGGCAAAACATGTTCCGGATCAATTGTTACATTCAATAATTTTTCTTTCACAGGAATTCTCAATTTAAAAACAGCCGTATTGCTCCATATTTCTGCTGGAAATTTTAAAGTTCCTTTTTTATGCGATTCTGTTTCATAACCAATAATTAGCGGCAATGCCATCTCGTTTAAATTAGCCACGGTAACAATAGGATCTGAATTGTTATTCATTACCAGTGTTACAGACTGATCCAATGTATAATTTTCTAGGAACCATCCTCTCCAGAACCATGAAAGATTTTCTCCGGAGGCATTTTCCATCGTTCTGAAAAAATCGTTAGGCGTCGGATGTTTGTATGCCCACCGTTTGATATATTCTTTGAAAGCATAATCAAACCGGTCCCTTCCCAGTATCTGCTCACGCAAGATTGTTAGTCCGTAAGCGGGTTTGTAATACAATGAAATCCCAATATTAGCTTCCTGCATCGCATCTGGAATGTTCATGATACTTTCAGTATTGTTACTGAATAAATAAGGCGCCATCTGCTGCATATTCACCGGCCCATTATTGAATTCTCCTTTATTAAAATCTGTAGCAGAAATGGAATTAATAAATGTATTAAATCCTTCATCCATCCATCCATATTTTCTTTCATTACTACCAACAATCATTGGGAACCAGGTATGCCCGAATTCATGATCCGTTACGCCCCATAGATCTTCATTCACAGATGATGAACCACAAAATGTAATTCCCGGATATTCCATTCCACCCACATTAGATGCAACATTTACTGCAACAGGATAAGGATAAACAAACCACCTCCTGCTGTAATTTTCAATGCTCGATTTTATGTATTCCGTAGAACTCGACCAGGCGTCTTTACCGGCACTCTCCACAGGATATACGCTCATTGCCAAAGATGTTTTTCCATCCTGCAAATTTATTCTGGCAGCATCCCACAAAAATGCTTTTGATGCAGCCCATGATACGTCTCTTGCATTATTCATTTTAAATTTCCAGGTACGTTTGAGTGAAGCATCAGTCATCGTTTTTTTAAGATCGGTTTCATTTCTGATCATCACCGTTTTGTCGCTCTTCCTTGCATCATTCAATCTTTCATTCTCTTTTGCGGATAAAACTTCATTTGCATTTTGCAATTCACCTCCGGCAACTATCAGCATGTTAGATGACGCTGTTATGCTGAAATCAAAATCTCCATATTCCAGATAAAACTCACCGGCTCCCAGGTAGGGTAAAGTATTCCATCCTTCCACATCATCAAATACACACATTCTTGGATACCATTGTGCCACAGAATAAATGTTGCCATTTTTAGTTTTTAAAATCCCGCAGCGATCTGCGCCATATTCTGGAAGTGTAAATGCATAATCAATTTTGATAGTCGCTATATCACCGCCCGGTTTTACAGGCTGAGATAAACGGATCTGCATTCTGGTATCATCAATTATATATTCCGCTTTGTTACCGTTGAGCTGAACATTTTTAATAGTATATCCGCCATTAAAAACAGAATTAGGATCACCGTAACGGCTTCTGTTATCCAAAGGTAATTTTGCCATCCCTTTACTGTTTTTAGAAAATAAGTTCTGATCAAGTTGCAACCATAAAAATGGCAAAGGGTGCGGACTGTTATTTTTATAACTAATTATCACCACACCAGAGATAATATTTGTAATATCATCAAAGGAAACATCGATCTTATAGTCTGCTTTATTTTGCCAGTAACCTACATTCGGTTCACCGCTGGCAGCTCTAGAAATAGTGCCGGTTGAATTATAAAAAATGGGAGAAAATAAATGATGAGGATTATAAGAGGTTGATACTTGTGTTTCTTGCCCAAATGAAATCAAATGAAACAGTACTAAACAAATGAACGTGGTTATTTTCATATCAAAATTTTGTAACAATTAGTCCCATTTTTTTAAAAGCATCATGGCTTCCGCTTTTATTCTTGCATCATCTTCTGTGGAAGAAGGGAGGTTTAAAATAACTTTCAGAGAAGCAATCGCTTTTTTGTTCTCCTCGTTTTTATAATATGCTTTGGCGAGTTCCAGATGATTTAATAGAAAATTATAACTGAGTGATCTGGCTTTTTCATAAGCAGCAATAGCATTTTTCATAGTTGCACCAGGAAGTCCGCCATAAAAAACTTTAGTTGCTGCCCTTTCCATCATCGATAAATTACTTACTTCATAATTCCATTTTCCAATGATATGCCATGCCTTAAAATTATTTTGATTAATGGCCAGTGCTTTCTCTGCATGCATTTTAATTTCCTTTGCTCCTGCAATTTTTTCTTTTCCACCTTTTAGCAGACTCACTCTTCCTAATGCTATGGCCATGGCCACATGTGCATCATCTGAACCAGAATTTATTTGTAAAGCCTGTTTAGCATATCCAACGGCGGCTCTGTAATAAGCATCCCGCATTTTTTCATCTTTCTCCCTATTGCCTATCCGGCTGCATAATTCGCTGCATTTACTGAGTACGTAAGTTTGACCGGGGAATTTTTTATTAATGATTTTAAACTGATCGAAAGCGGCTTTCTCATTGGGTAAATGTTCTATTCTCTCTGCCTCGCGAATTAAAGAATGGATGTCCTGAGCTGTAACGCCGAAAGAAAATTGAATAAGAAATGAAAAATATAAAAGGAAACGCATTAAATAAAATCTTTACTGAAACTGATACCAAGGTTTCCAATAAAGTTAGTTAACGGAGGATTCATCTTATAAATTGTGATGTTAATTTTTTCTACTTTTTTATCTGCCTCATATATAGCATCTGCAATATCCATTGCCAATGTTTCCAGCAATGAATAACGTTGTTGCATATGTTTTTTTATGATTTCATATACCTGCACATAATTAATGGTTTCTTCCAGTTTTGTTATATGGCACGGTGGTTTGAAATCAATTCTGACATCTACCATAAAAGTTCCTCCCGCCACCGCCTCTTCAGCATACATGCCATGATATGCATGAAAAGAACAGTTTGTAAGATGTATACTGATCATTTAAAATAAACCTTTTGCGCTCAGGTATCTTTCCGCATCTAATGCAGCCATACATCCGCTTCCTGCAGCCGTTACAGCCTGGCGATATATTTTATCCTGAACATCTCCCGATGCGAATACACCTTCAATATTTGTTTTGGAAGTTCCCGGTGCAGTGAGTAAATATCCGGCTTCATCCATATCTAACCATCCTTTAAAAATGCCACTGTTCGGTTCATGACCGATCGCAACAAAAAATGCACTTACCGGAATCTCCTTTTTCTCTTTGGTAACATTATTATAAATACGAACACCTTCTACTTTGGTATCGCCCAAAATTTCATCCGTTTCGGAATTCCAATACACCTCAATATTTGACGTTGCCAGCACTCTTTCCTGCATGATCTTACTGGCACGCATCACATCTTTACGCACCAGCATATGTACCTTACTGCAGATCTTTGAAAGATATAAAGCTTCCTCAGCGGCAGTATCTCCTGCACCAACTATAGCGGCTTCTTTCCCTTTAAAAAAGAAACCGTCACATACTGCACAGGCACTCACTCCGTAGCCATTCAACCGCTGTTCACTCTCAATGCCTAGCCATTTTGCGGATGCGCCTGTGGAAATGATCACAGCATCTGCAGCAATCCATTTCTCTTCATCTATCTCTACTTCAAACGGGCGTTTGGAAAAATCAACATTAGTGGCTAAACCATAACGAATGTCAGTTCCCATTCTGGCGGATTGTTTCTCAAAATGCTCCATCATTTCAGGTCCCTGAATGCCATCCGGATATCCCGGATAATTTTCTACTTCGGTGGTAATAGTTAACTGACCGCCCGGCTGAATTCCCTGGTATAACACAGGTTTCATATTTGCCCTTGCCGCATAAATTGCTGCGGTGTAACCAGCCGGTCCTGATCCAATAATCAGGCAATGTACTTTCTCCGATATCTTTTTAGCCATTTCTAATTTGCTGTTTAATCTGCTATAATTGTTCTGTAAACTGAGGCATATCCGCAAAAAACACCTAATGCTCCGTTACTTATGTTTCCTAATACAGTATTAGGTTGTGCAAAAGGATTTCCCACACTCTGAAATGCAAACTCCCAGGTGCTCCAGAATTTATAAGAAGCACGGTCTATGTTGCAAAATTTTAAAGTAACAGTATCACCTCTTAGATAAAAATTATCATCCCGTGCTGGCGGATTATTTTTATCTATACCTTGCGGCAATTGAACATTATAAGTTATTCCATCAATCACCTGATCATCATAAACCGAATTTTCTCCGGGTAAGAACGGTTCGTTATTTATTTTTGTAAAATAACGAATATAATTTCCCAACCCAACAGGATCGGTTGCTTTTATAAACATTACTCTCTTATTAGTATCCTCATTAAATGGTGCCGGTTTAAAATAAATGGAATCCGGTACAACCGCGAGTGACGGAATTGAAGTTGTTGCGTTATATTCTTTTCCTTCTGCAACAATTCTCAACTGATAATTCGTATTGTATTCTCCTGTAAAAGCTGTAGTTAATGATGAAGAATCTATGCCATAATAATAAGCATTAAAGCCAGGCGCCAGCGAAATTGTATATTCTTTTAAACGATGTGTGACCAACCCGTTTGACATATAAACTGCTGCATTTCTAACAAAAGCATTCGCAATAATTGCAGGATCGAAATTTCCAAAAAAAGAAAAACTTTTGGTAAGGATTACCACAGGTGTTTTTCCAGATTCAATCTGTGCATCAACTACTAAAGCATCCGGTGTTTCCTGTAACTTAAAATTGATATTTTTTTCACAGGACATCAGCCCTAAAACGAGTAGAAAAAGAAATGCTTTATACATGAAACGTAAAATTATGGAATATAAAAGAAAAGAGCAGCCTGATTAAGCTGCTCTTTGTTAATTTCAGGATAACATGTTAGTATACAACTATTCTTGCTGTTTTGTTTAACATGCCCGATCTGAGATGTATAAAATAAATTCCTTTTGACATTCCAGTAAGATTCAACTGAACCGGTGAATTGTATCCGGGTGCTAATTTTAACTGTAACACCACAGCGCCGATTTCTGTTGAGACGTTTATAACAGTATTTACGTTTCTCAATTGTTCCGACACAACGATATTAACCAAACCGTTAGTTGGATTAGGATAACAATTTATAAAATCCTTCATTATCTCATCAAATTGTAGAACCCTGGATGGTGTAAAGCGGAAGCGATTATCTGCATCTACCATTTTCAAACGATAATAATTAAATCCTTTTACAGGCTGATGATCTGTAAAGGTATAGTTTGAAATGAAGAGACTGTTTCCTGCTGCTGCCACTCTTCCTATGGGAATAAAGTGTATGGCATCTGTACTGCGTTCTACAATAAACCAGGCACTGTTGGTTTCTGATGAAGTTTGCCACGTTAAGTAAGATTTCTTTTCGTCTTGTTTTCGTGCTTCAAAACTTAACAGATTTACAGGTAAAGGTCCGGTAGGTCTGTAGGTGGAAGACCAGCCATCTCCTTCTCCGCCATTGAAAATATTATTTCCCGACTGAAGAAAACCAGATCTGTCCCACCCGTCCGAATTGCCGCCGTTAAAGATATTGTTTCCAGTCTGAAGAAAATTTACAGAACTCCATCCATCGGTAACACCTCCGTTAAAGATGTTGTTTCCGGTCTGAAGAAAATTTACCGAAGACCAACCATCAGCATTGCCGCCATTGAAAATATTAGTGGATGATTGAAGAAAACTTACTGATGTCCAGCCATCTCCATTTCCACCTGTGAAAATATTAGTACCGGCTTGTGTGAATGAACCTTTATTCCAGCCACCTCCATTCCCACCTGTAAATATATTGTTGGCTGTTTGTATATAGGATGACCGCTCCCAGCCATCACCATTTCCTCCGCCAAAAATCGGATTATTTTGAGCGGAAGAAATGAAAGTTGACATTACGAACAGCAACATGAAAATTTGTTTCATATGGATGTTTTTATGGTGCTGTACGTACTAATCTGCAACCCATGTTTGGCTGATTAGAATCTGTTCCGTAAGAAATGGTAAAAATATTTGAATTTGCCCTGCGGGATGTTTGCATATCCTGCGTACCACTGTTGTAAGCACCACCTTTTGTACCATATGCCTGGAAATTGGTCCATGTTGCAATGTCAGAATTTCCTGAAGCTGCAACGTATCCGTCACCATGTACTGCTGCATCAAATAATCTACCTGCAGCATTGGAAATGGTAGCACAAACTTCCGTAACATTATCTCCCATATTTAAAACACCATAATAGGTGCTTCCACTTAATGAACGGTCAGAACCCGCTGTTCTAGCAAATAGCCCGGCTCTAACCGAAACGCCATTTCCATAAATACTGACCACGTTAGCATTTGCTGCTACAGGCGTTGCAACTGTTTCATTTGACAAACCAAAATTTGTAACAGTTGATAAAGCTACAAAAGCGGTAGTGCCCCAAACATATTCATTAGGAACTGCAGGAGTGTTATATCCTCTTGCCGTTTTTTCAAATTCCAATTCGGTCATTGGACGAAGACCGCTCCAGTCTGCAATGGCAGCGGTTCTGTTCATCCCTATAAATTGCATGGCTCTTTCCGGTGCAGAAGCAACAAGATTTGGATGAGTACCGGTAAAAAAAGATGCTTGCGTATTTACGGAAGCTCTGGAGAGATCAAGATGATTTAAAAAATCAACATATTGTTGTTGTGTACATTCGTATTTCATCACCCAGAAAGCATTATAGCCTTTTGGATATGCTGCCGGCAAAGTTCCCGATGCAGCTCCCATTCCATTCGGATTTAAAGTAGCTGCAGTGGTTCCAAGGTTGATGGCTGCATTGGATGCAACTGTATATGGAATTCCTGAAGTTCCATCCTGAAAAGTATTCGCTTCAGAACCTCCACTTCCCAATTGAAAGCTTCCAATGGGTATATACACCATTTCTAAAGCAAACACTCGGATTTCTACGGTTTCATTGTCTAAAATTCCATCTGTTCCATAAGTCCAAACCAATTGATTGGCTGCATAACTTACGTTGCCGATTCCGTTACCGGAGCGATGAATAAATGCGCCTTTTCCGTCTGTTGGAATACTGAATGCTGCACCAGATGCCGGCGTTGCACCAGTCAAACTAATAGTGGCGTGACGCCAGTCTGTTGTACCGTTTTTTCTGTACTTAACAAAAATCCACGCACCATCATAATTGTTTTCATTGGTGGATGTCCTCCAACTGTTTTCCCAGCTTACATCAAAGTTGATAATAGATGTTTTTGCCGTTGTGTTTTGTCCTGATAGGCTTGCGTTGGTAATTACAATATTATTGGCTGATGAAAAAATGCTGATCAGCAATAGCGGAATGATCGCGTAAAATTTTGTTGTCATAATAAATTTAGTTTTTAATACTACAAACTTATTTACGAAAAGTTGATGAATGGATACCTTCTGCAGGGTATATTGGAAATTAAAAATGAGAAATTAAGAATTAAGAATGTAGAGTTTTGTGTGTTGAGTTTTAAGTTTTGACTAAAAAAAAATCCTCCCGGTCAGGAGGATTTTTTTCAAATATGCATTGTTTGATTAACCTAAATAAGCTTTCAAAGCACCACTGTAACGGGCTTTTTGTAAGCGTTTGATCGCTCTTTCTTTGATCTGACGGATACGTTCTTTTGTAAGATCATATTTCTGGCCGATCTGTTCGATCGTTACACCATTTTCTCCATCCAGTCCAAAATAAGCATTCACAATTTCTGCCTCACGAGGACTTAAAGATTTTAATACACGGCGAATCTCATTTTTCAGAGAATCGTGCATAACATCTTCGTCAGTTTCATCACCACCTTTTAAAAGATCGCCCATGGCTACATCTTCTGCTTCGTGTACAGGAGCATCCAATGAAGTATGACGGGTATTGCTTTGGAAAATATTATTAATCTCTGTTTCGCTCATCTCCAGTAATTCTGCTAATTCTTCTGTTGATGGCTCTCTTTCATGCTCCTGTTCAAAAGCCATGTATGCTTTATTGGCTTTATTGTAGGTACCGATTTTATTTTGCGGCAAACGAACAAGCCTTCCCTGCTCTGCTAAAGCCTGCAAAATTGACTGGCGGATCCACCAAACAGCGTAAGAGATAAATTTGAAACCTTTAGTTTCATCAAAACGCTGGGCAGCTTTTATCAGGCCAAGATTACCTTCATTGATCAAATCACTTAAAGACAAACCCTGATGTTGATATTGTTTAGCCACAGAAACCACGAAACGTAAGTTGGCCTGCACCAGTTTATCTAACGCCCGCTGGTCGCCCATCTTAATTTTCTGCGCCAAGATGGTCTCCTCCTCCGGAGTGATCATCGATATTTTTGAAATCTCCTGCAGATATTTCTCAACAGCCTGTGAATCCCTGTTGGTAATCTGGGTAGCGATCTTAAGTTGCCTCATGTTTAATAGTTATATGACAAATGACAAATACAGTAAAAAGACAATTTTCGATGGGAAAACGTTGCAATAACTTTATACACTGAAACGTGTTAAATTGTTTGCAAAGTTACATTTGAATTCTTGTATTTCATAGTGTTATAACAAAAAAATGCTTAAAAGTTGAATAATTTTTTAATAAAATATCCGTATTTGTAGCATTTATACTACATTTCCCGTCACATCGTTTATCGCAATAATACGACCGATATTCATTTAATTAGAACAAAATGACAGACCTGAGATCAGACACCGTTACAAAACCTTCGGCGGATATGCTGGAAGCCATGTTTCGTGCTCCCGTTGGAGATGATGTTTTTAGCGAAGACCCTTCAGTAAATAAACTGGAAGCTATGACAGCCAGTATGTTTGGGATGGAGTCCGCTGTATTTTGCCCGTCAGGTACCATGACCAACCAGATCGCCATCAAAGTACATACTCAACCCGGGCAGGAAGTTATTTGCGAAAAATCGAGCCATATTTTTTTGTATGAAGGCGGTGGAATTGCTTTTAACAGTGGATGTCAGGCTAGAGTTATAGCCGGTGAAAGGGGGAAAATTTTACCAGATCAGGTTCAAATGCACATCAACAATAACAATGATCTGTATAAACCGGAAACCGGATTGGTTAGTTTGGAAAATACCAATAACCGCGGTGGTGGTTCGTGTTACCTCATTGATGAGGTTAAAGCAATCCGGGAAATTTGTAACAAAAACAAACTTCCTTTGCATTTAGATGGCGCCAGATTATTTAACGCGATGGTAGCTAATAAAGAAATTCCCAAATTATACGGAGAGGTTGCAGACAGCATTTCTATTTGCCTTAGCAAAGGTTTAGGTATTCCAGCCGGAAGTATTTTATTGGGCAATGAAAAATTTATAAAAAAAGCACGTCGAATCCGTAAAGTTATGGGAGGCGGTATGCGTCAGGCAGGTTATTATGCAGCCGCCGGAATTTATGCGTTGGAAAATAATATTGAACGGCTTGCCGAAGATCACCTGCATGCGAAACAAATTGCAGATGCGCTTTTAAAAAAATCATTCATCGGAAGAATGTATCCGGTAGAAACAAATATTCTGATATTTGAGGTGACCGGAGCGTACACACCTGGCAGTTTTTGTGCTTTGCTGCAGCAACATGATATTTTATGCATCGCCATATCCGACACTCAGGTAAGGATGGTTACACATCTGGATATTACACCAAAAATGGTTCAGGAACTAACAGAATTAATACATCAATTATAAACTCTTACAAAATACATGTTACCAAAGATTGATCCTACAGAAACCCACGCTTGGCAAAAACTGCAAACACATTTTGATTCGAAAAAAGTAGCGGATATTAAAACGCTTTTTGAAAATGATCCTGAAAGATTTGAAAATTTCAGTATCCTGCACGACGATCTGCTGTTCGACTTTTCAAAAAATAATATAAATGAAGAAACAATTTCATTGCTGATCCAACTTGCGAATGAATGCGATGTACAGTCTGCCACCAAGGCAATGTTTGTGGGTGAAAAAATTAATGAAACCGAAAAAAGAGCGGTGCTGCATACCGCTCTGCGTAACTTCTCAGGCCAACCGGTTTATACAGATGATGAAGATGTAATGCCATTAATTGTTGCGGCTCAGCAGCATATGAAAATATTCTGTGAAAATATTCACACCGGAAAACACACAGGATTTACTGGCAAGAAAATAAAATACATCGTAAATATTGGTATCGGCGGAAGTGATCTTGGGCCCGTGATGGTGACAGAGGCATTGAAAGCATATAAAATAGAAAACATTGAAAGCTATTTTGTATCTAATGTAGACGGAGCTCACCTTTCGGAATCATTAAAGAAGATTCAGGCAGAGGAAACGTTGTTTATTATCGCTTCTAAAACTTTTACTACGCAGGAAACAATGGCCAATGCCAAATCTGCCAAAGATTGGTTTTTACAGCAAGGCGGCACCGTTGATGCGGTTTCCAAACATTTTGTGGCACTGAGTACGAACACAAAAGATGTTGCTGCTTTTGGAATCAACACCGAAAATATGTTTCAATTCTGGGACTGGGTCGGCGGCAGATACAGCCTGTGGAGTTCTATAGGATTGTCCATCGCTTTGAATATCGGATATGAAAATTTTGAAAAATTATTGAAAGGCGCTTATGCGGCTGATCAGCATTTCAGAACAACGCCTTTCGAAAAAAATATTCCCGTTTTAATGGCACTTATCGGAATATGGTATAGAAATTTTTTCAAGGCGGCTACAGAGGCTGTGCTTCCATACGATCAGAATATGCACCGCTTTGCTGCCTATCTCCAGCAAGGAAATATGGAGAGCAATGGAAAATACATCAGCAGAAATAATCAACCGGTTGGCTGGCAGACAGGCCCTGTAATCTGGGGTGAACCCGGAACCAACGGGCAGCATGCTTTTTACCAACTCATCCATCAGGGCACACAACTGATTCCGTGTGATTTTATAGCACCTGCACGTTCACCCTATCAGATGGGAGATCATCATCAGTTATTACTCAGTAATTTCTTTGCGCAAACAGAAGCATTGATGAATGGTACAGATCATGAAAACCCTCACAGAGTTTTTAAAGGGAATAAGCCGACCAATTCATTTTTGTTGAAAGAGATCAACCCATTTTCACTTGGTCAACTGATCGCTTTTTATGAACATAAGATCTTTGTTCAGGGTGTAATCTGGAATATTTTTAGTTTTGATCAGTGGGGCGTAGAACTTGGGAAAATATTGGCGAGTAAAATTTTACCGGAGTTGAAGACTATAGAACCAGTTCAATCACACGATGGCTCAACCAATGGTTTGATAAATACTTTCAAAATGATGCGTTAATAAAAAAGTCCCCGGTTGAGGACTTTTCATTTTTAATATTATTATCACCATTTGTCAACTTCTTCGGAGTTGCCATTATCAATTGGCGTGTCAGGCTTTTCAATAATAGGTGTCTCCGCTTTTTCTACCGGAGATTCTGATGGGGATTCTACAGGAGAATCGCTCATAGTTACCGGCGTTTCTGGACGATATTCACCACCCTGCCCTTCTTCACCTTCATAAGGTGTATCATGGTTGAATGCATCAAAATCAAAATCGGGCATCAGGTCTGTTTTTACATAATCCACCGCCTCATTTAACCCTTTAATAAATTTATTGAAATCCTCTTTGTATAAAAATATTTTATGCCTGTCGTATCCGTCAGAATCAAAGCGTTTTCTGCTTTCGGTAATGGTCAGGTAAAAATCATTTCCCCGTGTTTCTCTTACATCAAAGAAATACGTTCTTCGTTTACCGGCTTTAATCCTTTTGCTGTAAACGCTTTCCATTTTTTTGTCATTGTTTTCGTACGCCACTTTTAATTGATTTTATGGATAAAAAATGTAGTTTTTTTATACGTTAGCAAAGATAAAATTGTTTTCGACATAACAAAATACAGCATTTTAATTTCAGAAAGCAGAATTATTCTCATTTTCTCCGGCTTTCTGTCGTTCATACATATCAGCATATAATCCATTTAAAGCTATCAATTCTTCATGCTTTCCTGATTCTGCAATTTTGCCTTCATCCATAACTATGATTTGATCAAAATCAAATAATGAAAATATTCTGTGTGTGATGATGACTGCCGTTCTTCCCTGCAAATAAGCATACAGATTGGTAATAATCTCTTTTTCCGTTTTGCCATCAACGGCACTTAGACAATCATCAAAGATTACGCATCCGGGCTTACGTATCAAGGCTCTTGCAATGGAAATACGTTGTTTTTGTCCGCCGCTTAGTGTAACGCCCCGCTCTCCTACCATAGTATCAAATCCGTCAGCAAACCTTAAGATCTCTTCATGTATACATGCCGTTTTTGCAGCCTGCACAACTTCTTCATCCGTACCGGCATTGCCGAACAGAATATTATCTTTAACCGTTTCACTAAAAAGAAAAACATCTTGTGGAACATAACTGATTTGTGACCGGAGACTTTCCAGCCGGATCTTTTCAACAGGTACATTATCATATAATAAATTCCCGTCCCTTAGGTCATACATTCTCAGTAATAATTGAGCAATTGTAGATTTTCCGGAACCCGTTTTTCCAACAATTGCGATCTTCTGACCACGTTTAATCTTTAAACTAAAATCTTTAACAGCATGAATACCGGTATGCGGATATATGAAATTTGCATTTATAAATTCAATATTACCTTTCAACTCAATATCCAAAGGCGAAACAGCATCTGATATGGAAGGTGCTGTCATTAAAAATTCATTTATTCGTTTTTGCGACACTGCGGCACGTTGAATCATACTGGCCGTCCACCCGATTGCACTTACTGGAAATGTGAGCATTTGAATATACATTACAAACTCAGCGATCTTTCCTACTGAAGCTCCCGGTACCTGACGGGCAACATCCAATCCTCCAACTAATACTGTTATTAATGTACTTAAACCGATCAGTAAGGAAATGCTGGGAAAATAGACGGCTTCTGTTTTAGCAAGGCTGAGTGCGTTTTTACGGTATAATTCGCTATTGGTATTGAAAAAACCTAGCATTGCTTTTTCCTGTACAAATGATTTGATCACGCGGATACCGGAATATGATTCCTGTGCATTGGTAGTAAGGTTACTCAGTTGCGACTGAATTTTTTCACTTTTTTTATTGATGATGCTGTTCACGAAATAAATGGTAAACGCCAGAACAGGCAACGGCGACAAGGCGATCATTGTCAGTTTGACGTCGCTGTGCAACATGAAATAGATACTAAACCCGATGACTGCTGCCAGATTAATAAAATACATAATGGCAGGCCCGGTATACATCCGTACACGGCTTACATCTTCAGAGATGCGATTCATCAGATCTCCGGTGCTGTGCGTTTTATAGAATGCTGTATCAAGCTGCTGGTAATGTGCAAATATTTCATTCTTCTGAGCATACTCTATCAGGCGGCTCATTACTATTATCGTTTGCCTCATGAGAAACATAAACAGCCCGCTCACCAGCGCAAGCGCCAGCAGTATGATAGCAGTAAATAATATTTTTTCTTTGAACGAAACGGTATCAAATTGTGTGATCACCTGTTGAACAAGTACATCATAATTTTGAACAGATCTTTGTGTAGCCGTATTTCCGGAATGATCCAGAGAATGCACAACGGTATTTACTATATAACCGGTGAGTTGCGGAGCGAGTATCCTGAAATAGTTGGTAAGTATAACAAACAGAATCCCAAGTGAAAAACGCCATTTATGTTTCCATAAATATTTATTAAGTGTAGCCAGATGCTTCATTAACGCGAAGTTACCATATTGACCTTTGCCTTGTTTAGATAAATGATGATTAAGTTCACAAATGATAATATCTTTGAAATTCAATGGAAAATATACCAACAATTTTACTGGTTGACGACGATCCGGATGACTTAATGCTTTTGAAAGATGCTATAGAATCGCTGGAAAATAAATTCAATTTCGCTGAAGCCAATGATGGCCGGACAGCATTAAATATTTTAAAAAAATCTGCATTAGATCAGAAACTTCCTTCCTTGGTGGTTTTAGACATTAATATGCCGATACTTGATGGCAGAGAAATGCTGGCTATTATGAAATCTGATCCAATATTAAAAGATGTAAATGTGGTCGTATTTTCTACCTCCTCTAATCCAACTGACATAAATTATTGCAAGCAATTGAATGTTACTATGTTTTCTAAACCTTTTAATATCACCCTGTTAAAAGATGTAGCAGAAAAGATAGTTCAGTTTTGTAAATATTAATTATCAGGTATGTAAATATGAAATGCTGCACCTTCTCCCGGTTGGCCTTCTGCCTTTATAAATCCATGATGGTTTTCTATAATTTTACGGCAGATCGCCAAACCTATACCAGTGCCCTTATATTCTGATCTTCCATGTAGTCGTTTAAATAATTCAAAAATCATATCATTGTATGCCGTGTCGAAACCAATCCCATTATCCTGAACAATAATGTGAAGGTAATTACCTTTTGCATCTACGGTGAATCCCATTTCTGCAGCATTTATTTTATTGCAGTTGACAGTAATCAAAGAAGGCTGATCTTTTTTTGCAAATTTGATGGCATTAGAGAACAGGTTTTGTAACAATTGACGGAACTGAAATTCGATCACATTCATTTCACACGAAGCGATTACATGTATACTGGCACCCGAAGTATCCAGACTTTCTTTCATTTCATTCTGAACATCTGTTACCAGGTTTTTTAATTCAACTTTGACGAATTTTTTTTCTGTTGTGCTTGTTTGTGCATATTCCAAAAGATCTTCTATCAGTTGCTGCATGCGCATGGCGGCAGATTGCATTCTTTTAAAATAATCTTTTCCGGTTTCAGACATAGTGCTTTCTTCCGTACCTAAAATCTTATCTGAAAAAGTCTGTATTTTTCTTAAAGGTTCCTGAAGATCGTGGCTGGAGATGTAGGCGAATGACTGTAGTTCCTTATTAATTTTTTCGAGATCCTGATTTTTCTGTTCTAAAATTTTGGCATATTTAAGCGAATTTTCATCAGCAATTTTTCTTTCTGTAAGATCTCTTACAATTTTAGAAAATCCAATAAGTTCTCCATTATCATATACAGCCGTCAACACCACATACCCCCAGAAAGCTGTACCATTTTTACGTAAACGCCATCCTTCATGTTTCGATTTACCTTCAACAGTAGCCTGTTCTAACAACAATTCCGGGATATTTTTTTCTTTGTCATTTTTAATATAAAAAATTGAAAAGTTTTTACCAACAATCTCATCTTCATCATACCCATGTATCCGTTTAATTCCTTTATTCCAGTTCTCAATTATCCCTTCTTTACTTAAAAATAAGATTGCATATTCTTCTACCTCTCCCACCATTAACTGGTTACGATATTCACTGAATTTAAGTTGTTCATTAATATTTATTAATTGAAATTCTTTTTGTTTTTCTTCTGATATATCCTGAATTGTACCGATAAGCCATTTGTCTCCGTTTTGATCGGTAAAAACATTGGCTGTTGTTCTTACATAAAATAATTCACCATTTTTTCTGATCATCCGAAAATCCCATCTTTTTGAAATTTCATCAGCATAAGCGGATGCGCCTGCATTTTCTAATAATTTCTTATCATCCGGATGAACAAAATTTAAAAATGCTTCTCTTCCGGGTTTAAACTCTCCCGGTTCACAACCGAGCATTCTGTATAAATTATCTGAATAAGCCAGTGTTTTTGTTTTAAAATCTGCGCGATAATTTCCAAATTTCAACATTTCTTCGGCATGCCTGTAGATCTCATTCTGGTATTCGAGTTTTTCATTCAATTCTTCCAGCTTAATACGGTCACTCACCGATTTCGTAACATTATGCGCAATCAATACAATTGCAAACACATGTTTATTGTCAATTAACGGTATCAAGTTAATTTCAAATACTTCACCGAAAGTAGCCGACCTGTATTCATCCAATTTAATTTTATTCCCTTCAAAACAATTTTGAAAAAAAGCAGGAATTGCAGACGACTCAAATCCGGGTTTAATTTCTTTGATATTTTTACCCAGCGCATTTTCAAATCCTGCCTTCGATAAAAACTTTACAGCCGTATCATTCAGATTAATAAGTTTATACTCTTTATCAATAACCGCAATCAAATCATCAGAAGAATTGATGATCGTTTCTATAAATTTATTTTTTTCTGAGAGAATCGAATTCTGCTCTAATATCTTCGACTGCAACTCCCGGCTTTTTTTAAGTTCCTTGGTAAGATGAAAATATATATACACCAGAAAAGAAACCGTAAAAATTATCAACCCTAAAGTTGATAAAGGAGTTAATATAGAATCCTCCTTCAGTTCCGCATTACTTTCATGCATTTTTACATCTTCAAACTCCATCATCTGTGCGATCCTGAAATCGATCTGATCCATTAATTGTTTATTCAGTAAAATCTGATGTGGAATTATAGTATCTGATAACAATGCTTCTTTAAATCTTGCAGTTCTTGTATTGATCAAGCTATTTAAGGCATTAAAATTTTTTTGCTGATCTTTATCTATCGTTTGGGATAAATCAATAACGGAATTATCTATAGCAGTTAAGGATTTGTTGACCAGTGGTAAAAACACACTGTCTTTTGACAGCGCATATCCTCTCACATTTGTCTCACATTCTTTTAAGGACAGTTTTACTTTTTCAATTCCATATTTTACGAGGTGAATCTCATTCACTGATCTGATAGAACTAATCAATGAACTGACACGGTTGTAGGTGAACAACGATAATAAAATCAGCAGAAATGCTGCCATCAAAATGAAAAGTTTTATCCGCAGCGCCTTTTTAGTATTATTCATCGATTACCAAAGTTCTTGGATAGCTAAGTTAATATGGATAAAGATAAATTCAAGTTTACAATTTCCGTCAAAAAAAACCTATAACATTACTGTAATAAACTTTATAAATTGCTGATAATTACTTGTTATGAAAAATATATTGACAACCCTGGCAGCGATTTCATTCTTATATGCCTGCAATACTACCAAAAGAACAGGCGGAGATGATGGGCTTATTGACATAAATATTGTCCAGATAAATGATGTGTATGAAATAGCTCCTCTGGAAAATGGTAAATCAGGCGGCATGGCACGCGTGGCACAACTAAAAAAAGATCTGCTCGCCACCAACCCAAATACTTTTATGATCATGGCAGGTGACTTTTTAAGTCCTTCCGTTTATAATAGTTTGAAATTTGAAAATTCCAGAATTCGGGGGAAACAAATGGTAGCTGCCATGAACATTGCCGGTATGGATCTGGTCGCTTTTGGCAATCATGAATTTGATATATCAGAAAGCGAATTGCAACAAAGGATTAATGAATCTTCTTTTAACTGGGTTTCTACAAATACATTCCATAAAACAATGTCAGGCGTAATTCCATTTGTTAAAAACACTAATGATGTGGCTTCATCTATTCCAACATATTATTTTAAAAGGTTCACGGATGCAGATGGTACTTCCGTAAAAATTGGTTTTCTGGGAATCACCTTACCTTTTAATAAAGCGTCTTTTGTAGTTTATGAAGATGCATTGACGACGGCAATAAATACGTATAATTTAATAAAAGATTCCTGTGATGGTGTAATTGCCATCACTCATCAGTTGATTGCAGATGATATTGCTTTAGCTAAAGCTATTCCTGGTCTCCTGCTTATACCTGGTGGACATGAACATGATATGCGTTTTGAAAAAATCGGTAACGTATATATTACTAAGGCACATGCTAATGCTAAATCAGCTTATGTTTCTCATATCAGGATTAATAAAAACAAATCGTCCTTCAAGGTAGAACCCGAATTGGTGATGATAGATGAACATATTAAAGCAGATTCGGCAACACATGAGGTTGTAAAGAAATGGGTTGACATTGCAGATCAAAATTTTGCATCCATTGGCTTTGATCCCAAAAATGTTGTTTTGGCTAAAGGTGAACCGTTAGATGGCCGTGAATCGGTGATCAGATCACAATCAACAAATTTATCGCAACTTATTATTGCTGCGATGGAAAATGCAGCTCCAGAATCAAATGTTGCCCTCGTTAATTCTGGATCCATTCGTGTGGATGATATATTATTTATGCCGGTTAGTCAATATGATATAATCAGAACCTTACCTTTTGGCGGTGCTATAGTTGAGGTAGATATGAAAGGAAAACTTTTGGAAAAGATTTTAAATTCAGGCAGATCCAATATGGGAATTGGAGGATTTCTTCAATATTCTGCTTTTATAACAACGGATGGGAAATTATGGATGATAAAAGGTTTTCCTATTCAGGAGGAACAGATATACAGAGTGGCCATGACTGATTTTCTGATAACAGGTGGCGAGGCTAATCTTGGCTATGTAACGAAAGATAATGCTGATATAACAAAGTTGTATCCGGTAGTTAAAGATCTGAAAGATCCGCGTTCAGATATCAGACTTGCGATCATTCATTATCTGAAGAAATAATTATGTATAAACAAATATGCCTGTAGAATTTACAGGCATATTTATTTATCAACTTTTAACGGTTTTTATCTGATCTGCTTCCACCGTTGGAACCGCGGGTATTTTCAGATTTACCGGACCGGTCGTTTGAAGAGGAAGATTTTCCGGAAGAACTGGTATTCTGTTGTTCGGACTCTTTACCGGACTTACCTCTGGATGTTTTTTCGTCATCGGCGTTTTGATTAACGCTTCCGCCTTGTTTCTTTGAGTTTGGCATGATTGAAATATTTAGGTTAAGTAAAGCTATTCTTCCGCCTAAAGCGTGCCAACACTCGTTAAATTATAATACACAGATTATCTGATTGAAAAAATAAATTACAAGAAGAAAATTCCCATGAATAACATTTGTTGTGAAATATATTGCAGGTGTTATACAATCAGTTCTACAAATGTGCAATAAATTTTATTTCTTTATGCGTGGATCAATTGCTGCATTTATGATATCTGCCAGAATATTTATCAGAATGAAAATAGCAGCACTTAATAATACTGATCCCATTACCACAGGATAATCCAGTTTTTCTAATGCATTTACAGTGAGCTTTCCTATTCCTTTCCAACCAAATATATATTCAATAAAAAAAGCACCGGCCAGTAACTCTGCCATCCACCCTGTTATAGCAGTTACAACCGGATTCATAGCGTTAGGCAATGCATGGGTAAAGATAATACTTCGTTTGTGTAAGCCTTTTGCATAAGCCGTACGGATGTAATCCTGCCCCAGTACATCCAGCATCGAACTTCTGGTGAGCTGCGTTATAATTGCCATAGGCCGTATACCAAGTGTTAACGCAGGGAGAATTAAATTCTGAATCATCAAATAGCGCTCACCAGTTAACGAATCAGTTTCATATAAACTTCCACTCAATTGCAGACCTGTATAATCGTGTAATACAATTCCAAAAATATACGCCATTAAGATGGCCATAAAAAAAGAAGGTGCAGAAACACCGGCTATACTGGTAAAAACTGCGGTGTTGTCGATCCATGTATTTTTATATAATGCCGCCAGCGACCCCAAAAGTATACCTGCAATACAAGCAAAAAACATGGCAGCAAAGGCAAGAATTAATGTACCTGGTAATGCATCCATTAACATGTTTAATACCGGTTTTTTTGTCTGATAACTTCTTCCGAGATATGGAAGTTTCCATCCAATTTTTTTATTTCCACCTGCAAAAAATCCTTTCAGCGATTTATTGCGGATATCCTCTTTCGTATGTAATGAAAGCGGTGAAACATCATTCACATATAATATAAGTTGTTTCCACTTGGGTTTATCCAGATTCAATTCCCTGCGAATATTATTGAGCGTTTCTTTATTACCTGATTGTCCAACCATCATTTTTGCTGGATCACCTAAACCCTGGAATAACATAAAAACCAGCACCAGCACTCCAGCGAGCACAAGAAATGCATAACCGGTTTTTTTTAAAAGAAACATCAGCGTGCAACTTTAAAAATATCTCCAACGCCCCATTTTTCCTGTACAACCGGTCCTTTCATTTTATAAATAGTAGGATTGGTACGCGCTGCCGTTTTAATAGCAATAGCATCACAGGTAAAAACATCCGTCAATTTTATATTTTCCTTTTGTAAGAAATCGATCATATTATTTCTCTGAGAGGTGATCATATACATCTTTACATTTCCGATCCTTTTGATCATATTTTTCAAACCTTCTTTAATAGAGGAAATATTTTCCGGGATCTCTTTCATGTACAAAAGATAATATACATCAGGTTGGCTTAATATCTCTTCTGTCACATCGTTTCCATTTGCATTTGTAAATGAAAAATCATTGATCAAAGGAATATTGTTTTTTCCCTGCTGAACAAGTTTTTGCTTTCTGTCTACGAATTCCCAAGTACTGTCAGGCAGATCAGTCATGGAGAATTCTTTTTGCTCGCCCCCTTTTTTATAAACAAAAACATAGTCAAATTTATCAGGTACTGCACCTTCAGGCATTTTTCGTAATTGTACTATATCATTACCTTTTTTAAAGGGCAGGCAATCTACAAGAGGCAAATGATTGAGCACATAAAATTGAAGATAAATTGTAAGTGCTGTTGCAATCAGCATGTAAAAAATAAGTATCAGTGGCTTGGTTAAAGGCCTGATATATTTTAGATTCAGTAATAAAAACAGGGCAAAAATTAATAGTAATATATCTTTTGAAAATGTTTGTATCGGAGTAATGGGTATACAATCTCCGAAGCAACCGCATGCCCTGATTTTTCCGCTGAAAAGTACATAGCTGGTAAGAAATGTAAATAATAACATCAACAGTAATAACATCCACACCACAAATTTCTTTTGCCAGCCTAATAACAATCCTACACCTACTACAATCTCCAATGTGATCATGATGATTGAAAAGGTAAGTGCATGATCATACAAGCTATTCATCAGCGACGGCAGCCAGCCCGACTGCGCAAATGCCTCGAAAAATTCCTGCATTTTGTAAGCAAGTCCTTTGGGGTCGATGGCTTTCACTAGACCTGAAAAAATAAATAATATCCCTGTGAAAATTCTGACTATTGTTACCGCAATTTTCATAATGTAATAATTATTGTTTGCCTTCATCTATTAAGATAAGAGCGAAAATAGCATAGTTAATGATGTCGTAAAAATTTGCATCAATGCCTTCACTTGCGATGGTTTTGCCATCATTGGAAATAATTTGCCTTATGCGTAAAATTTTGGCAAGTATCAGGTCCACAAAACTCTCCTGGCTCATTTCCCGCCAGGCTTCTCCATAATCATGATTTTTGTCCAACATAAGCGCATTCGCATTTGCGGCAATGGTGTCGTATTTTTTTTTCACTTCATCTACCGGAAGTTGCTCCACTTCTTCATTGCCCAGCGATAGTTGAATTAAACCAATGATGGCATAATTGAGAATTCCGGAAAATTCACTCCCAATATCATCAGCAATTTTTTGTTCTTTTTTTTCCTGAATTGTACGAATCCGTTTTGCTTTAATGTAGATCTGATCAGCAATTGATATAGTACGGTACACTCTCCATGAAGTGCCATAATCAGACGTCTTCTTCAAAAATACAGTCCTGCTTTTTTCAATTACATTTGAATATTGTTCTGATGTGTTCATCTGATTTTCACCGATTTGTTTTTTCATTTCAAAAATACAATTGTTATCTATGTTATTGAACTGTAGAGGGAAATTAACGCAATTTGACACACCACTGGTAATGGGCATCCTTAATATTACGAATGATTCATTTTACAAAGGTTTTTTAAACGACAGTTATTCAAAGATTGTAACGAGGGCTACAAAAATGTTGGAAGAGGGCGCAGACATTATCGATATTGGCGGTCAAAGCACCCGACCAGGAAGCGAGCGTATAAGCGCTGCAGAAGAAATGAGCCGCATTTTACCGGTGATTGATTCGCTTCTGCAGGAACAACCAGATTGCATTATTTCGGTAGACACTTATTATGCAGCTGTTGCAAAAGTTGCAGTGGAACATGGTGCATCTATAATAAATGATGTAAGCGGAGGAGAAATGGACAAACAAATGATAAAAGTAGTTGCAGATGCAGGAACACCTTATATATGTATGCATATGAAAGGCCGGCCGGAAAACATGCAAAATGATCCTTCGTATGACCATCTGTTGACAGAATTAACCGATTATTTCTATGTCAAAATAAAAGCCTGTACCGACGCAGGGATTAAAGATGTGATCATTGATCCTGGATTTGGTTTCGGAAAAACTATTGCACATAATTTGACGATCCTTAAAAATCTCGAATTATTTTCTGTATTCAACAAAGCAATACTTGTAGGTTTATCCAGAAAAAGTACGGTATACAAAACGCTGGGAGTTTCTGCGGAGGAGGCCTTGAATGGAACGACCGTATTACATACACTGGCTTTGCAAAATGGCGCTTCTATATTGCGGGTGCATGATGTTAAGGAAGCAAAAGAAACGATCAAATTGATGGATGCCTACAAAAAAGCCGCTTACTGATGCAAGCGGCTTATAGTAAAATAAATAAATTTATTTAGGTTGCTGAGCAGGATATTTTTTTTGCATCTCTTCCATCTGAGCCTGCATTTTTTTCATTAATTCTGCCTGTGATACTGCCGCTTGTTTTTTGTCTAAAATGTCTGCCACTTCAATATCAAATATAAGAATGGAATTGGGCGCGATTTTTTCGCCTGCACCTTGTTCACCATAAGCGAGCGTTGAAGGAATATACATTTTAGCCTTAGCACCTTTGTTCAACAATTTCAAACCATCTTTCCAACCCGGAATAACATTACTTCCCAAAGAAGGATCATTGGTCATGTTCACCATGAATGGATCCATGTGATTAAATGAAGAATCAACATTGCTATCGAATGTAACACCTGCCATAGTTTTTCCTGTATAAAATACTTTTGCAACAACACTGGTGTCAATATTATTTCCAGTGCCCGGCGTTAATATCTGAACATATGTTCCCTCTGATCCTTTAACAGCGGTAATATTATTTTTTTTCAGGTATGCCTGTATCTCTGCATCATCCTTTGTGTATTGTCCTTTAGCATGTTCAGCAGACCGAGCTTCTGCAGCCGACATTGCCGCAGCTCTGCCTTTATCCGCTTCTTCTTTTGTTTTGTAAATATTCTTAATCTTAATAGTGGTTAACAAATAATCGCCTTTCTTAAACATTGGAGGCATTTGATCCATATTTTTCTTAAAAGCTGAATCAGTGAGTATACGAATTATCAGGCTGTCTCCAGAATGTACCTGAGATAATATTTTAAAATAAGACGGAGGCATACTGGCTGAATCCAATGCTTCAAAATAAGGCTGTGATTTGCGGGTATCCTGTAGAATTGAATCTTTACCGGCTCGGTTGCGGTATTGAGTTACTTCCAGTTCCATAAATTCACCCGGATTTACTTTTTTTCCTTTTTCATCTGAAATGATTTTGTACTCCAGGCCATCATCACCTTTTTTAAAATCCTGCTGTGAACATGAAAATAATGTTACAGTAGCAAGAACGAATAACCACGTTTTTTTTTGCATTTTTTTTTAATTGAATTGATATGTACTTAATTGATCTGTATTTTCTTTAATAGCTTTTTTAAATGCCAGATTAACCGCCTCTAAAGGCTCTTTGCTTTGTCCGCCTGCGGCATTACGGTGACCGCCACCGTTAAAATAGGTTCTGGCAAAAACATTTACATCAAAATCGCCTTTGCTTCTGAAAGAACATTTACGTTCTTCTCCCCTGTCTATTATGATAGCAGCCAATATTATTCCCTGAATACTTAAAGGATAATTAACGAGACCTTCTGTATCGCCGGTTTTAATATCATATTTTACCAGATCTGTCTGTGGAATTGTTATCACGGCCGTATTATATTCATACAAAATCTCCATTCGGTTCATTAGCACATTTCCAATGAAACGAAACCTGTTTTCAGAAAAATTATCAAACAGGGCCTCATGAACTTTACTGTGCTCCATGCCCGTTTCTTTTAAATGTGCCACCATTTTGTGGACACTGGCAGAAGTTGAAGGAAATCTAAAGGAACCGGTATCCGTCATTACACCTGCGTATAAACATTCTGCAGAAAAAATATTCAGTGAATCTTTGTGTTCGCTCTGCATGATAAAATCATATACCATTTCTGCAGTAGAACTTTTCTGCGTATTACTTTCACCAAAGGCGAACATGTCTACCTGAGGTTGTTGATGATGATCTATCAGGATTCTTTGAGCATGAGCTGCAGAAAGGATCTCTTCCATTTTTTTTGTTCTGGACAACACATTATAATCCAGACAAAATATAATATCTGCCTTTTCAATAATTGAATTACACTTAACCGTTTCCTTTTCATAATCCAACACATCATTACAGCCGGGCATCCAGCTTAAAAAGTTAGCCCAGTTTGTAGGAGAAATAACAGTAACATCGTGCTTTTGATCGATCAAAAAATGATACAGCCCCAATGAAGATCCCATCGCATCACCGTCGGGCTTTTGATGCATCGTGATTACAATGTTTTTCGGGGAACGCAGTGTTGGATATAAACCGGGTAAAGGAAGCATAAAGGCCGCAAAAGTAGCTAACATTTGCTAATTCACAAATAAATGCATTTTGGTAACTATATTTGCGCCCAAAATTAGAAGTATGACCAATAGAACATTCACGATGATTAAGCCTGACGCCACTGAAAAAGGAAATACAGGCGCTATTCTGGCCAAAATCAATGAAGCAGGATTCAGGATAGCTGCTATGAAAATGATTCATTTAAGTAAAGAAAAAGCCGGACAATTTTACGAAGTACATAAAGAGCGCCCTTTTTATGGCGAATTAGTGGAATTTATGAGCAGAGGCCCTATCACGGCTGCCATTCTGGAAAAAGATAATGCGGTGGAAGATTTTAGGAAACTGATTGGTGCCACTAACCCGGCTCAGGCTGAGGATGGAACTATTCGTAAAATGTTTGCCGCATCTATTGGTGAAAATGCTATTCATGGAAGTGACAGCGATGAGAATGCTCGTATTGAAGGTGACTTCTTTTTCAGCAAACTCGAACAATATTAATTTATGTTGATGTAATGGAAACGTCCCTATTTACAGGGACGTTTTTTATTTGCCGGAACTCAATAAGCCTTCCGGAACTTTTAGTTCTCCCGTTACCGCATCAATCAATCCATTTTTTTCATCTTCAATATTAGTTGCTTGTGTATATACATCACCAGCGATATTTCTTTTTCTTAATTCTTCTTTATAGCGTGTAATTTTTTCTGCACGATCATCCGCATCATGCGGTCCTCCATAATCTACAAAACCAAATCCACCCCATTCACTGATGATTACCGGGTTCTGTTGTTTAAAAAAGAACGGATCTCCTATAACTAAGGGAAAGGCAGCTATTCCAACGTTTTCGCCTTTAAGCAATTGATCAAGCGATGATTTCCATTTTTCAATATCAGGTGTATATAAATGCACCGTCAATAAATCCGTTTTCAGCCGGCCTTCATAGGAAATATGATGCCATCCATCATTTTCTACCACTAAAAATTGTGGCTGTGCAATTTGCATATAATGATACATATCCATTATGTACTGACGCGTTTCGGGATTCGTGGCAATATCCTGCGCACCCCAGTCTTCATTATATAAACTCCAGATTACTACCGAAGGATGCGTACCGATCAGTGATAACATTCTAAATAGTTCTTCTTTATGATTCTGCCGGCTTTTAGCATTGGAACGATGAGGGCTCGGAATTTCTACCCAAAGTAACAACCCTAATCTGTCTGCCAGAATATAAATCCGGGGATCAACTCCTGCAATGTGTATCCGTACCAGATTACAACCCAGTTTTTTCATTGCATACATATGCTTTTTGATCTCTTCATAAGTAGCTTCGCCTGGCTGGTATAATATTCCATCCAGATATAGCGGTTTATTGTTGAGGTATACATGGCGTCCTCTTGCTTCAATTTTTCTCAAACCAAAATGTGTTTCAATTTCAGCTACAAAACCCGCGGAATCTATTAATTGAGCTTTTAATAAATACAGTTGTGGTTCTTCCACTGACCAGTGTAATGCATCCGGTATCGCCAATACGAGACGTTGATTTTTCTGACCAGCTTCCAGACGCATAGGAAAATCTGAAGTAGCCATCAATTCCTTTCCTTTTTTATCATACACATTTAAACGGATAGTATACAAACCAGGATCATGAATTCGAATGGTAATATTAAATCGTACAAGATTATCTTCCACAATACTTACAACGCCAATACGTGACCGAAGCCGATTACGTTCAACTGTTTCCAGCCAGACATCTCTCACAGCACCGGTATATGTCTGATACCAGATGCCACCCCTTTTATAAATATGTGATTCCTGTTTACCTCTCGGGATATCTGCATCCATTGTATCTGCAATACGAACAGTTAGGCGGTTAAGCGGTCTCAGAATCATCTCATCCAGTTCATAAGAGAAAGAAGTGTATTCTCCTACATGTATCAACTGGCCTTCAATTGTTTTGAGTGCAATACCGTTCAACCATACCTGAGTTTCATACCCACATGCTCCGAAAGACAGTTGCAGAATATCAGCCGGCTTACCGGGAACTTTAATCATTTCCGGCAATTCAAAATCGCGTTCATACCATCCCACTACATTATCACGCCATGTATCTGTTTTATTTCCTCGGGCGGTGGCAAGGTGTTGTTCTATCGAACCAGGCCAATTAGTAACTTCGTCATATTCGTGACCCAAATGCCAGCCTTCCTGCAAGCCTACATTTTTTATATCAAGCGAAAACCGCCATTCACCATTTAATATCATAAAAGTATTAGGGCGAAGCACAGCCCTAGGTAAAGGATTAATAAATTCTTCTGAGATCTCACTTTCCTGTAATGCTTTCGACAGCCCGTAATTCGGATGATCAGCCATGAATTGATAAGTTTGTTGATGAACTGCCAATATGAAGCCATTCATGATAAACCAATATTTAACCGGTCTGTACAAACTGTATTATCTTGCATCTGTATGCAAGTGACTCTGACAATTGTGCGATATCCGGCGGTATATGTTCCCTTTGCATTCTTATCAATGGCAATTTTTCGTTTACCATTATGGTTTAATAAAAAAATAAGTTTTTATAAATTGATGGGTTGTGGAAAAAATGGAACATTTGATAAGACACCGGATCTTAGACAATGGGCATTACTGGCAGCACACAATCAGGTTGAAACAAACAATTTATACGGAAATTTTATAAAAAGATGGTTTACTTTATGTAGATGCGAAGTTTTTACCATATATCTGGAACCAAGGGAGGGACATGGTAAATGGGATAATATAGAGCCTTTTGGAAAATTGAATATATCCCCACTACAAAATGAACCCGTAGCTACATTAACAAGGGCAACTATACGGTTGAATAAATTGAAATATTTTTGGGAGAAAGTAGCACCTGTAGCCTCTAACATGAAAGACGCACAAGGGTTTTTATTTTCAGCAGGCGTGGGAGAAATTCCATGGGTGAAACAGGCAACATTCAGTATCTGGCAAACAAAAGAAGATATGATGCAATTTGCCTATAAAATGAAAGAACACAGAGAAGTTATAAAATTAACACGTGAACAGCGTTGGTACAGTGAAGAAATGTTTGTGCGATTTTCCATCATCAAATCAGAAGGTTCACTAAAAGGTGTTGATCCGCTTTTGACATTAAAAAAAGTTTATGAAAAATATTAAGATTATTGAGGTGCCGTCAGAATTAGGTGCAGGAACAAGGGGCGCAAGTATGGGTGTAGAAGCCATAAAAATTGCAGCTCTCGACTTCATGAGTAATTTTTTTATTCATTTTCCTACGGAGAAAATTGAGGCTTCCAATAATCTTTTATATGAGCCAATTCAATCGCCCTATGCAAAAAGAATCCACGGAATATTAGCGATGTACGAACGTATCAGCAAAGCAGTGAGCGATAGCATTAAAAACAACTTCTTTCCCGTTGTGTTATCGGGTGATCACAGTAATGCCGCAGGTACAATTGCCGGAATAAAAATGGCAAAACCTAAAAGTAAATTAGGCGTGATTTGGATAGATGCGCATGCTGACCTGCATACGCCCTATACAACACCGAGTGGCAACATGCACGGTATGCCATTGGCAGTAGCAATAGGTGAAGACAATTCTGAAAGTCAGGTGCATGAACTGGATGAAAAGACTGCTAAGATGTGGGATCAGTTAAAAAATTTAGGCAAAATTTCCCAGAAAGTTTTACCGGAAGACATTGTATTTATATCGCTGCGTGATTTTGAAAAAGAAGAAAAATTTCTGATTGAAAAATATGGTATTAAAGTAATTCCCACCAGTGAAGTAAGAAGAAATGGTGCTGAGAATGTAAGCCGTAAAGTATTGCGTTATTTGAGCGACTGCACTGATATTTATGTAAGTTTTGATGTTGACAGTCTGGATTCTGCCATTTCCAGAGGAACCGGAACACCGGTTAGTAACGGACTGAAAGAAAGAGAAGCAGAAGATCTCATTTCTAAATTTATGCAGAACCGTAAGATTTGCTGTTTTGAGATTACAGAAGTAAATCCAACACTGGATAAAGAAAATCTGATGGCAGAAATTGCTTTTAATATTTTACAACGAAGTGTGAATGTGCTGATGATGAACTAATGAATTACATTCCTGCCGGCATTTCTTTTTTGCGGCGTAAATTTTCAAGAGAAGGATCCATAGCAATAGCATTATCACACATCTGCTGACCACGGTCTTTACTTCCTTTTTTGATGAAATTTAAACCAGCCTGGTATAATGCTTTAGCATCTTTAGGATCTATTTCCATCAACTGCTGACAGTATTTTAGGGAATTCTCAAATTGATTTTGCCGGTAAAATATTTCGGCCATATCTCTTAATATATTTTTATTGCCTGGTTTCTTTTTCCAGATGTTTAGAAGTAACTCCTCACCTCTGTTAAATTCACCGGCGTACAAACAGGAGTATCCCAGATTTTCTGTGAAGTCAGACGTTGCAGCATATCCTAACGTTGCAGCTTTATCAAATGCAGCAACCGATGATTTGTAATCATATAAAGTATAATATAAAAGCCCGAGTTCATAATTCCATAAAGGTTTAGATCCATTCAGGGAGGTAGCCTTTTGAAAATAAGGTAATGCCTTTTTATAATCTTCCATATCGAGATAAGACCTTGCCATTATATATTGTGCTTCCGCATCATCCTGTTTTTGCATTAAATATTTTCCGAGATATTTTGTGGATTGTGCAAAATCTTCCTGATGGTAATAACTGATGCCTAATATGCGGTTTGCGTTGGTACAGTCTGAACATTTAACAGCAAGATCTATTGATTCATTAAACTGACGATAATTAAAATACAAGTGCATGAGTTCCTGCATCAGCATTTTATTTTCTGGTTGAAGTTGCAAAGCCTTAACAAAATTCTTCTTCACAGCATCTGTACGATGCATTTCTTTATTGACCAGACCATTTTGAATATAAGCTTCCGCAAAAGCAGGGTTGATTGAAATAGCTTTATCAAAGGAGCGATTGGCTAACAGATAAGTTCCAGCTGCTTTTTCATCCATTCCCTTTTTAAAGAAATAAGCAGAACTATCTGATTGCTGGGCATGTATATAGGTTGAAGACAATGTCAGAAAAACGAAAATCATTTTTTTCATGATGCGGCGTATTATCAATAATTATTCCAATTACTGTAGTATTACAGCACTCAACGAAGGAACATCTACTATTATTTCATATAGCCTCTTTTTTTTGTCCACTATTTTGGTTTGTATATGCGGATTCATGCCATTACCATTGCCCCAGTATTGCAATTCGTTGCTGTTAAATAGTTCCTTCCATTCTGCTTTCCCTTTCACGGTAAGATGTTTACGTATACAATTTACTGCGGAAATGTTCAAAATTACCAACACATCATTTTCTTTATGCTTGCCTTTTCTTTTGAAAGCAATTATGCCTTCATCCATACTGTTAAGTTCTACCCACTCAAATCCTTTTCGATCAAACTGCCATTCATATAAAGACGAATTATTTTTATATAAGTGACAAAGAGTTCTCACACATTCCTGTAATTTATTATGTGGTTCATACTGGAGTAATTCCCAGTCAAGTTCCGATTTATAATTCCATTCACTGGTTTGCCCGAATTCATTGCCCATGAAGAGCAATTTTGCACCAGGATGCATAAACATACAGGTATATAATAAACGCAGGTTGGCAAATTTTTCCCATTCATTACCGGGCATTTTATAGATCATTGGACTCTTGCCATGCACTACTTCATCATGACTAATAGGCAACATAAATTTTTCGTCATAAAAATACATGATGCTGAAGGTGAAGTTATCCTGTACATTTTTTCTTTCCTCCGGTAACAGTTTAAAATATTTGAAAGAATCATGCATCCATCCCATCATCCATTTCATTCCAAATCCGAATCCTTTTTTCGATAACGATTTTGTGATGCCCGGCCAGTCTGATGCTTCTTCTGCGATCGTTTGAATGCCGTTAAAATCTCTGTATAAAACTTTATTTAATTGTTTTAAAAATGCAATAGCTTCCAAATTTTCATTACCACCTTCTTCATTTGGTTCCCATTCCCCGGCATTGCGTGAAAAATCGAGCCGGATAATTGAATTAACCGCATCCACTCTTAAACCATCTGCATGAAATTCCCTTAACCAGAAATGAGCGCTGCTGATGAGAAAGGATATAACTTCTCCCCTTTTATAATTGAATATGTAACTGTTCCAGTCGGGATGAAAGCCTTTGCGCATATCGCCATATTCGTAGGTATGCGTACCGTCGAAATTATATAAGCCGTGAGCATCATTCGGAAAATGAGAGGGCACCCAGTCTAAGATAACACCTATATCATTTTTATGCAAACTATCAACAAGATATTTAAACGCATCCGGATCTCCGTAACGGGAAGTGGGTGCAAAAAAACCAGTATCCTGATATCCCCAGCTTCCATCAAACGGATGTTCCATAACAGGCATAAATTCAACGTGCGTAAATCCCATTCCGTTGATATAAGGTATCAATCTATCTGCGATCTGTTCATATGAATTGTAAACTTCCTCGTTATTTTTCTCCGGACGCATCCAGCTTGCGAGGTGTAATTCATATACACTCCAGGGAGATTGAAGGGAATTTTTTTCAGATCTGTGATTGAGCCAGTGTTCATCCTGCCATTTATATTCAGAACTAAATAATACGGATGCCGTTGCAGGCCTTAACTCTGCATATCGTGCAAAAGGATCAGCCTTATAATTTTCGGAATCTTCAAAACCCTTTATAAAATATTTATAATTCATGCCGGCATTAAGCCTGGGAATAAACCCTTCCCAGATTCCGGATTTATCCAGCCTGACATATAAAGGATGTAATTCTTTTTTCCAGCCGTTAAATTCACCCACAACCGAAACATAGGTGGCATTGGGTGCCCAAACTGCAAAATAAAAACCATTCGTATCCAGTAAGTGCATTTCATGACTTCCGAAATAATCGTAAGCATTATTCAGATTCCCTTTTCTGAATGCCAGAACATCTTCCTCTTTGAATAAAGAAAAATTCCAAACAAATTTGGAGGTATCTATAAAATGTTCGACTTCGTAAGCCATTTATACTGAAATTAAACCCAATGTAATAATCTTCGCATACATTAAAAGTAAATTCTTATTTTGTAATGTATTCATACCAAATCATTCTGCATGTATAAACTGATCTGTATTTTTTGTTTCATTTTATTTTCGTTTCAAGACTCATCAGCACAACAATATTCCGGAACTATTATAGATACGTCGCTTAAATTACCGGTAAAAAACGCAGTGGTCGCCATTCTTGACCCGTCTGATTCTGCATTGGTAAATTTTACCCGTACAGATGACAAAGGGAATTTTATACTTAAAAGTAAGGTTCGGAGAAATTATATTGTAATGGTGATGCATCCTTTATATGCAGATTATATGGATAATATCAGCGGCAATAACGAAAAATTAGGTTCTATATCGTTGATACAAAAAAGTAAATTACTGGAAGCAGTGATTATTAAAAGCGGAAGTGCTATCAGGATCAAAGGAGATACAACTATTTACACCGCAGATAGTTTTAAAGTGAGTGCCAATGCTAATGTGGAAGAATTATTAAAAAAATTACCAGGCATTCAGGTTGATAAAAGCGGTACCATCAAGGCTATGGGCGAAACGGTTCAGAAGGTTTTGGTAGATGGAGAGGAATTTTTTGGTGATGATCCGGGAATGGCAGTGAAAAATCTGCGTGCAGACGCTGTGAAGGAAGTACAGGTGTTTGATAAAAAAACAGACCAGGCAGAATTTACGAGTATTGATGATGGTAATACGAAGAAGACGATCAACCTCAAATTGAAAGAAGATAAAAAAAAGGGCCATTTTGGAAAGGCAGATCTTGCGGGTGGATTAAAAGATAAAATTGAAGACCGCTATAATACCAACCTGCTGTACAGTACATTCAAAGGAAAAAGAAAACTTTCCGCCTTTTTATTAACCGGAAATACCGGACAAGATGGATTGAGCTGGCGTGATAACGAAAAATTCGGTGGAGAATCTGATCAATACGCTTCAAATTTTGATGAAGAGACAGGCGCTACCTGGTCTTACAGATCAGGAGCAACCTCTGATGACGAACCTAATGTGAATTCAGAGAATGGATTTATTAAAAATGTAAACTCAGGCGTTCAGTATAGCAATAAATGGAACAATCATTCGATCAATTTCTCTCCTAAATTCAATAGCCAGATTTATAACAATAATGTAAACAAATTAACTCAAACACAGATCGGTGATTCTGTTTTAAATCAGAATGCAGGAAGTTCCATGTATGTGAACAGATACAATATTAAAAATAACCTTATGTATGATGGAAAAATAGACAGCAACAACAGTATCAAAATAACATTGAAAGCCAATTTTTATAAAACGCAATCAGAGAATAACGAATTTACCAATACCACCGGAAAATCTACTTCGCTGATCAATACCAGTTCTAATGTAAATACTTCTGATAATGAAAAAACATCGCTTTCTGTAAATGTTTTATTCAAACACAAATTCAAAAAAGCAAGAAGAACATTGTCGGTTACAACAGACTGGAACAGCTTAATGGTTGATGGCGAAAATTATCTTCAATCTGTTAATACGATCACTAATGTTGGATCTGTTCAGGAGTTGAATCAATTTACACAATCAGATAAATCAACTTCTAAATTCTCCGGCAAACTAGTGTACACAGAACCTTTGTCAAAAAAATATTCGTTAGAGATCAGTCATGAATTATTATTCAATGGCGGACAAAATGATCAGATAACTTATTCTTATTCACCGATAACAGGAAAATATGATGTATTGGTTGATTCACTCACAAATAATTTTGATCAGACGATTGTACTGAATAAACCATCGCTAAAAATCAATTACAACACCAAGAAAGTGAAATTTAATTTCGGTTCAGGAATCGGACTAACACATTTTAATTTAGAGGATAAAACCACTGCCAAAAATTATATACGCAATTTTACCAATTTCTTTCCTGCGGCGAGTTTTGTTTATACTTACAAAGCCAACAACAGTTTCCGGGTCATTTACAATGGGAGCACATCACAGCCTTCCATCAATCAATTACAGCCTTTAAGAAACAATAATAATTTCTTTAACCAGTATATTGGTAATCCTGATCTTAAACCTTCTTTCAATAATAATTTCAACATTTCACACAATACGTATAATTTTTTAAAAGAAAGATGGACATACCAGGGATTGAGTGTGAATATGATCAGCAATTCTATCACCAACAACAGAACGATTGATAAATTATCTGGTAAAACCATCACACAACCGATCAATACGAACGGAAATCTAAGTATGAATTTCTGGGGAGGAACCGGATTTCCATTGAAGAAACAAAAAATACAATTGTTCATTAACGCCAATTTTAATTATTCAAAATTTGCAGATGTGATCAATTCTCAGAAAAGTTTTGCACGAACATTGAGTTCAGGCATTGGTTTAAAATTGAATAAAACAATGGACAAAAAATATGAATGGTCTTTTGAAAATAATTTCAATTATTCAACCAACAAAACCACACAGAACAACCAACGTAATAACTTTTACAATAATACATCTACCGTAGAAGGTAGGATTTATTATAAAAAAGTATGGTCATTACAGTCTGAGTTCAATTTTTATGCACGGCAGAAAATCAGAGAAGGAGATAAAAACCTGAACAATAGTTTATGGAATGCACGTGTGGAACGTACGTTCAAAAAAGACGAATTCACGGTTTACATATTGATCAGAGATATATTAAATGAGAATACGGGAATTGACAGGCAATTTTACAGTAACACTTATACAGAAACCAGAAATGAACGGTTGAGACGTTACTGGATGGTTGGTTTTACATGGAATTTTAAAAATAAAGGCACAGCCTCAAAATAAATAATTGTATGAAAATATTTTATATCCTGTTAATAATAAGTGTACCCCTGCAATTAAGGGCACAGACTTTTATTGAAAAGGGAGTTGTTGAATATGAAGTGAAGACAAACATTCAAAAAACTCTGGGAAATAATTCGTGGGCAGAAAAAATGAAAGAAACATTACCACAATTCAAAACAGCATTTTATTCACTCACATTTTCCAATAACCAAAACATTTACAAATTTTCACACTGGGATGAAAAAGTAAAATTGCCGGAATTTTTGAAAGCAGATGATGAAGAAAAGTTATGGTTTTTAGATTTTGGCAAACAATCCTATTCAATGAAAAAATCAATTTTTGGTTCTCCTTGTGTAGTACAAGATTCTATGATGCCCATCAGATGGAAGTTATTAAATGAGAACAGGAATATTGCGGGTTTCAATTGCAGAAAAGCTGTAGGTGTAATTTTTGACAGTGTTTATGTATATGCATTTTATACCGATGAAATCACTTTGCCCGGGGGACCTTGTTCTATCAACGGTTTACCTGGTTTGATATTAGGAATGACCATACCTAGGATGTACACATCCTGGATTGCCACAAAAGTGCAGGTAACGGATGTGCCGTCAGAGCAAATAAAAGATGTAACTTCTAAAAATATGTATACCAGAAAATCAATAAAAGTTTTTCTCGATGACAGGCTAAAGCAATTTCAATCTAATGAATTTGGTGATTTTGTGAGTCAGATGTACTGGAGTACGTTATTATAATTCAAAGCCATCCGGAATGATCGCTTCTTTTTTTATAACCACAATACCATCTTTAATAGCAAATAAAGAATGATCTGCGTCCGGCAGATGCGAACCTCCTTTGATTGTTACATTATCGCCTATCCTGCAATCCTTATCAACAATTACATTGGTAAGTGAACAATTATCGCCGATACCTAATTTTGGAATTCCCCTTTCGTAATTGTAAGCGATTTGTTCGAGTGTTTCATAAAAATCATTTCCCATGATATAACAACTCACAATATTACTGCCCTTTCCTATTCTACTTCTGATACCTACAACGGAGTTAATAATTTTTTCTGCATGTATTATTGAGCCTTCCGCAATGATGGTTTGTTGTAACATAGTACCGCTGATTTTAGCGGGAGGCAACATTCTGGCGCGGCTGTATACCATTTGTTTATTATCAAATAAATTGAACAGCGGAATGTCGAGCGTCAGCGCCAGATTGGCTTCAAAAAATGAAGCAATGTTTCCAATGTCTGTCCAGTATCCATCGTACTGATAACTGGCCACTTTATAATTACCCAGTGCACCCGGAATAATTTCTTTACCAAAATCAGTAGAATCTTTATTTTCTTCCTGTAAAAGTTTGAATAATATTTTTTTATTAAAAATATAAATCCCCATGGAGGCCAGGTACGTTCTTCCCTGCGTAATCATATCCTCTCCTGTATTACTCACCCATTGCGGCAAAATTTCTTTTGCAGGTTTTTCAATAAAACTGGTGATACCATTTTTATCATCCACCTTCATGATACCAAATTCGGGCGCTTCTTTTGCACCTACAGGTATTGTCGCAATTGTAAGATCTGCTTCCGTTTCCATATGTACATTCAGCATTTTGGTGAAGTCCATCTGGTACAACTGATCACCACTTAGAATCAGTACATAATCAAATTCGTTGTTTTGAATATGTTTTAAAGATTGCCGCACGGCATCCGCTGTTCCCTGAAACCAATGCTGACTGTCTGGTGTTTGCTCCGCTGCGAGAATATCCACAAATCCAGTACTGAAACCGCTAAACTGATAAGTGTTTTTTATATGCTTATTTAAACTGGCGCTATTAAATTGCGTTAATACAAACATCCTGCTGATACCACTGTTAATACAATTGGAAATAGGAATATCCACCAGTCTGTATTTTCCTGCAATAGGCACGGCTGGTTTGCTGCGTGCTGCCGTTAGAGGATACAATCTTGAACCTGCTCCGCCACCTAATATTACTGCTACCACTTTACTACTGATCATAGAATTTATTTTGAATACACGTCCATATATTTTGTAACACTATCTTGCCAACTGTTATCGATCCCCATCATTCTGGTTCGAACAGATTGGATTAGTTTTTTATTCTCGTACATTTTCAAAGCACGGTTCATCGAATATATAATATCCTCTTCTGATGCCATTAAAAATGTTATACCATATCCATTTTCTTCTTCTACATCGATGACTGTATCTTTTAAACCACCCACGCTTCTAACCACCGGAATGGTTCCGTATCGCATCGAATATAATTGATTTAGTCCGCAAGGTTCCACACGACTGGGCATTAACAAAAAGTCGGCACCCGCATACATCTGGTGACTTAATTTTTCATTGTATTCTACAACACAACAAAATCTGCTTTTCCATATCTCATTTAAATGCAATAGTGTTTTCTCAATTTTATTATCACCACTTCCCAGAACTAATATATTGAATTGCGATGAAGCCCTCATGATTTTATTAAATGCAGGTGCAAGAAGATCGGCTGCTTTTTCATGCACAAATCTCCCTATAAAAATAAACAGGGGAAGTTGTAAATCAAAAGTAAAATCGTCACATAATTTTTTCTTATTCAGATGTTTTCCTTCCTTCTGTGTTTTGGAGTTAAAATTATCCATGATGTAAGTATCAGTTTCCGGATTCCATACACTAACATCTATTCC
Source organism: Bacteroidota bacterium (assembly GCA_031411115.1). Taxonomy (GTDB): domain Bacteria; phylum Bacteroidota; class Bacteroidia; order Chitinophagales; family Chitinophagaceae; genus Ferruginibacter. The sequence goes on from JANOAO010000068.1 coordinate 42,285, forward strand.
GTTGATGATGCCAAAACATTTTGCTGCTTCGTTGCGAAACAATGCTTCCAGTCCGTTTGCATTTTGTTGCATTTCTTTAAGGTAACCGGGGCTAACTGTTGTAACACGGTCGGCGCATTTTACACCACATGCCAATGGGTTCACTGTATTGTTCCATTCCAGTAAACCCCATTTCCAGGTATCCCATGCAGGAAGCAATGCGGCTTTATCCCATCCCATCCATCCCTGATATTGTGCATTGTGAATGGTAAGAACTGTTTTTATAAAAGCCAGGTGCTGATAGCTGAAACAATTTCTCAGCATAAACGGAATAAGCGCCGCATGATGATCGTGTACATGAATGATATCGGGTTGATGCTGCCATTTACTTAGCCACTCGGTAACGGAAATCTGAAAGGCAAGAAAACGGTCTGTATCATCATCATATCCATAAATTTTCTCGCGGTCTAGTAAGCCATTTATATCCACACAATACAAATCAAAACCCAGTTTATTATCTTTTTCTTTGATGATGGTGAAATCTATCATACTGTTTCCCATGGCAAAACTGCCTTTGTGCACTACCTCCCATTCATTATTGTATAAAAATTGGGTACGATGCATGGGCATCACCACCTTGGCAATATTTCCGGAAGTACATTGGTATTTCGGCAAAGCGCCTACTACATCTGCCAGTCCGCCTGCTTTTGCCATTGGATAACATTCCGCACTTACATGCAATATTTCCATTCTGAGAAATTATTTATATTCAATTTAGTAAGTAATTGCTAACAACACACAAAACAATGTTTAAAACAAACAACTTAGTTTTAAGATCAAATAGATGGATTGTATTATTTTCATTTTCTAAACGTTCAATATGCCTGTAAACCAACAACCAGTTTCCAAACATTCCGCCAAAACTAATATCCCTACCAATTACGGAGCTCTGAGTACTTTAGTGACGGTGTTCTTTTTCTGGGGATTCATAGCTGCCGGAAATTCTGTTTTCATTCCATTCTGTAAACAATATTTCGGGTTGGATCAATTTCAAAGCCAGTTGATAGATTTCGCTTTTTATACGGCTTATTATATAGGTGCATTAACCTTGTTTGCGTATGGTTCTTCCGGTGGTAAAGACCTTGTAGGTAAATGGGGTTACAAACGCAGTATTGTTTATGGATTGTTGTTTTCGGCATTGGGTGCAGTTGCAATGATACTGGCAGTAGAAGGAAACACCTTTGCAGGGATGCTTGTTGGTTTGTTTATGGTGGCGCTGGGATTTTCTTTACAGCAAACTGCCGCTCAACCTTTTGCCATCAATTTAGGAGATCCTGCAACAGGAACCAGCAGAGTAAATTTAGGAGGAGGTATCAATTCATTCGGAACGACTATCGGTCCCGTATTTGTGGCTATTGCATTGTTCGGCACAACAGCAGCTATTACCGATGAACAGATCGCTTCATTAAAACTCGGTAAAGTAGTAATCCTTTACAGTTGTGTTGGAGCATTGTTTATTGCTGCCGCTGCATTGTTCTATTTTTCAAAGAAAGTACCTGATGGTATTTTAATTGAGAAAACGGAAAAGGCCAATAAAGCATTGCGTTCCTTATTAATGTTAACAGTTTTATTATTCATTTTCTTTTTCCCGGTTTTCAACAGTTATAATTCAGCAGAACAAAAAAGCATAGAATCAAAACAAAAGTTAATTGGTAAGGCTGATCAAGCAATAGATTCTATTGTAAAAAATAGCATCACGAACGTGAATGCAGAAACATTTTCCAAACATTTTATACATGAAAAAACAGATGCTGTAATTGATTTTCAGCTTGATTCATTACAAAATATACATCCTGCATTGAACAGGAATATTATACAGGAAAACCGCCTGCAGATTAATAATACCAATAAAGAAATTAAACAGTTGAAGCAACCACTGGAGAGATACAGGATGTATTGGTTGTTTGGTGCCTTATGTGTGGTGATCGTAGTATTACTCTTTTCATTTGTTAACGCTAATAAAAATCCTGAAGGCTGGGGAGCTATGAAATATCCGCAGCTTGTTTTGGGTATGCTGGCGATTTTTGTATATGTGGGTGTGGAGGTGGCGATCGGAAGTAATCTCACCGAACTCTTAAAACAACCTTCATTTGGAAACTTACAGGCGTCTCAGGCAACACCGTACGTTGCTATGTATTGGGGAAGTTTAATGATCGGCCGCTGGACAGGCGCAATTTCTGCCTTTAACTTCAGTAAACAAACAAAAATAATTTTACAGATCATCGTTCCTTTGATTGCCTTTGCCATCATCATAGCGGTAAATACAATATCAAAATATAATATGCAGCCATTGTATTATTATGTGATTTGTGTTTGTATTCAGATTGCGGCATTCTTTATCAGTAAAGATAAACCAGCCAGAACCCTGATGGTATTTTCTACGCTGGGTGTTTTAGCGATGATCATTGGTACGCAAACAACGGGAACAACGGCTGTGTATTGCTTTTTAAGCGGAGGTTTATGCTGTTCGATCATGTGGCCATGTATTTTTAATTTATCTATTGCAGGATTAGGAAAACATACTACACAAGGTTCTGCATTTTTGATTATGATGATATTAGGCGGCGGTATTATTCCTCCTTTACAGGGGAAATTGGCTGATGTAATCGGAATTCATAACTCTTATTGGATACCAGTTGTGTGTTTTGCATACCTGGCTTTTTTTGCCCTTACCGCCAAACAAATCCTGAGAAAACAAGGAATTGATTATGATAATATTTCGGATGATATAGATCCGCTTATTGCCACACCAGAAGCAGGTTTTACAGACCCAGACCTTTCAAAAAAATAAAAATATAATGGTTTTAGGAATTGATATCGGAGGTACCAATACTAAGTTTGGACTTGTAAATACAAAGGGTGAAATAGTATATCAATCATCCTTACCAACTACAGACTTTGCTGCACCTGCAGATTTATTGAAACGTATTCACCAGCTCATTCAGGAACTCGAACCTGAATTAAATGGCGTGGGCATTGGTGCACCTAATGCCAATTTTGCCCGTGGCACTATAGAATATGCACCCAATTTATCATGGACAGGCATCATTCCGGTTACTAAAATAGCTTCAGAAATTTTTAATGTTCCATCAAGGATCACCAATGACGCTAATGCCGCAGCAGTTGGTGAAAAACTTTTTGGTGCTGCAAAAAACATGGATGATTTTATAGTCATCACCTTAGGTACAGGAGTAGGTGCAGGAATTTTTGCGAACGGGCAATTAATTACAGGCAAAAATGGTTTTGCAGGAGAACTTGGGCATGTTACGGTTATTCCAGATGGGCGGATGCACCATTCAACCGGGCTTAAAGGATCACTTGAATCTTATGCAAGTGCAACAGGCATAGTTGAAACCGTAAATGAATTTTTGAAAATGACGGATAAGACATCCATATTACGTGAATTGAAAACAAAGCCTTTAACTACCAAATTAATTTTTGAAGCTGCTAACAATGGAGACGAAATTGCTAAACAGACTTTAGATTATACCGCTGAAATATTAGGACTTGCCTTAGCCAACTTTGCTTTATTTTCTGCGCCGGAAGCCATTATTTTATTTGGTGGAGTTACGAAAGGAAGTGATAACTTTTTTGAAAAAGTAAAATCGGAAATGGAGAAAAATCTTATTATCGTTTTCCGAGACTGTATTCCTGTTATTAAAAGTGAATTGCCAGAATCTGATGCAGCCATTCTGGGTGCGGCTGCACTGGTATGGAAAAACAACACATAAAAAAAGAGACCAATTAAGGTCTCTTTCCGCTTGTGGTTTCGTAATTATCTAACCCGCAAAACAGGTCTTAATTTATAAGTACCATCGTTCTCTCTTCTTATAGAAAGAGCTGCATCAAAATCGATCACCAATGTTTCCAGTGATGCACGCAGATCTTTACTTAAGTTGATCTTTAATCCTGATTCACTGCCACTTGGGATAGTCAGCGGATAACTGGTATCAGATACCACTACCCTGTTTTGATTTCCAAGGATAAAACGTAGTTGTTTTACGGTACCTGTTGGTATTGACGCTGTTCCTAAAAGTGTATCATTACCATTCTGCAATTCCAACAAATTGTAAATTCCTGCATTTGTTGAAAGTGTGATCCAGCCATCATTATTGCTATTAGAAGAATCGCTTGTCATTTTAACACGTACTTCTCTGATATCAACAAAAACAGAATCCATTGCGGCTGGTGCATCTGTTAACCGAACATTCAAAGTAGAATTTCCTGTTTCATCTTTATTACATGCAACGAAAAATGTAGTTGCAGTAATCAAGGCAATTAGTGTTGGAATTTTAAAATTCATAGATTTTTTTTTGTTTGTACTGCTAGAGTACAAAACCATGCCAATCTGATGCATAGGAGAGCTTTTAGAATTTTATAACAATTGTAAAAAGAAAACCCACTAAAAAAGCGGGTTTATGATAGGAAAAACAAATATTATAAAATTAATATCCCATTTTTTCAGATTCCCATTTTGCCCTTCCATAACCTGGGATCACATGTTTTTCACTATGATAAGATGAACGGACTAAGGGGCCACTTTCTACATAATCTAATCCTAATTCATATCCAATCTGACGGTATTCTTCAAATTCATCAGGATGCACAAAACGTTGTACTGATAAATGTTTTTTGGTTGGCTGCAGATATTGTCCAATAGTAACAACATCAACACCGCTATTGGCAAGATCTTTTAACGTTTGAATAACTTCCTCCTTCAATTCTCCTAAACCCAGCATGATGCCGCTTTTGGTTCTCATTCCGCCTTCTTTCAGAATTTTAAGGGTATCCATACTTTGCCAGTATTTAGCTTGTATCCTTACCTGTCGTGTAAGTCTTTCTGTAGTTTCAATATTATGGCTTACTACTTCAGGTGAAGCTTCTATAATACGCTGAATGTTTTCTTTCTGACCTTTAAAATCAGGCACCAATGTTTCGAGTGTAGTATCAGGGTTCAAGGCCTTTACAGCCTTGATGGTATTATACCATATAATGCTGCCACCGTCTTTTAGTTCATCTCGGTCAACAGACGTAATAACAGCGTGTTTCACTTTCATAAGATGTATGGCTTCGGCAACACGCTGAGGTTCGTCCCAGTCAACTGCATCAGGCCTGCCCGTAGCCACCGCACAAAAACCACAACTTCTTGTACAAATATTTCCAAGGATCATAAATGTAGCTGTGCCGGCGCCCCAGCATTCACCCATATTCGGACAATTTCCGCTTTCGCAGATTGTATGCAGTTTATGCGTATCTACTAAACCACGTACATGTTTATATTCTTCACCAATGGGAAGTTTAACTCTTAACCAATTGGGTTTAGTTATTTTTTGCTCAATAGTTTCCAAAATATTTTCTGCCATTTCCTTATTTTATTTTCTTCTGCCAAATGCAAAAGCAACGAAGCCGCCGAAGAAAAATTTATCCTGCTTCATAAAAATCATTTGTTCAATTTCTTTGGTATAATATTCAGCATGAAGCCCTACTTCAATGGCATTCACCATTTCATTATACATACCAAATTCAAAACGCAAAGCAGGTTTTATATAAATACCCGGAACAACTTTCACTGCATTCCATCCACTAAAAAAGCCACCATTATTATGATAGATTGTTGTATTCAGAAATTTTGAACTATCCGTATAATACGTCACTTTCGTCAACTTATTACCATCCTCAACTTCAATAGTATAAGGTCTTAATAATCCTAAGGAAATACCACCACCAAAGTTTGCGGTGATGCTTACGCCATTTTTATTGCTTTTATTACCCAATAAATATTGTTGTTGCATCCCTAGCTTAACAGGATAAAAATAGTTGGCTTTACCAAAAATGATGGGTGATATCTGAAAAGGAGCAAAATCAGCCTTGATCTCTTTTGGATGTTTTCTTTCCGTCATTTCCAATTGAAACAACCATGCTTTACGGGTTGATTTTGCACGACCGATCTCAAAAAAACCACCAAAGCCATCTGAGGTGGCTTTCAATCCTAGAACAGTATGTTTGGTGTATTTGATAACACCTTCTTCTTCCTGACGAATAATAGCGTCGATCCTCTCCCTGCGTAATTCTTTCTTTTTCTGTTTGGAAGATTTTTCCTGCGCTACTGCCGGTATACAGCATAACATAAGAAATAACAATATAATCCTGCTCATGAATGAATTTTTACACTGTAAATTTAGGCAAAAATACGCTGTACCTATCTTTCACAAATATTAAATAAACCATGACAGCATCAATTATTTACAACGGGGCTTTAAGATGTGCATGTACGCACGTACAGAGCGGTACTATCATAGAAACAGATGCACCAACTGATAACAGGGGAAAGGGTGAAAGGTTCAGTCCAACTGATTCGGTTTGTGTTGCATTAGCTACTTGCATGATCACCACCATGGCCATCAGGGGAACTGATAAAAATATTGAACTGAAAGGCTCTGTACTGGAGGTTACCAAACACATGATGGCTGATCCAAGAAGAATCGGAAAAATTGATATCGTTTTACAAATGCGTACGCAGGAACCAATCAATAGCGAGGATAAAGAATTTCTTCAGTTAGTTGGCGATAATTGTCCGGTGATGAAAAGTTTACATCCCGATCTGCAGGTGAATGTTTTGTATACGTGGTTGTAAGCGTACATTTCGACGAGCTCAATGTACTTTGACAAGCTCAGTGTACTTTGACAAGCTCAGTGTACTTTGGAACAGTACATTTCGACGAGCTCAATGTACTTTGACAAGCTCAGTGTACTTTGGAACAGTACACTTCGACGAGCTCAGTGTACTTTGACAAGCTCAATGTACTTTAGAACAGTACATTACGACGAGCTCAATGTACTTTAGAACAGTACACTGAGCTCGTCGAAGTGTACTATAGTTACAATATAAAGCGGTAAGCCATTTCAGGTGAATCCAATTTTTTAAATCCGATAATTTTTAAGAAACGTTCATGATTTTTATTGGGAACCTGAGCATACACAATCTGTGTTATTTTTTTTTGAATGAAATAATTTTTCCTTTCATTGAAAAGGAACCTGCCTACTTTAAAATCCCGATACTTAGGAACCGTATAATTTAACTGCACCCAGGCTTTACCATCTGTATCAATAACTGCCATGAAAACATTGGCAATATTCATATCTCTTAATACGGCGATAGCTATACAATTGTCAGCTTTATTAAAAGCTGCATTTATTCCGGGAAAATAAGTGTGCAAATCTTTTTCATGAAATTTAAAAAATTCTGTGATGAACGCATCGCCTGAATTATATTCTATTAATTGAAAATTTTCATCGGTTCTGTAGATACGTATGAGGTAAATACAGTTGATCAGCAATAATGCAGAATTAGTTAAGATGATGGGAAATGCGGAAATAAAAATACCGTAAAGGATAAATGATATACAACCCAGACTATTGATCCATCTGAATTTGATATCGTTATTTACCATTAAAGAAACGGCCAGTAAAACGGAAGCGACGTAACCGATAATATCTGTAATTCCCATAAGGGGCGCAAGTTACATCGTAAATTTTGATATTAATTTTCTCCCTGATGCTGTAAAAAAATATACGGGTTAAGACAAAGAGCTTCATCCATTTTTTTTGGCGATTTGCTGAATTGCAGATCCAAAAAATTATTAGCTACGTTAATATTCCACAAATTAATGTTGGAATGGCGGTTCAGTTTTAATAATTCAGGCAATAAATTAATCAGTAAACCATCCCAGCAGGCTTCTTCCAGTTGGTGCTTTTGTAAACTTTCTTTTTCACCATAATTTTTCTGAAATTCCTTTTTAGCAAATTGTGAATTGGTCAATAAAATTATTTCCTGTTGAGTAGCTGTTTTATTCATGGCATTTGAGTTTAATACCTTGAAATTATTATTTTCCAAACTCTTGTTTTGTAAGCTATATTATTATTTAAATGTCGCATTCAGACTACATTATTTTTAATACAAATGCTTTCTGAACAAAATATTTTTTAAATTTTCACAAAACTTTAGTAAATTACTTTTATGGGAAACAAAAAATCAAAACCACGGATGCTTGGTCTGCTCGCAGGAGCGGTAATTGGAGTAGCAATTGGATTTGCCCAGAGGAGTTATATAGAATCAAAACTTAACGGCGAATTCGTACATGTACTTAACACGCTAACACTGATTATTTGCGGTGCAGCGGGCTATTTCTTTGGAAGAATGCTCGACAAACAAAAAAAGCTACAGAATATTTAAATTGCTGTAGCTTTTTTGATTCAGGCTGATCAAAATCCGCCTGTGCATATTTACCTCTGCATTAACGAAGTATTTCTTTGATGTCCAACCGGTGTATTCGTGCATGATCCTTTGCGATATCATAACCTGCATCCGCATGCCGTATTACACCCATACCGGGATCATTTCTTAATACTCTGGCAATTCGTGCACTTGCTTCATCAGTTCCATCTGCAACAATCACCATCCCCGCATGAATACTGTAGCCCATACCAACGCCACCTCCATGGTGAAGGCTAACCCAACTTGCTCCTCCTGCCGTATTCACTAAAGCATTTAAAACAGGCCAGTCTGCAACAGCATCACTACCGTCGAGCATTGCCTCCGTTTCACGATTAGGAGAAGCTACAGATCCGGTATCCAGATGATCTCTTCCAATAACGATGGGTGCTTTCACTTTTCCCTGTTTAACCAATTCATTAAAGGCCAATCCTGCCTTTTCTCTTTCCCCCTGTCCTAACCAGCAAATTCTGGCAGGCAATCCCTGGAAAGCAATCTTTTCCTTCGCCATTTTCATCCAGCGCATTAATCCCTTATTCTCCGGAAACATTTCCATAATCAGATTATCGGTAACCTCAATATCCGCAGGATCACCACTTAACGCTACCCATCTGAAAGGACCTTTTCCCTCACAAAATAATGGTCGGATATAGGCAGGTACAAAACCCGGAAAATCAAACGCATTCGTTAAACCATTTTCCTTTGCACGTGCTCTGATATTGTTTCCATAATCAAAAGTGATCGCACCCATCTCTTGTAACTGAAGCATCAGCTCAACATGGAGACGCATACTTTCATAACTTCTGCTGATGTATTCATCCGGATTATTCTCTCTTAAAATATCTGCCTGCTCATTATTCAGTGTGTGCGGAATATATCCGATCAATGGATCATGTGCAGATGTTTGATCGGTTAAAGTATCCGGTACAATCTTTCTTTCAATAAGTCTTTGTAATAAATTAATAGCATTACATAATACGCCAATGCTGTGTGCACGGCCTTCTTTTTTGGCAATCAATGCCGCATCAATTGCCGCATCTATTTCCGTAAATTTTTCATCGAGATAACGTGTTTCAATTCTTTTGTCGATTCGCCACTCTTCTACTTCAGCTACTAATGCTACACCTTCATTCATAGTTATAGCCAGTGGTTGCGCCCCTCCCATTCCGCCTAAACCTGCGGTAACATTTAAAGTTCCTTTTAAAGTGCCATTAAAATGTTTGTTTGCGGCAGCACCGTACGTTTCATAAGTACCTTGAACAATTCCCTGACTGCCTATATATATCCAGCTTCCGGCAGTCATTTGTCCATACATCATCAAACCTTTTTTATCGAGTTCGTCAAAGTGCTCCCACGTAGCCCACTTAGGAACCAATTGTGAATTGCTGATCAATACACGTGGTGCATCGCTATGCGTTTTTAACATAGCAACCGGTTTACCACTTTGTATCAATAAGGTTTCATCAGATTCCAGCACTTTCAATGCTTTTATGATCAGGTCAAGCGATTCAATATTACGTGCTGCCTTACCTCTTCCGCCATACACAATTAATTCTTCAGGGCGTTCTGCTACTTCTGGATCCAGATTATTCAGCAACATTCGAAGTGCCGCTTCCTGTATCCATCCTTTACATTGCAATTTGCTGCCGGTGGGCGTTTTATATTTTGCAAAATCATAAGCTGCTTCTACTGTGCTCATAAAAATTTTAATTTATGTTTTCTGTTTCTGTTGAATAAGATCTGATAAATTCAATAGAGTTCACGATATCTGTATGCAGGATACGGTCTTTATCATTGAACGAAACTTTTTCTCTGTATGCAGATATTATTTTTTCTAATTGCGGGGAGGTTTTTAAAGGACGTCTGAATTCGATAGCCTGTACAGCGGTGAACAATTCAATGGCCAGTACTTTCTCCACATTCAACATTACGCGGTAACATTTAGTTGCCGCATTTGCTCCCATGCTTACATGATCTTCCTGGTTATTACTGCTGGAAATTGAATCCACTGATGCGGGTGTACACAATTGTTTATTTTCACTTACAATACCGGCGGCCGTGTATTGTGGAATCATAAACCCGGAATGCAACCCGGGATTTTTTACAAGAAACAAAGGAAGATTTCGCTGTCCGCTGATTAATTGATACGTTCTTCTTTCACTGATATTTCCAATCTCACTCATTGCGATAGAAAGGAAATCTGCGGCAAGGGCCAGAGGTTGCCCATGAAAATTTCCCCCACTGATGATCAGATCTTCGTCAGGAAAAATATTCGGATTATCGGTTACCGAATTGAGCTCCCTGATAAATGTTTCGAGAATAAAATTAAAATTATCTTTTGTTGCGCCATGTACCTGAGGTATGCATCGGAATGAATAGGGATCTTGTACCTGCGCTTTTTTCTGTTTGATGATATCACTGCCTTCCAGCAAAGAACGCATATTATTGGCGGTATTTATTTGCCCTATATGCGGACGAACAGCATGTATATTATGATTCAGCGGATCGGACACACAATCAAAGGCATCAAAACTGATCGCAGCAATCACATCACACCATTTTAATAATCTCTCAGCCTGTATCAGATTATATACACCATAAGCACTCATAAATTGAGTGCCATTTATTAATGCAAGTCCTTCTTTACTTTGTAATTCTATGGGCTTCCAGTTAAGTGCGTTAAGTACATCTGCAGCAGGCATTTTTTTACCGTTCCAAAACACCTCTCCCAATCCTATCAGCGGCAGTGATAAATGACTTAAAGGAGCCAGATCACCAGATGCACCTAAAGAACCCTGCGTATAAATTACAGGAAGTACATTGGTATTATACATATCCATCAACCGGTTAACGGTATCTATTTGCACACCGGAATGACCATAGGACAGGGACTTTATTTTAAAAGCCATCATCAATTTCACAATGTCCATTGGAACTTCTTCTCCTAAACCGCAAGCATGAGATTTCAATAAATTTTCCTGCAACAGTATGAGATCATGCTGATTGATCTTAACATTCTGAAGATAGCCAAAACCTGTATTGATTCCATAATAGGAATGATCATTTTCCTTCATCTTGCTATCAAGATACTGGCGACATTTTAATATGCTCTGGTGTGCATCAAATGTGATCGAAACCTGCTGATCGTAAGCCAGTAAATTTTTTATCTGGAGAAAACTCGTATGACTGCTGTCTAACGGCAAATAATTATAACTCATATCCGCAATTCCTCGGCTGCTTTAGTTGAATGGTAATGATTTTGCTTATCTTTTCAAAGTTAATTAAAAACCGTTTAAGCTAATATTTTATCATGCTTACAAAAAATTGCACTGCGTATATTTTAAACAGTTTTTGGGTGATTTTGTTGATCACCACCGCCGCAAAAGCACAAACAGTTACCTTGTTAACATCCGGCACTAAAACTTCCATCAGAGGATTAAGTGTTGTGAACGATAAAGTGATCTGGGTAAGTGGCAGCAAAGGAACAGTTGGCATTTCTACTGACAGTGGTCATTCGTGGAGATGGACCATCATTAAAGGTTTTGAAAACACAGAATTCAGGGATATAGAAGCATTCGATGAAAAGAATGCGGTAATTATGGGGATAACGAAACCGGCCGTTTTATTGAGAACTGCAGACGGAGGTAAAGTATGGGATATTAACTTCATCGATTCTGCAAAAACTTTTCTGGATGCCATGGAATTCTGGAATGAAAAAAGCGGCATTGTAATAGGTGATCCGGAAAATGGCAGATTCTTTATTGCCCGAACATTTGACGGCGGCAAGTCCTGGAGAAACATTCCATTTAATCATAAGCCAGTTGCAGAAACCGGAGAGGCCTGCTTTGCCTCAAGCGGAACCAACATCCGTAAACTCAATAAAAAAGAAGCAGTTTTTATCAGCGGTGGAATGCAGTCTAACTTCTTCTATAGAAATGAAAAAATAGCTTTGCCTTTATCAAAAGGAAAAGAATCAACTGGCGCAAATTCATTGGCTGTAAAAAATGGAAACCATATGATGGTAACCGGCGGCGATTTTAATTTGAAAGATCAGCGCGACAGCACTTGTGCTTATACATTAGATGGTGGTAAAACATGGCTCCTGCCAGATTCCCTTCCACATGGTTACAGAAGTTGTATTGAATTCATTCATGGTTCCCAATGGGTTGCCTGTGGTCTGAACGGAGTTGATATTTCAACAGATGATGGCAAAACATTTTTATGGATCAGCAAAGATGGTTATCATGTTTGCCGAAAGGCAAAGAAAGGAAAATCTGTATTTTTTGCCGGTGGTAACGGAAGGATCGGTAAGCTTGTTTATTAGAAATGAAAAAACCGGAAATTCATCCGGTTCTTTTAAGGTATGTTGGTTTTGGTAATTACTTAATTCAAACTTCTGAAATCAACGGGAACGAGTTTACTCACTCCGGCTTCCTGCATAGTTACTCCATAAATAACATCCACAGCACTCATGGTTTGCTTGTTGTGTGTTACAATAATAAACTGAGAATTTTCACTGAATTGCTTGATCATGTTAGTGAATTTTCCAACGTTTGCATCATCGAGCGGCGCATCCACCTCATCCAATATACAGAATGGTGCAGGTTTGATGAGATAAATAGCAAATAACAAAGCCGTAGCCGTTAACGTTTTTTCTCCTCCGCTCAACTGTCCGATACTGCTTGGCCTTTTACCTTTGGGTTTTGCAATGATATCAATTGCCGTCTCTGCTAAGTTATCCGGATCTACCAGTACCATATCTGCTGTGTCCTCATCAGAAAATAAGGCTTTAAAAACTTTCTGGAAGTTTTCACGCGTTTTGTTGAAAGTATCCAAAAACTGCTGGTTAGCTGTGGCTTCCACTTCCTGTATGGTTTGCATTAAACTTTCCTTTGCCGTTACCAGATCATTTTTTTGCTCCATGATAAACTCATACCTTTTTTTCATTTCGGTATACGCTTCAATTGCCGTTGGATTTATTTCGCCTATATTTTCTAGACGTTTTTTCATTCGTTCGCTTCTCTCCTGTAATTCTTCCAGTGGCATGTCTCCTTTTCTTTCTTCATCCAGAATTACATCGAGGTCCACTTTAAATTCTACCTGCAGCCTTTCCTTCATTCCTGCAAGTTGTAATTTCAGCTCTGTAAGTTTATCTTTTATTTCATTGAGTAAATGATCTATGCCTTCTTTAGATTTTTGTTTGTGACGGAGCTCACTTTCCTTTTCCGTTAATATATTCCTCAGGTTATAATATTCCTGATCGGCTTCATTCAATTTTTTCTCTTCTACAGATTTGTCCTGAAGTATCTTAAGTAGCAGTACTTCCAGTTCTTGCAATAAAGTATCCGTTACAGATAAATTATCAGCCGTTTCTTTTAATTGTTGTGCACTGCTTTCTACCTGAACGTTAAGTTCATTGATCTGGTTTGTTTTGAAATTCAGTTCCTGTTTTAAAGCACTTAATTTACTGTGCTGGCGAGTTGACTGAAGATTTTCTTCGTTAAATAAATGGGTTGCCTGATTGTATGCATTTTCAGCTTCTCCATACTCAACTTCATTTCCTTGTAATTTTCCTGCCAGTTCTTCCAGTTGCAGGTTAAAATGTTGTAACTCATTTCTGGTCGCTGACGTTGAATACTGATTAGCATCCAGTTGTTTTTTTAAATCTTCCAGCCTTCTGAAAGCAGATTGATCTTGCTGATTTAAATTCTCTGCTTTATTCTGCAAGCTGAAAACAAGGTTATTTAACTGGTTAATCTCCTGCTGTACCTGTCGGATTGCATTTTCTTTCAACTGGTGATTGAAACTGATCACTTCATTATGCTTCAATTGAATTTCATCTTTCAATTTCTGAACAATCAATGACTGTGCTTCTATCTGTGATTTTAATTTTTCAAGATTTTTTGCCCGGCCAATTTTCTTTCCTTCAAATAATCCAACGCTTCCTCCGGTGATGCTGTATTTGCCCTTTACATATTTACCGGTTTTTTCTAAAACAACAGATCCATTGCTATTTTGTAATGCATCTTCATTTTCTGCGATGAATACATTTCCTAATAAATGGGCTGCAAGCAGATTGTATGGCGTATCTACTTCCACTACGCTTAAAGCCGGAATGGTTCCTTCAGGCTGATGGCCTTCTACATTATCTGTGAATTTATCGAGCAGGAAAAAATTCGCTTTTCCTTTTTTGTTATTGTCTAATAAATGAACGGCCTGTAAACCTTCTTCCAGATTATTTACAACATAATAATTGAGGTATGGCTCCAGTACATTTTCTACTGCTGCACGATATTCCTCCTTTACATAGATGATATCTGATAACAAAGGTGCCTTATGATTCCAGTCTGTATTTTTATGTAAGAATTTTACGCTTTCCGGATAGCCTTCCATGCTGTCGATCAGACTTTTCAGAAGGTCGTGTTCATTTTTTCTGGCATCCAGTTTTCTGTTTTCTTCTGCAAGATTATTTCTTAACCCTTCCAGTATATTTTGTGTTTGCAGAATCTGTTCTTTGGTAAAATCATGTTCCTGCTGCAATTGAACCAGCTCCTGCTGTTTATTTTTTAATAAGTCTTCTTTTGTTTTTTTCTCTTCTTCTAATTGAGCGATCTGTATTTTCCGTTGATTATGTTCTTCCTCAATATGAACGATCGTTCTGTTTAAATTTTGGATGGATGTATCAGCAACCGCCACTTTTTTCTCCGCTTCAAACTGGTTTCGCTGAATAGATTGATTTTCGCGACGTAACTGATCGATGTTCACTCGCTTTTCATCAAACAAACCTCTTTTTTGTTCTACCTGTATTTTTAAAGCAGCCACATTTTGATCCAATAAAATTAATTTTTGTTCCTCATCAGTAATCTGTGTGGATGTAAAATCAATACTTTCTTTTAAACCTGTCAGTTGTTCTCCGGCTTTTTCTAAAAATGAATCGAGATTTGTTTTTCTTTCTTTCAGATGCTGCAGTCGTTGGATAGCAAGATTTTTTTCATTCTCTTTATTTCGAACTTTATCGAGCATATCGTTATAAGCATGCTGCATTTGCTGCAATGCCTTTTCCTTTTCGATAAATTCCAGTTTTTCTTTTTCTATTCCTGCTTCTTCTGTGGCGATTGCGGCTTCCAGTTCCATACGCTTATCCACTTCCTGCTTTTGCTGATCGTTAAGATCGCGGTAAGTGATGTTGAAACCTTCGAGTGCAGCTTTCGCCAGTTCAATACTCAGTTCTTTATATTCCGTTTTAATTTCGAAATATTTTTCCGCTTTTTTGGCCTGGCTTTCCAGCGTTTTTAACTGGTTATTAATTTCAAATAACAGATCTTCAATACGTGCCAGATCCTGCTCTGTAGCATCCAATTTTAGCTTAGCTTCTTTTTTTCTTGTTTTATAAATGGTAATACCGGCAGCTTGCTCCAGCATTTTACGTCGGCTGTTCTCTTTATCTTTAATGATATCATCTACCATTCCTAATTCAATGATGGCATAACTGTCTGTACTTACGCCCGTATCCATAAATAAATTATGAATGTCTTTCAGTCTGCATGCCACATCGTTGAGCCGATATTCGCTTTCTCCGCTTTTATAATATTTGCGGGTGATGGTTACAGTATTGAATTCTGTAGGTAGCAGATTTTTGGTATTTTCAAAAGTCAGGCTCACTTCTGCCAGTCCGCTTGCACTTCTGTTTTTACTACCATTGAAAACAAGGCTCTCCAGATTTTCACTTCTTAAATTACTGATCTTATGCTCACCGATCACCCAGCGGATACTGTCAATAATATTGCTTTTACCACATCCGTTCGGACCGATCACACCTGTAATACCTTCATCAAAATTCAAAACAGTTTTATCTGCAAAACTTTTAAATCCTTTTATTTCTAAACTCTTTAAGCGCACGTTTTAGGTTTTAGGTTCAGTTATTGATATTAAAGATTAATATCATTTCTGTGCTTTTTGATACAAACGTAAATATACCTTTTTAAAGGGGAGCGAATGTAGTGCGGTGGTGGCTTTTGTGTGTAATTATGCACAGATTTTTCACAAAAAAATTCAGATGACTTTTAATACCGTAATTAATTTTTTTATAATCTAAATTCAGGCAATTTGCCCTCAAAACATATTATGAAAATTATAATCATCAGTTCGAGCATAAGAAAAGGAAGAAAAAGTGACCGTGTAGCCCTTTATTTTCAAAATTATATGGCGCAACATAAACTGGCAGAAACTGAATTGATAGATCTGGCAGCTTACCGGTTCCCCATTTTTGAAGAAAGATTAAAGTTCATTGAAGACCCTACGCCGGAAATGAAAAAATTTGCGCAAACAATTTTGGAGGCAGATGGCATTCTGATCGTAACACCTGAGTATAATGGTGGATATCCGGCAAGCCTTAAAAATGCGATTGATCTGTTATATGCAGAATGGCAGAATAAACCAATTGCCATTGCCACAGTTTCGGGAGGGCCTTTTGGCGGAACGCAGGTGATGCAACAATTGCAATTTGTATTTTTTAAAATTGGAGCATGGATGGTACCGGCACAATATTCTGTTCCACAGGTAGATAAAAATTTTACAGAAGATGGCGAACCTGTGAATAAAGAAATGCAGGATAAACTAACAGATATTTTTCTTAAGAAATTATTATGGAACATGGAAGCCAATGGAAAAATGAATGTATAAAAAAAAGAGGCCGGAATATTTGGCCTCTTTTATTTTCAATTGAATATTTTATTTTATTAAAGTAGATTTTTTACGATAGTCTGCCGCTTTTTTTGCATCTCCTTTTGCAGTATATATATCGCTGATATTTCCTAAAAGACTTCTGTAATTTGCCGATTGTATTGCTTTTAATGTAGCCTGATCTGAATACCATTTCTCTGCCTGTATAGCATATACCAGATATTCATCCATAACTTTTAAAGATGCAGCATTCAAGTCTTTTTTCTTTTTTATATCATCTGGTTTTGTTCCCTTGATCATACTCGCTTCCGTTGCATAATCTGCAGAAATATTGAACAGATGATTGGCCATCAGATTCAGTGCATCATTTTCTTTATCCAAAGGAATTATTTTTTTCAAAACCTCAGTAAGTTTCGAACGTGATGCAGCAGTAGGTGTTTTAGCATTTTTACCATACATATCGTTGAATAATTCAACGCTATAATTATATCCTACAAAAAAATCGTTCGGATATTTATTAAACATCTCCTCATACTTTAGCAACATGGCAGCACGGTCACCCGCTTTACCCACCATTTTAATTTCCATATCATTCCAGTAAGTAACAGAAGGATAAATTCTTCTTCCGGTATTCAGGATATCATTTAGTTCTGCCGCTTTATTATTTTCCAGATAATAATTGGAAAGATATTCATACACTTCCAGATAACTGTCGCCGGAAACATTTGCGTCCGCCAGTTTTTTGTAATACTTCACCGCCGTTATTTCATCTTTCGCCTGTGCTGCAGAAATAGCTGCATTCATCACCAGGGCGGTATCTAATGCATATAATTTTGCTTCCGTGTAGGTATAATTTTTTGACAGCATATAATTTTCTACTGTCTGGGCCATTTCAAAAGAACGCAATGCATTTTTAAAATCTTTGCTATTAAAAAATGTTGCGCCCAGATCGTAAAAACTAAAATATAAATCAAGATAGGGTTTGTACAGTTCCAGTTTCATTCTCTGGTCTTTCGGATCTAATTGCTGATTTCTTAAAAATGCTTCGTATGCTGCATTCTTAAAAGTATACTTATCAGCAGGTAAAGTTGAGGCTTCATAAGAAAGTGCATTATACACTCTTCCTTTATAATACCAGGACTCTGACTTGTCTGCATTCTTAGGATCTGCCAGGTATTTATCGATAGCTACCTTTGCGCCTGCAAAATCTTTTTTCTTATAGTAATCTTCTACATCAGATAATGATTGCGAAAAAACAGGTGCCGATACAATAACAAAAGCTATAAGACTCAGTATTCTCTTCATATGATTTTTTTTGGAAGACTAAAGGTATTAGTTTCTGATCATTTTTAAGGAAGATTAACGTCATTTTGGTTATCATAAATTGGCTGATATGAACGATATTTGAAACTTTTAAGAATGATCTCCCAGGCCACCATACAACAGATCCTGACACGCATTGATATTATTGATATTGTGGGGTCGTTTGTACGTCTTAAAAAACGCGGCACCAACTACTTAGGTCTCTGCCCTTTTCATAATGAAAAATCACCTTCCTTCACGGTATCGGCTGCCAAGGAAATTTATAAATGTTTTGGATGTGGCAAAAGCGGAAACGCCATTGGCTTCATCATGGAGCATGAGAAATACAGTTATGTAGAAGCGCTAAAGTGGCTGGCGAACAAATATGATGTTGTTATTGAGGAAACAGAAGTAAGTCCGGAAGTTAAATTGCAGCAACAGGCTTCTGATAGTTTATATATTATCAATGCCTATGCACAACAATTTTTCAGCAATAGTTTATTGGAAACGGACGAAGGAAAAGATATTGCACTCGCCTATCTTAAAGAAAGAGGTTTCCGTGAAGACATCATCAAAAAATTCCAAATCGGATTTTCGCCTGTTGACAGAGAGGCATTTACGAAGGCAGCGCTGGCAGCACAATATCAGAAAGAGTTTTTATTAAAATCAGGTTTAGTTGCTGAACGCGATGGAAAGCTACGGGACAATTATGCTGGAAGAATCATATTTCCCGTACATAACCAAAGTGGAAAAATTTTAGGTTTTGGTGCAAGGCTTATCAAATCCAATGACAAAGCGCCTAAGTATATTAACACGCCGGAGAATGAACTTTATATAAAGAGCAAAATCTTATACGGTTCTTATTTTGCCCGTCATGCCATAGATAAAGCAGATGAATGTTTACTAGTTGAGGGATATACTGATGTGGTAAGTTTACACCAGGCCGGCATTGAAAATGTAGTAGCAAGTGGTGGTACTTCTCTAACACCAGATCAGTTAAGACTCATAAAAAAATATACAAACAATCTTACCATTGTTTATGATGGTGATGGTGCAGGTGTTAAAGCAGCATTGCGTGGCCTTGATCTTGCATTGGAAGAAAGTTTAAATGTGCGGCTGGTACTGATCCCTGATAAAGAAGATCCGGACAGTTATGTAAATAAAGTTGGAACGGCTGCGTTTATAAATTTCATAGAAGAAAATAAAAAAGATTTCATTTTATTTCAGTTAGAGATAGCGCTGAAAGATGCAGGAAATGATTCTGCAAAAAAATCTGCAGTAGTTAATCAGGTAGCTGAAACTATTTCGAAAGTGAGTAAGGCGGAGGATTTTACTAAACGTCAGGATTACATTCGACAGGTAGCTGAAATGCTTCGGATTGAGGAAAGCGGTTTAAATGAACTGGTGAATAAATTTGTACGCCAGTCTATTAACCGAGCTGAAACAAAAATACCAAAGCCTGATATTTCAGAAGTTGTTCCTGCTGATGAACCTGAAACACTCGACCTACTCCGTAAAGATGACCCTCAGGAGAAAGCGCTTGTACGCAGCCTTATTGAATTTGGTTTATTTCAATGGAACGAAGAACAAAAAGTAGCCGATCATATTTTCAGTGAAATTGAAACGAATGAATTGTTTGAACTGTTCGACAATAAAGACTTCGTCCGCATCATGAAACTGTATAAAGAATGGTATGATGACGGATTACAACCTACCTCCAAAGATTTTTTATATCATGAAGATGCATCCCTGAATAAACTGGTGATTGCTATCATGGATGTAAATGTAGAGATCAGCCCAAAATGGAAAAATCATTACGAAGGCCATATCGCCACGCGGGAAGAATTATTCAGAGAAGAAGTGATTTCCACAATGAATTATCTGATGCTGAGAAAAATAAAAAGACTGATCATTGAAAATCAGAATGAACTTTCACATGCAGAAGATTCTGCACATCAATTGTTATTATTGGAAACGCATCGCCACCTTAAAAATGTGGAGATAGAGCTCACAAAAAATCTGGGGACTGTGATTTTTAAATAATTATTTTGCGGAAGGATTTTTTTTACCTGTTACCAGTTTTTCCATCACAGCATCTAATCGCCTGAGGCGGGTTTCCTGTTTCTTTGCACTGGCCAGCCATTCAACATATTCACGCTGATTGGTACAGGAAAGACTTTCAAAAAAATCGGCAGCCGGTTTATTGCTGATAAATAAGTTACTCAGTTCTTCCGGAACACTTACATCTTTTGCTAATATTTCCATGTTATCATCCTGGATCGAAGCATAAGATGAAACTGATGTTTCTGTTTTTTTGAAACGGATAGCACACCATACACTGTCGATAACCACTTCACATTCGCATTCATATCCTTCGTTGGTTACCGCATTCCAGCTGTAATCGCGGCAAAGTTCACTGGATATTTTTGATGAAGTTTTTGGATAAGCCACCCACAATTTTGCTTCTGCATGTAATGCCGGAACAACATCGGTAATGATAGCACTGAGTTGTTTAATATTTACAGCAAAAACCAATGCAAAGTCTATCTTCTTGATACGCAAAAGCGGTGTAACACTTTTAGCATAGTTCAATTTGGCAAATGGTTTTTCAACCGAGGAAGGCAAACCTTGTATTAAAAAATTTCTTTCATCCTTTATCTGTAATTTTTCCAATACTGTAGGTAATGCCATAAATTAAAGTTTTAAGCCAAAACAGGAAGCAAAATTATACAAAATGGGTGAATTGTGGGAAATTATATTAAAAAACCCTGCAAAAGCAGGGTTTCTAACTGGTTATCAGTCTATAAAAATCTATTTACCGGCCAACCGGCTTATAATATTTTAAGGCTTCATTCATATAACCCTGAATTCGCTGGATGCGTTTTTCATCTGCCGGATGGGAAGATAAAAACTCCGGTGGTTTATTTCCGCTACTGGCGCTTGCCATTCTCTGCCAGAAAGGAATAGCTTCTCTTGGATTATAACCTGCCATGGCAGCGAATATCAATCCGAAATGATCGGCTTCCAATTCCTGGTTACGGGAATTAGGTAACAGAACACCTACCTGAGCTGTGGGACCATAAATGTTATTAAAAATGCTGTTCGCTTTTTGATTGTTTTGGGTAAAAATATTTCCAGCCACTTCCAATCCCTGCGTTAAAGCTACCTGACTCATTCTTTCATTTCCATGATGAGCAACAGCGTGTAATATTTCATGCCCTAATACTACTGCAAGCGCAGCTTCATTTTGTGTGATAGGTAACAATCCGGTATATACAACCACCTTACCACCGGGCATACACCAGGCATTTACTGCAGGATCATCCACTAAATTAAATTCCCACTGATATCCGTCCAATTCTGAAGCCTGACCTTTACTTTTATAATAGGAAGTGATTGCGGTTGCAATACGTGAGCCCACTCTTTTAACCATATCCGCATCACGATTATTGCTGTTGCGAACCACTTTATTCTGACTTAAAAAAGTTTGATATTGAGATACGGCTTCCTGTTGCAATGTTGATTCAGGAAAAAGATTCAATTGTTTGCGTCCTGTAACAGAATTGGTTGTGCAGGAAAAAGCAAAGGGAATTAGCAATAATAATGAGTATAGCCTTTTCATTGTAGATGATTTATTAAGATAAATCAATTGCTATACCAATAAAACAAAATGAAAACATATAGTTAAGAACGCTTACGTCCTTTGCGGCGGTCCCGGTGTTTCAGAATAGGAATTCTGCTTTCCACACCTTTCAATAAACGACCAATGTTTTTCTGATGCGTGAAAATTACAAGACAAGCCACCAGTAAGGCAAAAATGCGGTACATGATCTCATGTTCGTTCCAGATCCAAAGCACGGAAACGGGCAACATAATCGCCGCAAGAATAGAACTTAAGGAAACATATCTGGTAAGGTACAGCACTACCAGAAAAACGGCAACGCAACTTCCAGCCACAACAGGCTGAACAGCTATGATCATCCCAAATAAAGTAGCCACACCTTTTCCACCTTTAAAATTGGCAAAAATTGGAAAGATATGTCCAATCACTGCAGACATGCCTAAACCAATCATAAAATTGGTACGGTCTAATTCGTGATGAAAATAAAAAGGGATGAAAGTGAAGAGTAAAGTAGCAGCAATTCCTTTTGCAATATCACACACCATTACAATAGTTCCATATTTTGATCCTAAAACCCTGAAGGTATTGGTAGCGCCCATGTTGCCGCTTCCATAATCACGAATGTCTATTCCAAAAAATCGTTTGCTGATAATTAATGCCGTAGGTAATGAACCGATCAGGTATGCCAGTATGATGAGTGCCAGTTCTTCCATCGAATTGAGAAATTAATTAATCAAATTTAAGGATAAATGCGTTATGAATTATGGCTGAGCATACCTGATAGCTTTTACACATATCCAGTTTTTTTGATCTTCAACAGATATTTCTGAAAAATTAAATGAACGCAAGGCTTCTGTAATCTTTGGAGCATCTTCCGTTAACATTCCACTTAGTAGTAATGTGCCATGGGGTTTTAAATAATTTTTCATGTGCTGAAGATGCGCCAGAATAATATTAAGGTTGATATTAGCTATAAGAATATCTACCGGTTCTGTGCAGATTATTTCTTCTGCCAGCATAAGTTGAATTTTGGAACAATTATTTACCGTAATATTTTCAGTTGCATTGTTGATACTCCATTCATCATTGTCAATCGCAAGTATGGATGATGCTCCTGATCTTTCAGCAAGGATGGCCAAAATTCCTGTACCGGTTCCAAAATCGATCACTGTCTTATTTTCAAAATCGATGTCTTTCATATTTTTCACCACCATCGATGTGGTAGCATGGTGGCCGGTACCAAAACTCATTTTGGGTGTGATGATGATCTCCTGTTCTGCTTCTGCAAATGGTGGATGGAAAGCAGCTCTGATATGTACATAAGTTTTATCCCTCGCATTAATCGTTACAGGCTCAAATGAAGATTCCCATTGCTGATTCCAATTTTTTTCTTCTATTACAGAAACGGTAAAGTTGAATGGAAAAGCAGATAAGATCTCCCTGCATACATTTTCATCATGAGTATATGCGAATAACTCATTATCCTTTTGCTCAAAGCCGGTGGCTGCATCAGATAATAAGGCGATCAATTGTTCATCATCCTGATCCTTTAAATCTTTAAAATGAAATTGGAAGTTTTGCATATAAAAAAGCAGTATAAGTTTTCACCTATACTGCATTATTTAAGTTGATATAATTATTGATTATTTTCTCCCTGAGGCTTTGGTTGAGCATCCGGTTTTGGCATCAGTACTTTGCGGCTTAATTTAAATTTCCCAGTACGGGGATCTACTTCCAGCAATTTCACTTTTACTTTATCACCTTCTTTAAAAATCCCGTCCATTGTTTCTAAACGTTTCCAGCTTATTTCACTGATATGAAGTAAACCTTCTTTCTTAGGTAAAAATTCAACAAAAGCTCCGAATTCTTTGATACTCTTGATAGTACCTTCATAAGTTTCACCTACTTTAGGAACAGCCACTAAACCATTGATCCAGTTCAACGCTTTATCCAGACCCGCTTTTTGTTTTGAGAAGATGCTTACTTCACCCTGATTATCTACTTCTTCAATATTGATAGTAGCACCCGTTTCTCTTTGAATTTCCTGTATAACCTTTCCACCTGGTCCGATCACCGCACCGATATATTCTTTATCAATAATGATCTTAACCATACGAGGAGCATGTGGTTTCACATCTTCCTTTGCATTTCCAACGGTTTCATATAATGCGTTCAGAATATGTAAACGGCCATCTTTTGCCTGAGCCAATGCAGCACGCATGATCTCCATACTTAATCCGTCAACCTTAATATCCATCTGAACACCGCAAATGCCATCACGGGTTCCGGTAACTTTAAAATCCATATCTCCTAAATGATCTTCATCCCCTAAGATATCAGTAAGGATTGCAAATTTTTCGTCTTTTTTGATCAATCCCATGGCCACACCACTTACATGCTTTTTCAATGGTACACCCGCATCCATCAATGCCAGTGAACCGGCACAAACCGTTGCCATGGAGGAAGAACCATTACTTTCCAAAATATCACTTACCACACGAACTGTGTAAGGATATTCTGAACCGGGCATCATTTTTTTGAGACTGCGCATGGCCAGGTTACCGTGTCCCACTTCTCTACGACCTACACCTCTCATCATTTTAACTTCACCGGTTGAAAACGGCGGGAAATTATAATGCAAAATGAATTTAGTGTAATCAGATTTGTGAGCACTTTCTACCAACAACTCATCTAAAGGAGTTCCTAAAGTAACTGTTGTAAGTGACTGTGTTTCACCTCTTGTGAATAATGCAGAACCGTGCGGAGTTGGCAAAATATCGATCTCCATTTCTAATGGACGAATGTCGCTAGTTTTTCTACCGTCCAAACGTACACCTTCATTTAAGATCATATCTCTTACCACATAATATTGTAATTCGCCGGTATAGAAACCAATGAGTTTTTTATCTTCATCCGGCAATTCACCTAAATGAGCTACCACTTCTTCGTGTAATTTTTTAAAGGCATCACTGCGCTCATGTTTTCCGGAAGCTGCTGCAGCGATGGTGTGCATTTTATCTTTCGCAAAAGCGATGATTTTTTCATTCAGTTCTTCGTTACGGTGAGGCTTTTTATATTCTCTTACTGTATTGATGCCTGATTTTTCGCGGAGTTCTCTTTGCGCTTTAACCTGTAATTTAATAGCGTCATGAGCTATCTCAATGCATTTGATCAGGTCTTCTTCCTGGCATTCTTTGGCTTCACCTTCCACCATCATTATATTTTTATCAGTGGCAGCGATAATGAATTCCATATCGGCTGTCGCTAACTCAGAACGGGAAGGATTCACCACAAAATTTCCGTTGATTTTAGCGATACGAACTTCTGAAATAATTTCCTGAATTGGAATATCTGAAACCGCAAGAGCGGCTGATGCTGCGAGGCAGGCCAGAGAATCCGGCATTACCTCATCATCAGATGAAATAAGAGAAACCAATACCTGAACATCACACAAATAATCCTCCGGAAATAAAGGGCGAAGGGCTCTGTCGATCAAACGCGAAGTAAGAATTTCGTAATCATTTAAACGCGCTTCTCTTTTAAAAAATGAACCCGGTATTCTTCCTGCGGAACCAAATTTTTCCTGGTAATCTACCGAAAGTGGAAAAAAGTTTTGTCCTTCTTTTGGATCTTTATTCGCTACTACGGTAGCCAATAAGATACAATTTCCCTGACGAACTGTAACTGAACCATCTGCCTGACGGGCCATTTTACCGGTTTCGATGGTAACCATACGGCCATCACCTATATCGAATGTTATTGATTTTGCTTGAAACAGCGACATACTCTGAATTTTATTGCACGATATGTGCAGATATGAATGTTAGGTAAAAAGAATAATTCCCAACGGCAAAATACTGTTGGGAATAGTTTCAATTTACATTTCTTATAAGATTATTTACGGAGACCTAATTTTTCAATCAAACCTCTGTATCCGCTAAGGTCGTGCTTACTTAAATAAGTTAATAAACGCTTACGCTTACCTACCATCATCATCAATCCTCTTTGAGAAGAAAAATCTTTTTTATTACCTTTCAAATGAGAAGAAATATGGTTAATTCTCTCTGTTAAAATTGCGATCTGACCTTCAATACTTCCTGTATTGGTGGCTTTACCACCGAAATTGGTGAAAATAGTCGACTTTTTTTCGCTTGTTAAATACGGCATTTCTTTGTTTTTAAAACGGTTGTTTTATCTCTTTATTAATTGGGTGCAAAAGTAGAGAAAAAATTATGAATTTGTTTCATTAACATTGAAATTATCTCAATTCAAAAGGTATTTCTTGTTTTTTTTCATCCATTTCCATCTTTAAAAGATATTTTCCGGGGCTAAGTTCATTAGTGCCGGGTAAAGCCAGCGTAACATTCGATCTGCCGGTTTTAATTTTTCCCCAGGTTAATTGCCGGTCTCCCTGAAAAACCCGATATACCAGATTTCCGGCAACTTTAATATTGATATTGATATTTACGCCTGTACGAACCCCATTAAGCGGACCAATCAAAACATTCCTTTCTACGGAATTTACATTCGGTAAGGTATCTTTTTTTATTGCCATCAATATAACCGAGTCTGAATTCAAAGAAGGAGTCCTTTTTACAAGCTGTGCATTTGTTATTAAAGCAGGTTTCAGGGAATCATTTTTTGACAATGCCGTTTTTCTAAATATTATTTTCAAAGGCTTTCCTGTTGAAGACTGACCATTGATATTAACGGACTTTAAACGGTAAAAAACATTATTTGAAATAATATCGTTTACAACATATTCATCTAAAGGTTTTTCTACTAGGATAATTTTAAAAGACTGATAATGGAAGCCATCCATCGACTTTTCCAACTCAAATTTTGCAACAGTATCCATACCAAGATCTTTCCAACGCAATTTTACTTCATGATCCTTTTCCAGTATCCAGTTTAAAACATAGGTAACCGGAACTTTCCTGTTAGAACCTGTTATCGTTTCAGAAATACCACTCTCATTAAAAGTTCTGTTCAAAGATGATACTGCATAATAATAGGTATGATCGTCAATTATATCATTGAAGAAGGTATCAGCTGTAACTGATAAAATTTGTAAAGGATCATTTGTATCAATAACGGAATTTGCAGAACGGTAAATAATATAATATTTCGGTTTATTCAACTCATTTGAAAAATCAGGTCTCCGCCAGTTTAACATCAACATTTTTTCATTTTTCAGTACGGAGAAATCCAGAGGGGCTGAAGGCCTTTCCGAAACTTTCCAAAGCATTTCCGGCGGCAATGCTACCGGGTTGAATAAATTTATCAGCGAATCTTTCAATCCAAGACGGTTAGTCATGATACTTGCCGTATTGTAAAACGACTGACCTTTTATGTTTTTAAATGTACGGTTAAGCCTGATCTGATTAGGCGTTTCAGAACGATTGTTCCAGGCAACTTCACCATTTCCAATTTTATAGGTTCCTATGCCAATATAGATATGACGATTGTAAGTATGCTGTTGCCACCACTTTACTACAGTTGCGTAAGGTGCATTGGTTTGACGGCTGCTATAATATACCTGAGGTATGAGATAATCAATCCATCCTTCCTGCAACCATTTTCTGGTGTCGGAAAAAAGTGTATTGTAATGTTCCAGTCCGTTAGTAGGAGAGCCTAACAAAGGGTCTGATGAATTCCGGTAAATACCTGACGGTGAAATTCCAAATTTCATCCACGGCTTTAAGGCATTTATTTCCTGTCCCAGATTTTTGATAAGAAGATTCACATTATTTCTTCTCCAGTCGCCTTTGTTTATGAATCCATTTGAATATTTCACAAATGTTGCTTCATCATTTACGTATCCTTCCGGATAAAAATAATCATCGAAATGAATCCCGTCAAGATCGTAACGATTGACTAGGTCTTTAATAATACGCGTAATATATTCTCTTACTTCCGGTAGTCCGGGATCAAGTGTACGTAAGGTTCCATTATTCAATAACCATTCAGGATGTTTACGTGCAACATGCGAGGGAGCAAAATTGGGAAGATTGGCGGTGTTGGCTATGGCTCTGTATGGATTTATCCAGGCATGAATTTCCAGTGCCCGTTTATGACATTCCTCTATAGCAAATGCCAATGGATCCCACAGCGGAAATGGTGCCATACCCTGAACACCTGTAAGATCAGCCGACCAGGGTTCAATTTCACTGGGATACATGGCATCGCATTGGCTTCTTACCTGCAGATAAACTGTATTGATCCCCACCGTATGGTATGTATTCAATATAGATATGAGCGATTCTCTTTGCTCCAGCGGAGTCTGTGTTCTTACAGGCCAGTCGATATTTAGAAAAGTAGTGAGCCATGCTCCCCTCATCTCACGTTTCAACGGCTGAGCATTTATGTAAACAAAAGTAAAGAAGGCAATAATTGAGAAAATAAAACGCATGCAACTGGATTGATAGAGCAATGTACATTTACATGAATAAACATGTACACAATAAAATGATAAAAAAAGCGGCCGGAGCCGCTTTAGAATGTGAGCTTAGTTTTGTTTAGGAGTTCCGTCAGCATCCAGTTCGATGATATCCAGATTGAACCGTGAAAGTCCACTGAGAATTTTCTTCTTATCCCCTACCAATACGATATTCATTTTATCAGGATTGATATAGCGGTTATTGATCGCACTCAATTCTGATCTGGTAATCGCATTTAAAATATTATTCTGTTGTTTTACATAATCCGCCGGAAGATTGTACTGAAGAATCCTTCCGATGAATGCTGCTTTTTGCGGACCTGTTTCATAGTTTCGGGCATCACTCTGACCAATGGAATTTTGCATGAAAACTACTTCATCATCCTTAAAACCATCTTTACGAAGCATTGCCAGTTCATTCAACACCTCATACAATGCACTGTCTGTAGCGGCTGCTTTGATACCACTGCTAAAAACAAATGAACCACTGTATTTATCTGCAGAGAATCCACTGCGTGCGCCATAAGTCCAGCCTTTTGCTTCTCTTAAATTAATATTAACACGGCTGTTGAATGATCCTCCGAAATTATAATTTGCTAATCCGGCTTTATAATAATCTCCTGTAGCATCATAAGTGAG
Organism: Bacteroidota bacterium; assembly: GCA_031411115.1. Lineage (GTDB taxonomy): Bacteria > Bacteroidota > Bacteroidia > Chitinophagales > Chitinophagaceae > Ferruginibacter. The sequence goes on from JANOAO010000068.1 coordinate 71,280, forward strand.
ATCTGTGAGATGCCCCACCCGAAATTCAGTTTGAGCAGCATTGGGAACATCAACAATATAAATTTTTGTTTTTTCAACAGAAGGCGTTTTCGCCAATGAAGGAAAGTTGATTTTTTGTGAAGGCAGTTTGTTGAGGAATGCCAATTTTGGAAGTATCTCATTTTCCTGAATATCACCAACAATCACTACTCTGCCATCGGCGCTGCTGATGAAATTAGCATAATAATCCTGCAAATCTTTCAAATTGATATTGGCAACAGTTTGTGCTGTTCCATTATCTGGAAGACCTAAAATATTATTTGTTCCATAAATAACGGCTGCAAAAACATTTCCTGCAATAACAGAAGGTGTTGTACGGTTGTTATTAATATTTTCTGTTACCTGCTTTTTCAGTCTGGTAAAATCTTCCTCTGTAAAATCAGGACGCAACATTCTTTCTTCAAGAAGTTTCAATGTTGGATCAAGATTTTTTCTTAAAGACTGTACGGTGAAATAAATTCCGTCAATACCGTTTGAAACAAATATGCTGCTGCCTAATTTTTCCAATTCACGGGAGAACTCTTCTGCAGTACGATCTTTCGTATCCTCATTCATAATAGCGGCAAACAAATTAGTAAGCCCTGCCTTTGAAAGGTCATTGGCTTCCAGCAATTTTCCCCCTTTTAATATGATAGATAAAGTAACAGAAGGAATTTCATTATTCCGTGTACCAATAGCCTGCATCCCATTTGCTAATTTGTTTGTCCAGAATGCGGGGACATTCACCAAAGGACTTTTGGTAGCTAATGGCATTATTTTTCTGTCGAAATTATCTTTCGCTTTAGTATATTTCAGTCCATTGTAACCATAATCAGGTGCTTTGTAGCCGGAGGTATTTACGGTGTAATTATCGGCCGCAGGTTTTGCATCTTCCTTTCCTTTCGGCAATGCGCTGACTACTACTCTGTATTTATTTTTGATGTAAATATTATAAACTCTTAAAACATCAGCAATTGTAACCGCCTGATAATTCTTTAATTGTTTTCCAATCATATCAGGGTTGCCGAGGTAAGTCTGAAAAGCAGCGAGTTGAGAAACCTTTCCTGAAACACTTGCCAATCCGTTAATGGTACGGCTTTCGAACTGGCTTTTGAATTTTGTGATATCATCTGCGGTAACACCTCTTTTTTCAAAGGTTACCAGGGCATCATTCACCATTTTTTCCATATCTGCCAGAGAACTTCCGGGTAAAGGCGTTACACTGATCACAAATTCGCCGGCCAGTTCATTTAAAGAACTAAAGGCATTGGCATTTAATGCTTTTTGTGATTTTACCAAAGATTGATACAATACCGATGTTTTTCCTGAGCCAATAATCTGCGCAAGACAAGCCAGTGCTGCTTCATCTTTATGATAATCCGGCACCGTAGGATATAAGATTCTCATTTGAGGTGTACGTGCATAATTATCAACGTAACTCGCATAACGGTTAGATGCTAATTTTACCGCCGGTAATTTCATAGCAGATACCTTTGGACCCCGGGGAACGGAACCAAAATATTTTTGCGCCAACCGCACCACATCTGCTGTTTTTACATCACCACCAACTGTTAATGTTGCATTATTAGGACCATACCAGCGTAGGAAAAAATTCTTAAGATCATTCACATCACTCCTGTTCAGATCTTCGATATAACCGATCGTTAACCAGGAATATGGATGGCCATAAGGATAAAGGTTTTTAGAAGAAACTTCTCCTATCAATCCATATGGGCGGTTATCATAATTTTGCCCTCTTTCATTTTTAACGGTGGCTCTTTGAATTTCAAATTTTTGTTGCGTTACGGCATCTAATAAAAATCCCATTCGGTCTGCCTCTAACCATAACATTTTTTCCAACTGATTGCTGGGAACTGTTTCGTAATAATTAGTACGATCACGGTTAGTACTGCCGTTGAGTGTACCTCCGGCTTCAGAAATAATTTTAAAATGCTGTTCATCCGCAACGTTATCAGAGCCCTGAAACATCATATGTTCGAAAAAATGCGCAAACCCACTTTTACCAATTTCCTCCCTTGCAGAACCCACATGATACGTTACATCCACATGCACTACAGGATCAGAATGATCTTCATGAACAACCACCGTTAATCCATTAGGTAAAACATATTTCTCAAACGGAATAACAATCTCATTCGGTCTGGAAGAAACTTTTTGCACCAGTTTTGCCTGTGCGAAAGTTGCGTTAACATTGATTGCAACTGCACAAAGTAATAATGAAATGATTTTGTGGAACATCTACTTTATTTTAAGTGCGTGAAGTTCGTAAAACTTCATGAATATTTTTAAATGATTTGATAGCCGGTGTAGAAAATATAATTGACTTAGGGCGTGTCTGAAAAAAAACGTTTATTTGCCCAAAATGTTTGTTTGGCAAGATTATATTTTACGGTAACGAATGATCTCTCCTACGACCAGCGGATGATAAGAATATGCAGCACGCTTGCCCATGCAGGTTATGATGTTATTTTAGTAGGACGAAATTTACCGGGTTCAACTCCATTACAAGCTCATCCGTTTCGCCAAAAAAGATTGTATTGTTTTTTCAAAAGAGGAAAAGCATTTTACATAGAATATAATATCCGTTTATTTTTATATTTATTGTTTCAGAAAATGGATGGCATTTGTGCCATAGACCTTGATACCATTCTGCCTTGTTTGTATATATCTAAATGGAAGCGTGTTGTGAGATTGTATGATGCGCATGAATTATTCTGTGAGATGAAAGAAATTGTAAGTAGGCCCGCAGTATATACTGCCTGGAAAAAAATCGAAAGACTTTGTGTTCCTCAGTTTACAAACGGTTATACGGTAAACCAGCAGATTGCAGATGCATTACACAACCTGTATGGCGTTCAGTATGAGGTGATCCGTAACATCGCACGCCATGAGCATTTTGAACAGCAGAAAACAGAAAATTATTTATTGTACCAGGGGGCAGTAAATGAAGGACGTGCTTTTGAAACACTCATACCATCTATGAAAAATATAGATTTACCGCTATGGATAGTTGGAACCGGAAATTTTTTAGAACAGGCAAAAAAATTGGTTGCTGAACATAAGCTGGAACATAAAGTTTTTTTTAAAGGGAATATATTACCGAATGAGTTAAAGAAAATAACACGCAGCGCTATTGCAGGTTTCACATTATTTGAAAAAGATGCAGCGAGCAATTACTATTCACTGGCTAATCGTTTTTTTGATTATATGCAGGCCGGCATTCCGCAAATATGTGTGAATTACCCTGTATATGCTGAATTAAACAATTTATATGATTTTGCTGTTATGATCGATAACGTGAAATCAGACACCATTGCAGAGGCTGTGAAAAAGCTGAAAGATGATCCGCAATTGCGTGATCGTCTTCATAAAAACGCAAGCCAGGCCGCCCTTATTCTAAATTGGCAAAATGAACAATTAAAACTCGTAGCTTTTTACAGGAGGATATTTGGATAAACATCTACATATTGTAACGCATGACGTACCCTGGCCGGTGAGCCATGGAGGCTACGTTGACCTTTTCCATAAGATAGAAACACTATTTCACGCCGGTATAAAAGTACACCTGCATTCTTTCAGTTATGGGCGCCTTGTTCCTGATGAATTAAAAAATATCTGCGACTCTATACATGTCTATCAGCGTAAAACGGGTTTTACTTCTGTACATTTTTCTTATCCTTATATCGTTCAGTCACGTAATGACAAAAAACTTTTAGATACACTTTTACAAGATGAATATCCGATCATTTTTGAAGGAATTCATACCACCTACTGGCTTGCACAGGATGCTTTCAAAGGAAGAAAAGTTATAGTACGACTGCATAATATCGAACATAAATATTATGCACAATTAGCCCGGCACGAGAATAATATTTTTAAAAAAATATATTACAAAATAGAAAGTTTACTGCTAAAAAGTTATGAGAAAAAAATTGCAAACAAAGCACTCATTGCTGCAGTAAGTTCGATTGATGCAGAAATTTACAGAGATGAATTTAATGCAGATGCTTATTTTCTGCCGGTTTTTTTACCATGGCAAAAAGTAAGTTCTCCCTCCGGAAACGGATGTTTTTGTTTATACCATGGTAATCTTGCTGTAAGTGAAAATGAAAAAGTTGCTGAATGGCTTTTAAATGAAGTGTTCAATGATTTAGACATACCATTGGTAATAGCCGGAAAAGATCCTTCTCTACCTTTGAAAACACTTGCTCATCAGCAACCGCATACTTGTATTGTAATTAATCCATCTGAAAAAGAAATGCAGGATATGCTGGCCAAAGCACATATCAATATCATCCCTTCTTTTAATTCTACCGGCGTAAAATTAAAACTGCTGAATTCACTTTTTAATGGAAGACATTGTGTGGCTAATGACGCTGCTATGGAAGGAGCAGAAACGCCCTCTTGTCATATGGCAGAAAGTAAAGAAGATTTCAAAAAGGTAATCAGCCGTTTATTTCATATCCCATTTTCAAAAGAAGAAATTGCTGACAGGGAAATGAAACTACATGCTGTATATAACAATGAAAAGAATATCCGGCAGCTTATAGCATGGATATACTAGCATTATCCCAAACTTTACCACCTTCTGTTTTAAGTGTTCGTGCAGGAAATTTATTGATCACAATATAATCATGCGTCGCCATTACAATTGTTGTATTGAAATCGCGGCAGATATGAAATAATAATTGCATGATTTCATCGCTTGTTTCCGGATCCAGATTTCCTGTAGGCTCATCTGCTAAAATTAATTTTGGACTATTGAGCAGGGCACGTGCTATATCAATTCTTTGTTGTTCACCGCCGCTGAGTTCAAATGGCATTTTAAAACCTTTGGTCTTGAGATTCACTTTATCCAGCACATCTTCAATCTTATCATTCATCAATTTCTCATCTTTCCATCCGGTTGCCTTTAAAACAAATTTCAAATTCTCATTAACGTTTCTGTCTGTGAGTAATTGAAAATCCTGGAAAACCACACCCAGATTTCTTCTCAGAAAAGGAACAGTTTTCCAGTTAAGTTTTTTAAGATCGTGGCCTGCCACCCATCCTTCTCCTTCCCGCAGATCAAGATCACCATACATGGTTTTCAGCAAGCTGCTTTTTCCTGTTCCCGTTTTGCCCACGAGATAAACGAATTCTCCGGCGTCAACAGAAAGATTGACATTGCCGAGCACTAAAGAATTGCCCTGATAAATATTTACATTTTTAAGCTCTATGATAGATTGAGACATATTTTAATTTTAATAATCAACCAAACAAAATTAACCGTGATTAATTGGATAAATATAGCTTAACAAAAATTTATATTGATTTTTATATATCAAATCAGATGGATCAACCATAAATTATTTTTTCTCCTTTATACAAAAGATGCAGTTCTTTTTTATCAGCGGCCTCCACCCTTCCTATGATTTGAGCATCAATGTTGAATTCTCCGGCTGATTGCATCAAAACTTCAGCATCTGACTCCCGGCAATAGATCTCCATCCGGCATCCCATATTAAACACTTCAAACATCTCCCTGAGTGCTACTCCTGAATTTTTTTGTATAACATGGAACACGGGTGGTATTTCAAATAAATTATCCTTAATAATACGAAATGGTTTGGGTAAATATTTTAAGCATTTTGTTTGTCCTCCGCCGCTGCAATGGATTAAACCATGGATCTTTTCAAAATGGTCTGTCAGCAATTTTTTTAATAGCGGTGCAAAGGTTCTGGTAGGGCTTAATAATAATGCTGCGATCATTTTTTTGTTATCAGCATCCGTATCGGTAAGACGATGATCACCTATATAAACTACATCATTTTCCAGTTGCGGATCAAATGATTCGCTAAAGTTTTCTGCATAAAATTTAGAGAGCACATCATGCCTTGCACTGGTAAGTCCATTGCTACCAATTCCGCTGTTATAAGAAGTTTCATAAGAAGACTGTCCGAAACCTGCGAGCCCGATGATCACATCGCCTTCCGTAATCTTATCATTGGTGATCAGTTTATTTTTTGGCCACCGGCACGCCATTGTTCCATTAACGGCAATCGTTCTAACTACATCTCCCACATCTGCTGTTTCTCCTCCCAGATAATGAATATTGATGCCATATGTAGAAAGCATATCGAAAATTTCTTTTGAGCCATTGATGACTGCTTCTAAAATTTCTCCGGGGATCAGTCTTTTATTTCTGTCGATAGTGGAATTAAAAAGGATATTATCATGTATGCCCACACACAGCAGATCATCCAGGTTCATCACAATGGCATCTTGTGCAATTCCTTTCCATACTGACAAGTCACCGGTTTCTTTCCAATATAAATAAGCAAGTACAGATTTAGTTCCTGCTCCATCTGCGTGCATCACATTTATAAAATTTTCATCCTGTGATAAATGATCAGGATATATTTTACAGAATGCATTTGGAAAAAGCCCCTGGTTCAGATTTTTAACTGCCTGATGTACTTCTTCCTTCTGTGCAGAAACGCCACGCCTGTTATACAAACTCATGCTGATGAATTGAGGTACAAATCTAACGCCGTCAAACAAATAAACATTTTCAAATATCAATTACATTTGCACACTTTATATGCAAGTTTACGACGACATCAATCATTTACCGGTTTTTGAAAATGCTGTTGTTACTATTGGAACCTTTGATGGCGTACACGTTGGTCACAGCCAGATTCTTCTGCAATTAATCAATGCAGCACGAGCGGTTAATGGAACACCCGTTGTGATCACCTTTTATCCGCATCCGCGAAAAGTGATTGCACAATCCGACCCGCCGGTCAATATCTTAAACACACCTGAAGAAAAATACCAATTATTACAGGCTAAAGGAATCGGGCATATTGTGGTTGTTCCTTTTAATACAGCTTTTGCAGAACAAACGGCATCAGATTATATTGAAAATTTTCTGGTGGCAAAATTTAAACCTCACACCATTATAACAGGATATGATCATCGCTTTGGAAAAAACCGGGAAGGGAATTATCAGTTACTGGAAAAATTCGCTGTACAATTTGGTTACAGCGTGATCGAAATTCCTGAGCACGTTTTACAGAATGTGATCATCAGCAGTACCAAGATCAGGGAAGCCTTAATGACTGGCAATATTGAAATGGCCAATCAATTTTTAGGATATTCATATTACTTTACCGGCTTGGTGATGCAGGGAAATAAATTAGGACGTACGATAGGCTATCCCACTGCCAATATACATATACCAGAGACTGAAAAACTTATTCCTGGGTTTGGCGTATATGCCGTTACGGTTCAGATAAAAGGAACTGATACAATACATCAGGGAATGATGAATATTGGTGTTCGGCCCACAGTTAATGGAACGGCACGCGTAATTGAAGTGAATATCTTCGATTTTAGTGAAGATGTTTATGACAAATATGTAACGGTAACAGTAATCGCCCGGTTACGTAATGAAATAAAATTCAACGGCCTGGATGCTTTAAAAGAACAACTGGGCCAGGATAAAAAAGATGCACTAGAGCGGCTGGTTTAAGCCACCATCATTTTAACCACCATTTCCTTCATTAATGATGCGCCGTTTGTTCCGGAGTCATTAATTCCAACACTTTTTAGGTTATAATGATGTAATAGTAAGATCATTTTTTGTATGCCTTCAAAACCATAATTCTTCATCATGGCCTCTCCCTGTTGTAAAGCGACAGGGTTGAAATAAAAATGTTGTTTTAATCCATCTTTTGTAAGACTGAATGCAGCATACACCCGGCTTAATTGTGCATATAATGCGGGCAAAGCCATTTGTATAGGAACCGCTTTCGGATTAGAATCAAAATAATTAATAATCCTGATGGCTTTGGTAAGGTCTTTATAAGCCAGTGCTGCCGACAATTCAAAAACATTGTACTCTTTGCTGATACCGATATATTTTTCAATATCGTTTTCATCAATATTTTTTTTTCCGGTGATGTTGATCGATAATTTATCGATCTCATTGGAGATCCTGCTTAAATCGTTGCCGATATGATCGAAGAGTAAACTTACCGCTTTCGTATCGATACTATATCCTTTTAGTTGAACCAGATTATTTATCCAGGCAGGAACTTTATCGTCTTTCAGTTTTGCTGACAAATAATGCACCGCGCTTTTGTTAATAATTTTTGAAAGCTTCGTTCTTTTATCAAATTCTTTGCCCTTATAGCCTACAACAAAAATGGTGGAAGGAAGCGGATTTTCGATATAGCCTTCGAGCTTATCGATGTCTTTCATCAATTGTGCTTCCTTTAACAAAACCACCTGCTTTTCGGAAAACATCGGATAGCGCCTGCAGGCATTAATGATATCAGACCAAAGGGCATCACGGCCATAAAATATGGACAAATTAAAAGACGCTTCACTCTCAGAAAGTATCTGATGTTCTGCATATTGGATGATTTCGTCAATATAAAATTCTTCATCACCATCCAGCCAGTAAACGGGTTTAAATTGTTTACTTTTCCATTCATTAATAATTTTTTCAGCACTCATTTATCATCAAATTCTGCTGCAATCTAATTAATTAGTGTGCTTTCACAAACACCTTCGACCATATTAAGATTCTTTGGCATAGTTTTGGAAAAATGGAGGTCAGAATTAATCCGTATCCTATTTAAATACTATTAAAGCTTTACCTCTTCCGATATATTTGAATTTTTATTTTTTAATGAAAAACTTATTTTATGGCATTCGAAAATTTTCCTGAAGGAGAAAGAACAAACAAAGAAACACAAACAACCACCTCAACTGCACGAACCGTTAATAATAATAACGTTCGTAACATTTTGTTGGGGGTTTTGATCGTTGCTTTATTGGGAACCTGGGGTTACATTATCTGGGACAAGAATAATACAAAAGAACAGATGTCTCAAAAAGAAACCCTGATCGCTTCTACCTCTACGCAGCGGGATGAATTACGAAAGGAACTGGATGATGCAACGTCTCGTTATGATATGCTGAAAACTTCCAATTCACGAAAGGACAGTACAATCACTGAACGTGATAGAGAAATCAGCGAAAAGAAAGACAGAATTGCATCCTTATTATCTAAAACAAATGCCTCAAGTGCAGAATTAAGAGAAGCACGTTCATTGATCAGTTCTCTGAATAATGACATTGAAGGTTACAAAAGTCAGATAGAAATGTTGCAGGGACAAAAAATGCAACTGACGCAGGAAAAAGTGGTTGTTACGCAAGAGCGTGATAAAGTGAGAAAAGATTTTGATTCTGCACAGGTAGTGATTAAAGACAGGGAAAATGTAATAGATGTTGGATCCACATTGCAGGCTTCTAACTTTAATATTATAGGTCTGAAAGAAAGAAGTAGTGGAAAGGAAAAAGTAACCTCTACTGCTAAGAGAGTTGATAAGTTGCGTGTCTCTTTTGACTTAAACGAAAATATGATTGCACCTTCCGGAACTAAAGAGATATATGTAGTGATCACCGCTCCGGATGGAACACCTATTGCCGTTGAAGGCTTAGGATCCGGTAAATTCAGTACACGTGAAGGTGAAGAAAAGATTTACACGCAAAAACTGGATGTAAATTATGTTCAGAATAAAAGACAATCTGTAAGTTTTGATTGGAAGCAGAATAAGAATTTCAATACGGGTAATTATAAAATAGAAGTATACAACAATGGTTTTAAAGTTGGTGAAGCTTCCCGACCGCTTAAAAAAGGTGGCTTATTCAGCTAGGTTATGATTTAAAATTCAATATTTTATTAAACAGCGATCCTTCAAAAGGTCGCTGTTTTTTATTAGAAGACTGCTCTTAACGATGCTCTGCCCGTGTGAATAGTTTTTGTTTCTCCGGGTTTTCGCCCTTCATACTGAAGACTAATCTCAATTCCGTTGACAAGTTGTTTGGTAAAATCAAAAGTCCATAAATAGTTTTTTCCAGGCAGTAAACCTTCCAACAAAATAAATCCGGCTGTTGAATTTTCCGAACCGGGATAACCGGAATAATTAATCTGGTTATAAGTGAATTTACCATTGATCGTACTGCTGGATAAAATATTATAACGTACATCAGCTGTTAATGCATGATTAACTGATTGCTCCAAAGAATCGATCCGGTTTCTCTTTTGTGAATAGGCATAACTTAAAACAGTTCTGAAATTTGACTTATAAACATAAGTAAGGGAAGGTTCAATTGTATGCTGCAGAATGTTATAGTTACGGTTATTAAATTTGGCTCCACTTGTAGCAAGTTCATTATTTACCTGTCTTAAGGAGACTGTTGTTATAAAATTCCTGTTCAGGTTAACGCGGATTTTCGAGATCAGATTTTGTAGTCCCCGGCTTTCAAATCCATACGCCAATAAAGATTTAGCCGAACTTTTACTATGCGTAAATTCAAAACCCCATCTGGTGCTTGTGCGGTTATAATATAAAGTGTTGGAAAAGTATGCCGAAAGACTGATGAGAGAGGTATCGAGTAGAGTTGTACTAAATGGATTAAATAAAAAATTACCGTTGTAAATATTCTTTTTACTGATTTGTAAGGCGGAGGATGTTGAGGTGTTGTAAAAAATCTTCGAAAGATTATTTTTCGGTTTAGCAATCAGCAATTTTGGTTCTAATTCTACACTATAGTTAAACTGCAAATAATTTGCTTTTACATAAGTACTTCCCGGCGTGAAAACACGAATATATTTTTTTTGATCCTGAAAGATGGCGGTTTCAAATTCATTTAGTTCAGGAATGTTATTATTGTTGTAATCGATCCAGGTATATTCACCCTGACCGGCGGGCACTTCTACAAATGTAAATTCACGGCGCTGTTCCTGGCCTGCACCCAGTTCATATAAAAAGTTACCTGATAAAAATCCTTTAAATTCATTGATCGTATATTCTGTTCTTCCTACCACGCTTTGATCAGGTTTTAAACGGCTTACAGCATTTAATATTTTTAATTCGCGGTAAGTAAAATTAAATTTTACCTGGTGCTTTTGATTTTTCAAAAGTTCTGTAAATAATAAAAAATTATCGCTTTTATCAGTTCGCAATAATGAATTAAGAAATGGCAATTGGTCTATTCGGGTGAAATACGTAAACCCCCAACGGTTAAGTTTAGATTCATTTGATCGTAACCCTGCTTCATACACGCTAAATCCAAAACTTAGATTAGTCAAAGAATCAGCAGATCCGTCTCGTACCTTGTTATATTCACCCGTGTATTTAACGTAGATATTTGTTGCATCCAGTTTTTTAAATGTTTTACGGATATCAAGTGAAGGCCTTAAGAAATTGCCTGACAGATTACCATAATCAAAATGCACATTATTAAAACGTGTGGTGATCTTTATGTCTTTTACATTTTGGAATGATTCCACCACATGTCTGAGGCCGGTATAATTATCATTCCGCTTATAATGTGTAACATCATATTTCAGATAATTCTGTTTCGAATCCAGTAATTTAAATGCACCCGATAAAATATTTTCATCGGTTGCAGGTGCATCGTAATTAATACTCCAGTCTCTGAAAAATTCAACATTGCGTAATCGTTCCAATGCACGAAATTCTTTAGCTACAAATTCGTAACCGGCAGCAGCATTTAATTTCAGGGAAGTATTAAATACCTTCACAGGTACATCGTCCTGTTTAATTAAAAGTTTAAGTCCGGCACCTTTATCATTTTTTTTATCGATTGACGAAAATAAATTGACATCATAATCGGATAATGCCGCTTCTGCAAACAAACTGGTCCTTTCTGAAAATTTATAATCTCCACTCACCGTCATCACCTGTAATTTTTTGGGCGTCACTAAAAGTGTAACAGGTTGCCAGTCGCCGCCATTAGGTGAGATCCACTCAAACGCCTGTCCGTTGGTTGCATTACGTAATGGCATGTAACTTCCTTTTCCAGGTCCGAGATAAGAAAAGGAAACATTATACAAAACAGCGTTTGGATTGGCCGATAAAATATAAATGGGATACACAATGCCATTGTAGGTGGTATCTTTTTTTTCGTATAATATTTTTGATGCTGCAAAAGTATCTTCCACCGCATTATCGAAATATGCCTGTGACAGGCTGTCTCCTATTTGTGATAAGAATTGTTTCTGCCGATTGTCTAGTATCTGATCAATAGCAGAATTTTTTGCATCGGTGTTTGTATAATAAGAAGTGGTAACCGATAATTTATTTTTCCAGTCAGCCGTATTGGTGGCATAGATCAGCGAATTCAAAAAATTACGGTCAGAATATTCAAATTCAACCTGAATTCGAAGGTCTTTTGTGATAAGTCGCTTTGGCGTGAATGTAATTTCTCCCGTATTATAATTGATTACATAATCCTGATCTTCTCCTCTTTGCATTAAGATTCCGTCAATGTATACTCGTTCTGTTCCGGCAAGAATAACAAAATACAATTCGTTGTTTGCGCCGCGCAATCTGTAAGGTCCCTGATTACCTTCGAGCGGTGTGAGCAACTGACGGTTAAATTTCCCTTTTGCAATTGCACCACTAACCAATGAAGTATTATTTACTTTTCCTGTTTTATTTTCTGTGAGAAAAGAAACGCCCTGTATTCTTTTATAAAAATTAAGAAAGTAATTTTTGTTTTGCCTAAGATCAAGGTCACCGAAACTCAACTCCCATTTATGTTTTTTTATCTGCAGAAAAATTCTGTCAAAATCACGTAGGTCCTGTGTATTTCCGTCTGGTTGAATTGGCAGATTATTATCTGTTATCGCAGCGGTCAGTTGAAGACTATCACCTATTAACCCCTGCAATTGTAAATTCATACTTGAGTTTACGACAGCGTCCTGATTATTTCCGAAAGATAAAGCTCTGCCAAAACTTCCTTCTGAGTGTAATCCGCCAAAATTAAATATGGCATTTTCAGCTTTGGATGATTTGATAACAAAAGGTTTTTCGGCTATGAAATTATAACGAATGCTATCATAATTGTAACGTTGCGTTTTTGCATTTAAACGAACGGGCAACACACGATACATTACAAATAAAACGGTGGTGTCCGGTAAAAAATTCAAGCGTAGTGTGGCATTTATTTCATCGAGTATATAGTCAGCAGATGCATAACCCGGTATTGAAAATGTACCGGGAACTATACTCAGACTGTCTATTTGAATAATGCCTGAACTTACCGGAATATTTTTTCTCCGGAGATTAGATAATGCCGACGGCTGTGCAAATGCAATTTGTAATGCCATCACCAATAAAGCCAGTAAATATATCCTTATGAATTTCAAATGATATGGATAAGCGATAAAATTAACACTATTTCAGCACGCTTGCCCGAAGGTAACCGCACAATTTTGACTGCACAATTTTTTTGTGCGGGTGAAATTGTGCGGGTAAACCCGGTATAATCATTAACCCTGATGTGAAAAGGTAGAAATAGAAGGAAATATTAAATGGATTATTAGCCACATAGCGACTGGACCGCATTAGGATTTTTAAGCTTATAAAACGGGTACGGGGAAAATACCCTTTTTTTACCAATTGGAATTCTCGATATTTGAAAAATAAATTAATCAGAAGTCTATATTTTCTTAATGTTTTTATGTAGTAAATTAACTGTTTTACTCAGTATGCTGCTTTAATAGCAGCTAATGACTCAAAATGCTGATATTGCAGCTTTAAGAATTATACTTTTCTTAGTATTACCATAGTAGTCTTTTATATTATAAATTTCTTAATAGACGTACTGCTTAGATTCTAGTAGGTACCAAAATCTTTAATTGAACTTCATTATATTTTCTTATGATCCTTTCTTCCCTTTGAAGAGTTTTGACAACAAATTAATAACGTTGAGGCTTGCCGAAGTTGAATAATATTATTAAAATATTATTTTGTAAAATAAATTTGGTGATAATAAATATATACCCCATCTTCAATTTGAATTAATTATCTCTCTAATTTAAATTCATTTTTTTTAGTGATTTTTATCACTTACCCGAATCCGTACAATGAGAGTTTATTTTTATTAAAGATAATTTATACTGAAGGTTCAAAAATATTTCTTCAGAAATATTTTTGAATAATTTCCTTCTTATTTAGTTTTCAAATATTAGTTGCTTAAAAGCATATTCAATTAATTTTTGTTAGCCCAATCCAACTTAGAAAAACAACCCTGCAATTTTAAGCATTTTAAAAATGCTTAATACTACCTCACTGAACTTACACATAAGATCGTAACGCTTACTTTAATCACTACAGGTTATTAATTACCAGTTGAGTTTTCATTTTTGAAACAATCCGACACAAACTTACAATTATGAAACTAAAGTTATTTGTACTGACGTGTATTGCATTTTCTTTGCTAAATTTTCAAACTTCCTATGGCCAGGTTACTATTACAAACAAAACAAATACAACTCCTTCTCTTAACGATACCTATCCTTCTTTAGGCAGTGCAATTGCAGCACTTAATAACATAACATCAATTAGTGGACCTGTAAAAATTACCCTTGATCCTGGATATCCTGAAACAGCACCTTTAGGTGGTTTCTCAATAAATTTTGCAAATATCACTAATACCGCTTCAAGCCCAATAACGATCACGGGTAGCGGAAACACTATCACTGCATTTAGTCCACAGGTAAGCGGTTCTATAACAGATGCAATATTTAAAATTATTGGTGCCGATTATATAACTATCGAAGATTTTGTAATGCAAGAAAATGCGGGTAACACTACAACGTCCATAGCTACAAATAATCTGACTGAGTGGGGCATAGCATTGCTTTACGCTTCTACTACTAATGGCGCTCAACACAACATTTTACAAAACAATACAATCTCTTTAAGTAATTCTTATGTGAATACTTTTGGAATATATAGTAATGTTCGTCATTCTGCTACTAATGCTATCGCTGCATCAGGAATTTCTAATGCCACTACGGGGCCTAATAGTTCTAACAAAGTGTACGGTAATTTTATAAGCAATGTAAATTATGGGATTGTTTTTATAGGTTCTGAAATAGCAGCAAATATGGATACGGGAAATGATATTGGGGGAAGCTCATTATCTACTGGCAATAGTATCACAAATTGGGGAAGACCTGGATCCCCAAGTGCTTATTACGGTAATTTAGCCACTTACACAGCTTCCTATTATGGCATTAATATGAACTGCCAAAAAGCAGATAATACCTCATACAATACAATTTTAAGTTCTACTTTAACGGGAAGTGCTGCCGTAGTAAGAGGGATAGTTAAGTCCTATCGATCTTCTACTTCTTCTGGAACTATAATTCCTGGCGGAACATTCACCACAACAATTCAATATAATTCAATAACACTATCTACTAATTTGCCTAATAATAGTCACGTTGATGGTATCTTAACAGAGAATCTTTCATCAGACTCTTCATCTCTTTATGTTGATTACAACATAATACAGGGAATGTCTATTCAAAATTCAGGCTCGACTAATCAGATGAGAGGTATAAATAATACTTCAAGAGTTTCAATATTAAAAATATCAAATAATGTTATCCGGGGAAATACTTCAACTTCCACTGGAGGATTTTTTACTGCAATTAATCAATCGGGAAATATCATTACTCGTATTGATATTGACAATAATAAGATTGGCGATAGTACAACCGGAGGAGATGCAATTACTTATTTATCTTCACCTTTAGGAGTTAACTCAGCGCTGCGGGCCATTAATAATTCAAATACAAACGGCACCCTTTATATAAATATCCTTTCCAACAACATACAAGGGTTCCGGCAATTAGGAAGTTTAACTACAGCTCCTCACTACTATATTGAGTGCAGCCATTCGACTTCAACAAATAGTATTTTTGATATTAGTCACAACACTTTTACAAATCTCGCTGCCAATACCTCAGGAGATGTCTATTTTATTCGTGGAACAGGAACAATGGCGATTAACGCTGGCGCACAAGCAAATGTAACCCAAAATTCAATTATCGGTTCATTTAGTAAAAATATAGCAGGTGGTAATGTATATTTTTATTACGCAGCAGGAAGTAGTTTAAAAGGAAATTCGATGAGAAATTTTGGAAATAATTTCTCTAATGTTTCTACAACCGGCAATTCTGCAATTTATGGTTGGACGAATGTGGAAGGAATAGCAACAGGAGAGCCAGTAAAAATAATTTCAAATAATATTTTTAAAAATTGGATTTCAACAGGTTCATCAGCTACTACTACGTATGCTATTTATTTAAGTAATTCTAGCGGGAATTCAGAAATCTCCAATAACACAATTTCCGAAATCTCATGCCTGGCACATTTAAATGGAATGCTCAGTGCTTCGACAATTGCAGATACGTTATCCATTACAAGTAATGTTATTAATGGATTAAATTCCAGTTTTTCAACAGCATTAATTGCGGGCTTACGGCTTTCTGCCTTAAGCAGAATTACAAAAGTGCAGAATCAAATGATAGGCATAACTTCTACATCCGGTAGCACTGTGTATGGCATTTACGCTTCTGCGGCAACAGTAAATTCTTCTCTTTTTGTAAATTACAATACAGTGTATCTGAAGGCAACATCTTCCACTTCAGGTTTTAGTTCAGGTGCATTGTTTTTAACAGCAAGTTCTACAGCTACTTCTGCAAGAGCTTTTGTCCGTAATAATATTCTTGTGAACGAATCAACACCAGGTACTTCAGGTAAATCAGTTGCTTTACGACGTTCCGGTGCATCACTTTCAAATTTCGATTCAACTTCTAATAATAATGTTTTTTACACATCCGCCTTCCCATCTTCTTCAACACCTGTATATTTTGATGGAGTAAATGCAAGAGATACTTTGGGCAGTTACAGGGCTTGGTTAGTTATAAATTCCTTTACAAATACAGAAAATAAATCTTTATACGATTTTCCCAATTTTGTTTCAACGTCCATAGGATTAATCAATTTGAACCTAATGCCTACTATGAGTTCTGAAATCTTTAAAGGGGGGAATAATAATGGTATTCTATTGGATAAAGATATTGACTCAAATGCGAGGATGGTTATGTCTCCATATGTTACAAGTATTGGAGCACATGATGTATCAATCTTTTTTCAAGGAAATCCCAATACAATAAATTTGGTCGACTGTAATCAACTTATCTCAACCAGATCGTGTAACCTAATTCCTAATGCTGTTTTTTCTTATACGGTCCCTTCACCCCCTCCATACCCAAGTTATAATGGGGCGGGGATATTTTCTGATGGCTATGTAGATTCTTGGACTTCCATAAGTTATGGCACACCTGATATAGGGGGTGCTTTTTATTCCGTACCTACATTACCACCTGCTATAAGCGCTTTGGGCATACCAGTAAATTCCGCTGGCCTTCAATTGTCGAATTGTTCCAATTGTTCTACATTCCCTACTTGGTTTGAAGGGATAGCTGCGAAAACAGAACCCATACACGGAGGAAAAGAATATATGTTCTCATTTTTTGTATCATCAACTCAATGTTGTGCTCAATATAATTTAAAAGTAATATTAACCAATTGTCAAGAATTTCCTACTACATTTCCAGCTGGTCCACCTTATCCCGCAATGCCACCTCTAAATATTCAGGGCATTCAACAAGAAATTTTTTGTCAGCTATCCCCAGCTGCTTCAGGTCCGATTTGGACACAATATGTGGTTACTTTTACTGCCACCAATAATTTTGATATGTTGGTGATTTATCCACAATTACTGACTCCGAGTCCCCGTCCCTCAATTTCCACATATTTACAAATTTTGTATCCTGAGTTAGTTGACTTAGATCCAAAGATTAGCATTGCCAACAACAGTTCATGTGAATTTGTTCTCAATGCTTGTGGAGTAACAAATTCTACATATGAATGGTTTGATGCGAATAATGTTTCCCTTGGTACAACATCGGAAATTACTGTTGATCCAAATTCAAATCCAGGAAATTATTCTGTACAGCTTTGTGTGCCCAATATTCTTAATAATCCATTGTTGAACGGAAGTTGCAGTGATAATGTCGGATGTATTGCAGCAATTGCGGTTGTAAATTCAACTTGGGCTGGAACAATATCTAAAGATTGGAATACAGCTTCTAACTGGGATCCGGCAATCGTACCAAATTCCAGTACTACCAGTGTAAATATTCCCTCAGGAACTCCTTTTTCGCCAGAAATATTATATCAAACACCAAATGAATTTCAGATTAATAATTTAACAATTAGTTCAGGAGCAATGCTGATAAATAACGGGTGGTTGAAGATTGCAGGAGAAATACATGCTGATATAGCCAGCATTGATAATTATTACACAGATATAAATTCAAATGTACGTAGCATTGCAGGTTCAATTGAGATGAATGGAACTTGTACAATACAAAATCTTGCAGGAAATGTTTTCTGGAAGAATGATGTGAAAAATTTTAAAGCTTCTAATAACGTGATAATTTCTGATTTTAATACATCTCCAACTGAATGGCTTGATGTACATGGTGAATTAAGCTTTGGTACAACAAGTACGACGCTTACAACAGGAGATAATCTTACACTTGTATCAAATGCATCAACTACTGCAAATGTTGCGCAAATAGATCCTACAAATTTTATTGACGGACAGGTTACTGTTGAGCGATTTATAAAAACAGGAACCGGCATTGGAGAACATGCAAGAACATGGCAAATGTTAGCTACTCCAACTGGAGCCAATTCAATAGGACAAACTGTTAAACAGGCTTGGATGGAAAATCAAATTACAACACCACCAGTTGGATATGGGACACATATCCCTGATCCTAGAGTTGATTGGAGTACAAGAGGCTTTGATTTTGCTTTTGGAGGTGCATCTGCAACAGCCATTAAAACATACAATGAAATAATCCAAAATTTTGTGGCTATTTCAAATACCACCATTCCTTTATATAATAAGAATGGCTATTTCTTATTCGTACGCGGTGATAGATACATAGATCAACTAAACCTAGATCCTAACCCTACAAATATGCGTTCTAAAGGTGCATTATTCCAACCGCAAAGCGGATATACTCCTACAACTGTAACGGCCCCAGCCTGGACTTTTCCATCCACTGGAAAATATGTAATGGTTGGAAATCCTTATGCTTCTGCAATTGATTTAAGTTATATGTATAACACCACGGGATATTGTACCAATCTGGATGGAATCTTTGTTGTATGGGATGTATCTATACCCGGTACTCAAGGGTATGGTGGATATCAATACTTAGATGCTAATGCAACAATTCCTTTTTCTCCTACATCTCCAGGACCTGGAGGTTCTGGTAATTATTATGAAACTTTACAATCTTATCCGGAAATTCAAAGCGGACAAGCATTTTTTGTAAAAGCGAATCCAAATGGAATTTCTGGTACTATCTCCTTTAATGAAAACGTAAAAACAGGCAACAGCAGGATAGTGACCAGGACAAGTAGAAAAAAAGAACGAAAATCCCTATGGTCGGGATTGTACTCTAATACAGGAATATGTGATGGTAATTCTGTAACATTTGATGAGGAATACTCAAACGATTTAGGCGTTGGAGATGTTAGTAAACTTGCAAATTCAGGTGAGAATTTCATGATTGTCAGAGGAGATGCATTACTCGCCATCGAAAAGAGGCAACCTACCAATAAATCAGATACAATTTTTTATACGTTTAATAACCTTAGGTTAATAAAATATCAACTTGTATTTGCACCTTATATGCTACAAGATGATTTAAGAGCTTCCCTTATTGATCGATATCTACATACGAAAGTATATCTCAGTCTTGAAGACACAACTATTTTTGATTTTGTTGTAGATGCAAATAAAGCTTCGTTTGAAAATAGATTCATGGTTGTTTTTGAAAGATCTTCGGAAGAAATAGTAAAAAGTGATAATCAGCAGTCTGCTGTTACTATTTATCCAAATCCAGTTAAAAATAAAATAGTCAAATTGAAATTCGAAAATCAATCTGAAGGAAAATATTCTGTACTAATAATTAACCAAGCAGGTCAGACAGTTTATAACACCAGCATTAATATTCATAATCAAAACACAACAACAAACTTAAAGCTTAATACTAATGTAGTTAATGGAATATATAATTTAATATTAATATCGGAAAGCGGTAAAAGGACTGTAGAAAAAATTATTGTCCAATAAATTCCATTAAAGACGTATCAAATAGCCTCTTGCAAAGAGGCTATTTTTTTATCAATTTTAAATTAGCCTTTACCGAGTTGCCTTCTCCAATTTGAACAAAATACAACCCCGGAATCAATACATCTACATCTAATATAAAGTTTGGTAAAGATTTAAAGGATAAAAATAATCTACCAGAAATATCGAATATTTTTAACCAATCTTTCTTGGCAAGCCCCAATATTTCAACTTTACTGATAGCTGGATTGGGACTTATTTTATATATAGCTTTATCACATGAAGATTTGAGGTAAATAATATCACTATACTTAAAAGTATTATCAAAATCTATTATTTTTAAACGCAGATATGCATCTGATAAATTATTTGAAGTAAAAGAATAAAGGCTATTGCTACCCTTTGGAATAATTTCACCAATAGTAAAAAATGTATTTCCGTCTTCACTCTTTTCGATTTTAATATACTTCACGTTATCTTCTATACCTGTAGCCCAATTCAATTTTAGTTTGCAATATTTGGTAGATCCTTCAAATTTTTCAAGTGTCAATGGAACAACTGTGCAATTAAAAGGATTTGAAAAAGTTGTACCTGATCCGTCATTTGTAGAAACAGTAACACTTGAAGTGTTTGGATGATTAATAGTTATCCTTGCTGTTCCAGACAAACCTGATCCTCCTAAGTTACTTATTGTTAAATAGCCATCATTAGTTAAAGCTAAATAAGAAAAAGAGCCGTTAGTACACCCAGGTATAGCACTGACGTTAATACCTTGTAAAGGAAAAAATACACCATTTACTTTAATTTCAATTCGGGCACAAAGTGGCATTCCATCGAATCCAGCAAAATCGATTGAAAAAAAATTTACAGAATTAGAAAAATTGAAAGTATTCGATTGTACACCAACATAATTGGGAATTATTGGACATCCTATCGGAGTTCCTGAATTTTGCCAACCTACCCATTGACCCGAAGCACAAAAGCTAGAGAGTGGTCTTTGCAGCGCCCAACTGCCACTGCAAATCTGTGCATTTGAAATATTTATATAAGTTGAAAATACAAAAAGAAGTAAGATTTTAATTTTATTTTGGCACGGCATTATAAATAATTGTATACTAAATATACAAAATCATTATTAGTTTATATAAGTAATTGTGCATGAAAAGATTAGTAAAAGGAAAGTAAAATTCATTAAATCCTGTCCTCAGTCTTCTAACACCTTCAATTATTTTTTCATCAATTTCAAACTTGTTTTAAAAGCTACATTACTAATTATTTTTATTAGATATATGCCACTCTCTATAGAACTAATATCGGGCTTTTTTAGGATTTGAGTTTTGCAATTCATAACTAATCTACCTTGTGTTACAAGAAAAAGTAAAAGTTGAAAAGAAAATTAGTTGAACATTTTATTACTTTGTTTAAACTCCGTCCTAACAAATTAAAACACTGTGATCTTTGTGAAAACTCTGCGTTCTTTGTGTTTAAAATAAATAGTAGTCACCAATGTTATTTCACGGAAACAAAATATTAACCTACTTACTTTGTTTTTTTGCTTGCATTGTATGTATAAAAAATGCCAAATCTCAGGCCTGCGCTGGTTCTTGGGCTAATGAGCGACCAATTACTGTGGATTGTTTTTCTGGTCAATACGTTGGACAAGTAAGTGGTAATCCTACTGGTTGCCCTATAAATCCCGTTTATACGGGTTTACAAACAAATACTTTTACTTTCAATGTTCCAGTAAGTATATTCTCCATTGACTTCAGAAGTTTTGATGGCGCAGTACAATGTCCTAGGATGGAAATTAAAATCAATGGAATATTTTATCCTTTAAATACAGGAAATATAAATGACTTCAACTCCGGATCAACTTGTGGAGGGAATTTTTCAGCCATAGGGGTTACTTCTGAAGGATATTTAACAACAACCAGTACGTTGTCTTCAAGAGGTAGAATTACGATTGCAAATGTATCTGCTAATTCCGTGACAGTTTCTACCAATGATGGAAACGGAACTGCATTTTCAAATCCATTTGGTTGTACTACAGTTCCATTAAATTTAATTTTCTTTTCAGGAAAAGCTTTGAATAATTGCAAATCATTGTTGCAATGGAAGAGTGGTATTGAGCTGAATGTAAAAAATATAGAATTATTAAGAAGTGTTAACGGAACCTTATTTAATAAAGTAGCAGAGGTTTCTCCAAAAGGGGATGATAGTTATTATGAAGTTCAAACAGATAACAACGTAGATGCATTTTTTAAGCTAAAGGTTAATGATTTGGATGGGCGTTTTGAGTATAGTGAGATTATCAAAATAAAATCAAATTGCGATAATTCCGTTTATTCAATAGTACCTAATCCGGTCAACGACTTCATGGAAATTTCAGGGCTTCAAAATGATGATAAGGTGGTCATAAAAAGCACAACTGGCCAAACAGTTCTGAATTTTGCCGCATCGCGGAATTATAATAGATTCAATTTACAGCAGCTTAACTCGGGGGTATATGTAGTAGAAATATTTAATGCAAAAGGTCATAGAGCAGCTTTGAAAATTATTAAGAATTAGCATGAAATCTCCTGAAACAATTGCTCTTCAAATTTGAAGGCGCACAATCGAGAACTGAATTTGAGTTCTCTTTGCACAAAAGCTGAAGAATGCTGAATTAACAATCGCGATGAATATCGATTGTTCTTGATTTTTTTGCTTCCTTTTTTTATCAAGAAAAAAAGGAAGAATGAGTTTTACGCGTAGTACTATAGCCATTGTTTTGTGCAGACACGAACCAAGGCTTAGGTTGCAAATTTCATCGCTTATATATTAAAAATTCTACCGCACGCTATGCATACAATTCCATAACTTCTCATTGGCTGATTACTTCGTTCTCAATTTTATAAACGATTTCTAATACTTTATTAAAAAACTCACTCGTATCACTTAAGAAAGCCTCACATTTCTGTAAGGCTTTCTTGTGACCGCGTTAGGATTCAACCTAGAACTTTCTGTTCCTTTTTACTCTTCAGTTGTTAATCCTGCAGATAAATATTCTTTATTCATACGGGCGATGTGGGCAACTGAAATTCCTTTCGGGCATTCCGCTTCACAAGCATACGTATTGGTGCAATTACCAAAACCTTCTTTATCCATTTGCGCTACCATATTTAATACACGTGACTCTCTTTCCGGATCACCCTGAGGCAATAAAGCAAGTTGAGAAACTTTAGCACCCACAAATAACATCGCACTTCCGTTTTTGCAAGTGGCCACACAGGCCCCGCAACTGATACATGAAGCTGCTAAAAAAGCCTCATCCGCATTTTTCTTATCAATCGGGATGGCATTAGCATCCACCGCATTGCCGGTATTTACTGAAATATATCCTCCGGCCTGAATAATTCTGTCGAACGCACTACGGTCAACCACCAGGTCTTTTAACACCGGAAAAGCTGTACTTCTCCAGGGTTCTACCACAATGGTATCGCCATCTTTGAAAGCACGCATGTGTAACTGACAAGTGGTGTTTTGCTGCCATGGTCCGTGCGCCTGTCCATTAATATACATACTGCACATTCCGCATATCCCTTCACGGCAATCGTGATCGAATGCAATAGGTTCTTTTCCTTCTACCACCAGTTGTTCATTCAGCACATCGAACATCTCCAGAAAACTCATTTCTGAAGAAATATCTTTTACCTGATAAGTTTCAAATAAACCTTTTGATTTCGAGTTTTTCTGACGCCAGATTTTTAACGTCAGGTTCATATGATAATGTTCCATCTTTCTTTTTATTTAAGGTTATTTATAGGAACGCTGAGTTGGTTTTGCAATTTCAAAATTCAGGTCTTCTTTATGTAATCGCCATTCGCCTTCTCCGCCAAGTTCCCAGGCGGCAACATAACTGTACTGTTTGTCATCCCGTTGAGCTTCACCATCTGCCGACTGGCTTTCTTCCCTGAAGTGTCCACCGCAACTTTCATTTCTGTTGAGTGCGTCAATACACATCAGTTCTCCCAATTCAATAAAATCTGCCACTCTTCCGGCTTTATCCAGTTCAGCATTCATACCATTTATTTCGCCGGGAACTTTTACATCCGACCAGAATTCCGCTTTTAGCAGGCGTATATCTGCAATCGCTGTTTTTAAACCTTCTTCACTACGGCTCATACCGCATTTATCCCACATGATTTTTCCCAAACGTTTATGGAAACTCTCCACTGATTGTTTTCCCTGTATTGACATCAGTTTTTGTAAACGTGCCTGAACTTCTTTCTCCGTTTTTTCAAATTCCGGATGACTGGTTGAAATGGATGCAGTGGCAATTTCATCTGCCAGGTAATTACCCAGTGTGTAAGGAATTACAAAATATCCATCGGCTAACCCCTGCATGAGTGCAGAAGCACCTAAACGATTGGCGCCATGGTCGCTGAAATTAGCTTCGCCCAAAGCATATAATCCTTTTACAGTTGTTTGCAGTTCATAATCTACCCATAAACCACCCATTGTATAATGCACAGCAGGATAAATTCTCATCGGCATTTCATAGGGATTTTCTCCGGTGATCTTTTCATACATATTGAAAAGGTTACCATATTTTTCTTTCACCACATCGCGGCCCATTGAAATAATCGTTGCTTCATCTACATTGGACAATCCTCTTTTTCCAGCTTCAATTTTTCCATATCTTTTTATGGCATCTGCAAAATCAAGATAAACTGCCATCCTTGTTGTACCCACGCCATAACCTGCATCACATCTTTCTTTAGCTGCGCGGGAAGCCACATCTCTCGGTACTAAATTTCCGAAAGCCGGATAACGACGCTCGAGGTAATAATCTCTTTCTTCTTCCGGTATATCAACTGCTTTACGGTTTTCATCCATTTTTTTGGGCACCCAGATTCTTCCGTCGTTTCTCAAACTTTCGCTCATCAAAGTAAGTTTGCTTTGATGATCTCCGCTAACCGGAATGCACGTAGGATGAATCTGAGTAAAGCACGGATTGCCGAAGTAGGCACCTTTTTTATGGGCTTTCCATGCAGCCGTAACATTACTGCCCATGGCGTTTGTGCTCAGGTAAAAAACGTTTCCGTATCCACCAGAGCATAATAATACGGCATGACCGAAATGTCTTTCCAGTTCTCCGGTTACAAGATTACGTGCGATAATGCCACGCGTTTTTCCTTCAATCGTAACAATGTCCAGCATTTCATGACGATTATACATGGTAACATTACCGAGTGCCACCTGACGCTCCAATGCACTGTAAGCACCTAACAACAATTGTTGTCCGGTTTGACCTGCAGCATAAAAAGTACGTTGAACCTGTGTGCCACCGAATGAACGGTTACTTAACAGGCCACCATATTCTCTTGCGAAAGGAACACCTTGCGCCACACACTGATCAATGATATTTGTGCTAACTTCGGCAAGTCGGTATACGTTGCCTTCGCGGGAGCGGTAATCTCCTCCTTTAACCGTATCATAAAAAAGGCGGAAAACAGAATCGCCGTCATTCTGATAATTTTTAGCAGCATTTATTCCACCTTGTGCGGCAATGCTATGCGCTCTTCTTGGGCTGTCCTGAAAACAAAATGCTTTTACTTTATAACCTAATTCTCCCAGTGAAGCTGCAGCAGAGGCACCTGCAAGCCCAGTTCCTACAATGATTACTTCCAGTTTTCTTTTGTTTGCAGGATTTACCAGCTTCACATAACCTTTATAATCACTCCACTTATCTTTCAGTTCGCCGGATGGTATTTTAGCATCTAAAGCCATAGATAAATATTGATAGTTTTATTAGTATTGATTAACTGATCCATTCCATGTAGAATGCAACTGGCATTAATATGAACAATAAACAAATGATGACTGTATATCCTATGCCTATCTTTTTGATCAGTGGTGTATATTTTTTATGATTGATACCGAAAGTTTGAAAAGCACTTTGAAAGCCATGAATCAGGTGCCAGAAAAGAGCTATCACACCTGCAACATATAATAAAACTATCCACAGATTGCTGAACAACTCTTTCATTTCCTCATATAGATTATGTGGCTGATCTCCACTGTATAATGCCACCTTTGTTCCAACAAAAAAATGCGAAATGTGCATGATCAGGAATAATAACAACAGGGTTCCGAGTATACCCATTGAACGGCTGTACCATGTACTGTTTTTTTCCGGCTTGTTTACGTAATACTTTACAGGACGAGCTTTTGTATTTTGCCGCCAAACGATAAGGCCCTGAATGATGTGCAGAAACAATCCGGCAAACAGGCCGATTTCAAGAAAACGCACGATCCAGTTGTGGCTCATGAAATGCGCTACAGTATTAAAAGTATCGCCATCATCATTTAAAAAAATGCAGGAATTCACTCCTGCATGCACTATTAAAAAAGTTATCAGAAAAAGACCCGTGAGAGCCATGTTGAACTTTTTGCCAATAGAAGAAGTAAAAAATTGATTCCAGGTCATAGCAATGCTTGTTGATGATTTTGGTGCCGCAAAAATACGTACAGCATGGCAAAATAAATGTATTCCAGACTTTTATTCTCAGGTAATCAACAATTTAATCTAACAAGCGGTTCATTTGCTGATCAATTATTTGAAAAATAATCTCAGGTTTTAATGTTCTCCATTGAGGTAGTTCAAAAAATTCAACATAATTGGTAAGCCTTGCTCTTTTGAAATCATATTTACTTTGTTCGGGCATGTCTATCAACACCACCCAGCCATTGTCATCCTGCAATTGTTCTCTCCATTCTTCATAATAGCTATCGTCGCTACTGTGAAAATTCAAAACATTTTCTGCGATGATGATGTATTTAATGATACCTCTGGCAAATAAATGATCGGTAATATCTTTACGTAAAGTCATGATATCATTTTCAATGGCATCATTCCATTCACCCAGTAATTCTATAATCGCAAAACCCAGATCATAATCAGCGAAAAGGAGTTTCATGTATAATGTGCGGCTGCCGAAATCATCCCATTGCGGATGTATATAAAAATTATAGAGTGTCTGAGTATATTCAAACTCGCTATAGGTACGGCCATAAAAAGGCGAAAGCTTATCTTCTTCAGCGGTATATAAGTGGCGCCAGTTATAAAAAGGTTCAATATGCTGCATGATATAATCGCTGCAAAATTGAGGCATTTAACCGGAATAAAACGACCATAAGCGTTAATAAATTCAATTATAATTTTTACAAATAAAAAGAGGCTGCTTTAAAAAGCAGCCTCCTGACTTATCAACCCAAAATAATAAAAACTATTCAAGCACTATTTTTTCTGTAATCACTATCTGATTTTGTGCATTCAAAACTTTTACCATGTACACACCTTTTACGGGCCTGTTCATAATATTTACTTTTTCTGTTTGCGCAGATTTATTGATTGTGAAAGATTTAGTTTGTAAAGTTCTACCCTGCAAATCAGACATTACCATAGTGTAACGACCTTCTTTTTGTCCTTCCAGTAAAATGTTGAAAGAAGAAGTGTTTACAGGATTAGGGAAAATCTTAGAATCAGCAATGCTGACATTTGCTGTAATAGCTGGTGTAACGATGGTAAATTTATTAGCTTCTGCAGCTTCTTTCTCCAATAATAAATTTCCGCCCGCAAGATCAGAAGCATTGAATTTTGCATCAGACCCTTCGATCTTAGTAGCACTAAGATCATTCATTTTCACTTTGTAATATCCTTCAAAATAATTGGCGCTGGTAATTACCAGGTTTCCATCTGTATCAACAGCTGCTGCATTAGCGGTATAAGCTGCAGGTGTTCCTGAAATTTGTCCCTTAAAAGTTGAAATACGTGTAGCCAGATCAATTACAAATACATTTTTATTTGCAGAAATAACATATAGTTTTCCGAAAGCATCTGCTACCATATCTCCACCCCAGCTCGTGCATTTATTATGGATAGAAATTTTGTTTACATTTTCTGCATCTACTACATTACCTAAATCTGTAATCACCGGATTTTTGCCAGTAGTGAAACGAATAAGATGATTACCATCATTGGTCATTGCATAACCATTTCCATCAGCACCTATAGTCATTCTTGTGAGATGATTTGCTTCATCATTCAGATCTCCGAAATTTAGAACTGTAGAAGGCATCGTATAAAACTGTGGTGTTTTTGCAGAAAGATCCATCCAGCGTAATTCGTTCATACGCATTGGCGCAAAAAATAATTTATTTGTTTTTTTATCCAGCGCTGCAGCCGCAACAAACGTTGCTGTCGGATAAGATTTATCGCTGAAAATATTTGCAGTAGCGGCAACTTGTTGGTCAACAGATTTTTTTGTAGAAATATCTGTCATAACAAAATTTGTTTTGCTTCTTTCAAATATTGTCTGAATAACATTTCCTGTTTTAAGATCAATCTGGCGGATATTCATCCACAGGAAGTCACTGTTGCCATCTCCGGTAAATGCATAGGCAACATTGCGGTTAACCTGCGCAGTTCCTGCAAGAGAACCGGCCAGCAATGTAGTAGTAAGTAAAAGTTTGAAATTCATATTGGCTTGTTTTTATGTTAATTTTAAGACTACAATTTAAGACATAATCAGAGAAAATCAAGCAATAAATTTTATTAATAATTTTTTAACGCTTCCGTAACTGAGCCATATTGGTTTAAAAGTTCTGCAGCCTTGTTTTCATCTATATTTAATTCCTCCATGATCAAATGAACAGCCCGTTTTTTTAATTTCTGATTGGTAGGTTTCATATAAACCATTTTATTGCCCTTTACCCGTCCTAACCGGATCATAACAGCGGTAGAAATCATATTCAACAACAATTTCTGGGCAGTGCCTGCTTTCAAACGTGTGCTGCCGGTAAGAATCTCCGGTCCTGTAATTATTTCAACAGCAAAATCTGCCACAGCACTAATCGCCGATTCCGGATTATTAACGATACTTCCGGTGGAGATCTTATGGGATTTACACGCTTCCAGACTTTTCAGAACGTATGGTGCATCGCCGGAGGCAGAAATACCTATAACAAAATCGTTTTCAGATACCTGCATTTGTTTTAAATCCTGCCATCCCTGCAACAACTCATCTTCCGCATTTTCAACA
Source organism: Bacteroidota bacterium (assembly GCA_031411115.1). Lineage (GTDB taxonomy): Bacteria > Bacteroidota > Bacteroidia > Chitinophagales > Chitinophagaceae > Ferruginibacter. The sequence goes on from JANOAO010000068.1 coordinate 100,505, forward strand.
GCTTTCCGTAAAGCCACATCTCCTCCCGCAATGATTGCGGTGACCATTAATTCGGAAACACCAAAAGTAGGTGGGCATTCTGAGGCATCCAACACACCCAGCCGGCCACTGGTACCTGCTCCAATATAAAATAATCGTCCGCCTTTTGATAATTTTTCAACAATGGCTTTTATTAGTTTTTCGATCTGAGGAATTTGTAAAGCCACGGCTGCGGGTACTTTCTGGTCTTCCTCATTCATGATCCTGAGAAAATCTGCAATCTCCATTTTATCGATATCCGTATACGTTGAAGATGCTTCGGTGATTTTGAATGTCATTTAATTAGTATGAAATTTTACCAATCCATCCATCGGATTTTTGATCACCTTTCCCAGTTGAAGTTCGTAGGCATTACAGAGATCAGCGAGAACATCTTTAAATCCAAATGCAACGCTGCCCACAAAATGAATAGGATGCAGCCAACTTTCCCGGTATTTATACACGTGGTTAAAAAAGAAATCATTAAAACCATCTTCAATTATATTTTCAATCATATAATGCCCGCGATTCTCTGTCAGAAATTCTGTATATCTCGCCAGGTAACGGTTTGCCAACGGTTTTTTATAAACAGTGTCTAAAATATCTGAAGAGGTGATATGATCATATTTTGCCAGAAAACGATCCATCAGATCTGGCTCAAAGGTTTCATATAAAAAATATTGAATTACTTTTTTACCGAGATAAGCACCGCTTCCTTCATCACCTAAAATATATCCGATTCCCGGACTATTCTTTACTATTTTTTTGCCATTGAAATAACAGGAATTAGAACCGGTTCCTAAAATACAGGCGATGCCTTTTTCGTTTCCGCAAGTGGCTTTGGCCGCTCCCATCAGATCATGATCTATGTGCAATCCGGAATCCGGAAAAACAGATTGGATGGCCCTGCCCATCATTTTTACATTTGCTGCATTACTGCAACCAGTTCCGTAAAAATATATTTCCTCCGGAGCATTTTTTTTCAATCCGGGTAATAATTCATTTTCCAGAATTCCAATTATCTGGTCTTCGGATAGAAAATAAGGGCTGATGCCCTGCGTAAATAATTTCTTTTTCTTGCCATTCTGAATAAAACACCATTCCGTTTTGGTAGACCCGCTGTCTGCAATTAAAATATTTCCCATATTGAATATTAAAACATTAAGGTAAACAATACACAGATATAAAGTAGTAAGCAACAAAAAATTACCTTCGCAACTTATTTTAAAAAGGATATGCAGCAAGGAAAGAAAAATGTATGGTTACCGCTGGTGATAAGTCTGGCTGTGGTGGCCGGAATGTGGCTGGGTTATAAAATGAGGGATTCTATGCCCGGTAAAAGCTTTTTTCATACAGAAAGACGGCGGCCGGTAGATGAAGTGCTTCAATTAATAGAATCGAAATATGTTGATCAGGTTCATGCAAACGGTCTGGCAGATACTGCTATTGATGCTATGCTGGCTAAACTCGATCCGCATAGCCAGTTTATTCCTGCACGTTCCGTAGAAATGGTGAACGAAGATATCAGTGGTGGTTTTTACGGAATAGGTATAGAATTCGGTGTTTTTGAAGATACATTTCATGTGGTAAATGTGATAAAGGATGGACCTGCATTTAAAGCGGGCTTGCAAACGGGCGATCAAATTTTAAAAGCAGGCGATAGTATTTTGTCGGGCAAAAAAAGAGACGCTGAAAGTATGCGTTCCATTTTACGGGGCAACCGCGGATCATCATTAATACTACACATTCTTAGAAATAATAAGCCAAAAGATATAACCGTTTCACGGGATATCATTCCCGTTAGCAGCGTGGACGCGGCATATTTATTAAATGATAAAACCGGTTATATCAAACTTAATAAATTCTCTCAGAAAACTTACCGTGAATTTATGGAGGCGTTGGAAGGATTGCAAAAGAAAGGAGCACAACAATTGGTGCTGGATTTAAGAGGAAATGGAGGTGGAATCCTTGATGAAGCGGTGGAGATCGCAGATGAATTTTTAGCCGGGGATAAACTCATTACATATACAGAAGGAATTCATTCTCCCAGAAAAGATTACCGCTGCCGCAGAGAAGGAATTTTTGAAAAAGGTAAACTTATTTTACTGGCTGATGAGGCAAGTGCCAGTGCCAGCGAAATTCTGATGGGTGCGTTACAGGACTGGGACCGTGCCACTGTAATTGGTCGCCGTACATTTGGAAAAGGACTGGTTCAGGAACAATATGACCTGAGTGATGGTAGTGCATTACGACTCACAGTTTCCAGATATTATACACCTTTAGGGAGAAGTATTCAGCGCTCATATGCAGCCGGATCTTCCGCCTATTATAAAGAAGTTTTTGAAAGAGGAATAGATACCGGTGTAGACAAAAAGGCAAAGACAAAAGTTTACACTACCAAAGAAGGTAAAAAGGTTTTTGGTGGCGGTGGAATAACTCCAGATATAAACATTGGTCCGGATACCGGCAGACTGGGAAATGTTGTAGCAGAAATTTATACAAAAGGACTGCTGAATGATTTTGGTTATCGATATGTATTATCACATCCTTCCATACACACTAACTACAAATCGCCTTCACAATTCATGGGTTCATTTGATATGAAAAATGATGCGTGGAATTACTTCAAAAAGATGGCTGCTAAATATTCGGTGAATATAGATTCTTCTACTCCAGTAGAA
>JANOAO010000069.1:0-23392 GCA_031411115.1 Bacteroidota bacterium
CTGGCCAGTGATGCTTTTTTTCCTTTTGATGATTGTGTAAAAATTGCTTTTGAAAATGGCATCCATGCTTTTATTCAACCCGGTGGATCTGTAAGAGATAAAGACAGTATTGATTTTTGTATTGAAAAAAAACTGGCAATGGTTTTGACTGGTACAAGGCATTTTAAGCATTAGGATGGGAACTTCTTCAAAGGGTAAAGGATATTTTGCATTATTTCTCACAAGTACTTTGTGGGGCACAACCTGGATCGTCAGTAAAATCGGAATTAAAGATATACCAGCATTGCAGATGTCTGCAATCCGGCAGTTTATTGCGGGCGGATGCTTTGTTTTGTTTTTTATGCTGTACAAAAAACTGGAATGGCCGTCTAAAAAACAATGGCAATGGCTGTTAATGATGGCGGTGCTGATGTTTGTGATCGCTAACGGATTAAGTACGCTGAGTTTAAAATATATCTCAGCGGGATTAGGTGCGTTAATTGGTGCATTATATCCTTTAAGTGTGGTACTGATTCAACGGTTTATTTTTAAAGCAGAAAAGATCAGTATTATAACATTAATCGGCTGTTTTTTGGGCATTACCGGAATTGGTATTGTGTTTTATGAAAATGCATTTCAACACGCAGGCAATGATTTTATTATCGGAATTGTTTTATCGTTGATAGCTATGCTTGCATGGAGTTTTGGAACTGTTTTCATTGCACGCAATAAAATGCAGATGAATCCTTATTATGCTACAGGATGGCAGATGCTCATTAGTGCTGCAATACTGATGGTAGTTTCTTATTTTGTTTCGCCACTGGTTCCCCTTAAAGAAATAACTTTCAGGGCATGGTCTGCCATATTATACCTTGTATTTTTTGGTTCCATTGTAACGTTCGTTGCATTTATTTTTTCAATGAAACATTTGAAACCTGCTATTGCTTCTTTATATGCCTATATCAATCCATTAATAGCTTTGGTTGCGGCTGCGTTGATACTGGATGAAAAGTTGAATGTGCATATTATATGGGGTGCAATCGTTACACTTGCGGGAGTCTTTCTGGTAAATTTCAGTCTCAAAAATAAAAAGAAAGTTATTGTTGAAAATGAGATGTAAACTTTTTGTACATCTTCATCCATCCTTTATAAAAAAGATCTGTCCCTAAAATATGATTGTGAAAAATAGTGATCAGATGACCATTGTTATTCTTGCAAATCTCATAATATGATATGAGTTCTTCATAAGATTTTTCAACTGTCTGGTGCTGTTCAAACAAACTATTAGCATCCATAAAACAAAAAGGATGCAGACGCAGATTTGTAGTTTTTTCATTCAGCAAATCATACCAGAAAAATGTTTGTGCAACAGATGCACGGAAACCGTTGATACTTCCATAACCCATACTGTGATCATCCGTTATTCCAGCTTTTATTAGATGGCAATAAGTTTCTGGTAATGATAATTTGATATAATGCTGACGTGAATGAATAATAGGTATATCCGCTATTTCACCGAGTTGAATTTTCTCCGATGTTATAAGATCTGGTTGTTTAAAGCTTTGCCAGGAAGGATGTACGCCCAATGTATATTTTACATGTTCTTTAATGAGTTTCTGCATCGCATCATTATCAGGCGATATATTTTTATCATACATGCCCGCTTGTTTTGCAACAAGAAAAAAATAAACGGGATGTAAATGATTTTGTTGGTGCAACTCGTGTAAAGCTTCATACACATCAAAAGGATCTTTTTCTTTTTTCAACAATACCCTGATCCTTTTCATACAAGGCCTTTTAATAAATCCTCCTGTGTTTCTAATAAATCCTTTATGGAGATATGACCATGCAATGTCAATGTCGTAAGTAGGCGTAAACTTGAAATCGTTTTTTTTAAATTGCAAACCGGGAAACATTTCCAATAAAGTATTTGCAAAATCATTCAGCCAGATATTAATCAGCGGCAGGTGTAAAAAATTATGTTTATATGCTACAGAATTTTTGTGGGGATAACGTCCATATTCATCTTCTTCAAACGGCAAATACTCTTCATATCGGCTTAATAAATAAAAACTTGCTGCAAATACATCAAATGCGTAGCCTGTGTTTTTATTAAAAAAAGTAAGGTACTGGTTATGATGAAAAATATTTATTTCCTGTGGATGAATTCCTTTCTCAAATAATAAAATTTCTGGTACAATGTGAAAACAACCTTCTGAGTCAGGATGATCATAATTTATTTTTGCACCTTCAAATATATCAAGCTCCTTCAGATCATTTGTTAGACGGTAAGATATTTTTAAAAAATCGTGGAATATAAACGACAGGATATATTCGAGCCTTGGAGTTACCGATGCAGCATAAATTAAGATCATCGATTTATTTTATTTACCTGTTCTTCCACATCTGGTTAAAAGTTTTAGCTGGAAAATTCAGGTCGCCCCGTTTATTAGTCCAGGCTTTGAACATTCCATTTACAACTTTATTTTTCAAACTTCCATTTCCCGCATTCATCAAACTTCTTTTCATACTGGCGATCTTCCACATTTTCCAGGCCATACGTTCTGAAAAAGTTGTCAATCCTGATTCTACAGACTGGCTTCTGTTGTGCAGTAATAATTCGTGCAGATTTATTTTAACAGAACATACTTCTGTACAATTTCCACAAAGGGAAGAAGCAAAACTAAGGTGTTTAAATTCATCCATTCCCTGCAAATTTGGAGTGATCACACTTCCGATTGGTCCGCTATATGTTGCACCATACGCATGGCCACCAATATTTTTATAGATCGGGCAGGCATTTAAACAGGCTCCACATCTGATGCAATACAAACTTTCTCGCTGAACAGGATCTTTTAGAATATTCGTGCGTCCATTATCGAGGAGAATTACATACATATTTTCAGGTCCATCGGTTTCTGAAACTGTTTTTGGGCCCGATAAAATAGTATTGTAAACCGTGATCTGCTGACCGGTTCCGAAAGTGCTCAATAGCGGCCAGAATAAGGCAAGGTCATTTACGGAAGGAATCATCTTTTCAATTCCCACTACCACAATATGTGTTTTTGGAAATGCACAACTCAATCTTGCATTACCTTCATTTTCTGTAACGGCAACACCGCCAATGTCACTGATAATAAAATTGGCTCCCGTAACACCCACTTCTGCCTGCACATATTTTTTTCTTAAAATATCTCGCGCCACCAGCGTTAATTGTTCTGGTGTAAGATGGGGATCTGTTCCCAATTTTTCAGCAAATAATTTAGCAACATCCTCTTTGCTTTTATGCATGGCCGGTGTTACAATATGATAGGGCGCCTCACCATCGAGTTGCTGAATATATTCTCCCAAATCTGTTTCAATACTGTCAATTCCATTTTTTGCCATGGCCTCATTCAGATGAATCTCTTCAGTGACCATGCTCTTACTTTTCACCAGCGTTTTGCATTGCTGCTCTTTACAGATCTGAACAATTTCATGAATGGCATCTGCAGCAGTTTCCGCCCAGATCACTTTTCCGCCGCGTTGGGTAAAATTCTTTTCAAATTGTTCGAGATACTGATCCAGATTTTCTAAAGCTTTCCATTTGATATTCTTGGCACGTTCCCTTGCGAGTTCGAGATCATAGAATTGCATTTTTCCTTTCGGAACTGCAGCATTGTATTTCCCAATATTAAAATTTATTTTTCTTCGGTGATCTGCATCCGCAGCTTTCCCTGTACTTTTAACTTTAAATAATTCGGAAGTATCGTTCATCTTTAATGTATTAATTGGTTTGAACTTATTGTATTCAAATCAATAGTAGGATTGTAATATAATTTTTATTTTCTGTGATTATCCGATAAAATCTAAATCGTTTTTTAATTCCTTTCCAACTTTTATAAATGCGGCAATGGCTTTATCCAGGTGATCTTGTTCATGTGCAGCACTTAGCTGAACGCGAATGCGTGCCAGCCCTTTTGCCACTACCGGGAAAAAAAATCCGATTACGTAAATTCCTTCCTCTAATAAACGGGCAGCAAAATCCTGTGCGATCACAGCATCATATAGCATGATAGGAACAATCGGATGATCGCCGGGCTTAATATCAAATCCCGCTTCCGTCATTTTACTGCGGAAGTATTTAGTGTTAAATTCTAACTTGTCTCGTAGTTCCGTGGTTTCGCTCAGCATATCAAGCACAGCGATTGATGCGCCAACAATACTGGGAGCCACGGTGTTTGAAAATAAATATGGTCTGCTTCTCTGGCGAAGCATCTCAATGATCTCTTTTTTACCTGAAGTGAATCCGCCACTGGCGCCTCCCAATGCTTTCCCTAATGTTCCGGTGATGATATCAATTCTTCCCATCACATTGCGGTATTCGTGCGTACCTCTGCCGGTTTTTCCTAAAAACCCTGATGAATGACATTCATCTATCATTACAATGGCATCATATGTATCAGCGAGGTCGCAGATCTTATCCAGTTGTGCAATGGTTCCGTCCATGCTGAAAGATCCGTCTGTTACAATAACCCTGCTTCGCAAATGAGCACTTTCCTGTAACTTTTTTTCAAGTTCATCCATGTTGTTATGCTCATAACGAAAACGCTGCGCTTTGCATAAACGGACGCCGTCAATGATAGATGCATGATTTAAAGCATCGCTGATGATGGCATCTTCTTCACCAAATAAAGGTTCAAAAACACCTCCATTTGCATCAAATGCCGCAGCGTACAAAATCGTATCTTCTGTTCCGAGAAACTGAGCGATTTTGGATTCAAGTTCTTTATGTATATCCTGCGTGCCGCAAATGAACCGAACACTGCTCATTCCATATCCCCGGTGGTCGATATACTTTTTAGCAGCTTCTAATACTTTAGGATGGGAGGATAGGCCGAGATAATTATTGGCGCAAAAATTCAAAACTGTTTTTCCATTTACAATAATTTCGGCACCCTGCTCACTGGTAATGATCCGCTCCTGCTTGAAAAGTCCGTTGGTGCGTATTTCATCTAATTCCCTGGAAATTCGTTCTGTAAAAGCTTTGTTCATCCGAAAAATGTTTTGGCAAAGCTAACCACAGATGCTCTTCTTTCAGTTGTTAACCGATTAAAAAATTATATGGTTTGTAACTTTTAAAACGACCGCACGTATGAATGGCATTAAAAAATGGTTTTATGCAAAAAAAATGTACTGTAATCGCATTGGTCGCTCTGATAATCGGTTCTTTGGCTGTAGTTGCCTGCCCTGCCAACGCAAAACATACCAACAATACGCATACGATTGAAACTGCAGAAGAATCTGCCATTTCAGCGTGGCCTTTTGCATTTACAGGATTTAAATTGTAAATTTTTTTAGTTAATTGTAACTTTATCAGGCTGTAACCGTATCAGTTTTGACTATTGCAGATCTAATCAAAAAAGTATGACGGAGAGAGAATACAATCAATGCGTAACGCAGTATGCAGACAATGTATTCAGGTTCATTGTAAAAAACCTGAGACATGAAGAAGATGCGAAAGATGTGGTTCAATCTGCATTTGAAAAATTATGGATCAACAGAGATCAGGTGGATACGGCCAAAATTAAAAGTTACTTATTTACCATTGCTTATAATACTATGATTGATCTCATTAGAAAAAATAAGCGGATCAGTTTAAAAGAAGAATTTGGAGCAGAAGACAACGGAAGCAGCACGATACAACAAAATGCGAAAAGAATATTGGATGAAGCTTTATCTAAATTAAGTGAAACACAAAGAAGCCTTGTAATGCTGAAAGATTACGAGGGTTATAATTATGCAGAGATCGGAGAAATTACCGGATTAAACGAAAGCCAGGTGAAAGTTTACCTTCACAGGGCCAGGTTGCAGTTGAGAGCTTATATTGTTAAACCTGAAAATGTTATCTGATCACCATGAACATCAATAGAAATAATTACGAAGAATATTTTTTGCTGTACATCGATAATGAACTGAATGCAGCAGAAAAAAAGGAAGTGGAGCTGTTTCTGCAAACGAATACAGACTTGCAAATGGAAATGGACATTCTCCAAAACACCATTTTTCTATCTGATAATATAATTTTTCCTGATAAAGGTCAACTGATCAAAGAAGAAGAAATTCCGGCCCAGTTGCAGGAACAATTGCTGTTGTATATTGATAATGAACTGGACATCTCATCTAAAAAAATAATAGATCAAAAGATTGCTATCGATAAATTATTGCAGCAGGAATTATCTATTTTACAAAAAACCAAACTGGATGCATCAGCGCAAATAGTTTTTGCCGATAAATCTTCTTTATACCGTCATGAGCCGGCGAGGGTTGTAGGATTTAATTTCAGGAGGTTTGCGGCGGCGGCTGTTTTATTAGGTGTTTTATGTAGCGCAGGATATTTACTGCTTAACAATAGGGAGGATCCTTCCGTTATTACATTGCCGGTGGCTGAGGTAAAAAAATCTGTACCGGAACAAAAAAAGATGGACAGTGGAATTAAGACGAACGAAACGAGTGGTCCTTTACTGGCAACTGCAGATGTACCTTCATCCAATACATCTGTTGTAAAAAAAACAGGTTTAAATGTGACTGCGGTTTCTGATAATAAAAATAAATCAAATAAAAATTCTGTTGTTCAGCCAATCAATAATAGCAATGGTGAAAAAAATATTTTGAGTCCCCGTAACAATAATGATCAACTGGCCGTAGAACAACAGAAGCTGAATTATCCGGAGAAAAAGCAACAAGTAATTAATGAGGAATCTCAAAAAAATCAATTGGCTAATACCATTACACCTTCTAAAAAACAAGATGCATCATTTACAGATAATGATCTTACAAAGAGAGATGATAATAATGGCTTAATGGCTTCTCTTAATGATGATGAAACGGATAAGGTGATGTATGTTGATGAAGAAAAAATATCGCGGTCCAGACTTGGCGGTTTTATAAAGAAAGTAAAGCGCGTAGTTGAACGAAATGCAAAAATCAAAACCGGAAACTTACGCATTGGTGGTTTTGATGTCGCTCTTAAATAATCACATAAAAAAAACAGATATATGAAAAGGCTAACGATAATTGTAGCAATGGCATTGCTTTGCATGAAAGCATCGGCTCAGGATGAAAAAAAGAAGAAAGAAACAGATACTATCCGCATCGGAAATATTCTGATTATTAAAGATGGAAAGAATAAATCAAAAAATGCAGATAGTACAATAGCGGCCACCCCAAAGAAAAAAAGCCGCTTACATACTAATTGGTTTATCATTGATTTTGGATTATCTAATTATAATGACCAGACGAATTATGCCGGTAATACAGAAAATTATTTAGCGCCTTCTGCTACACCCGCTACCGCTTTAACCGCCCGGGATTTTAAAGTACGTGCTGGAAAAAGCTATAATGTGAATGTGTGGTTTTTTATGCAGCGGCTTGACCTAATAAAATCGAATGTGAGCTTAAAATATGGTTTAGGAGTTGAGTTAAATAATTACCGGTATAAATCTCCATTATCATATAAGGAAGGAGGCAATCTCCCTTATACGTCTGGAGCTCAGAACGAACCTTTCGTATTTCGTGATTCTATTGCCTTCACTAAAAATAAGCTGGCAGCAGATTATCTGACCATTCCTTTAATGCTGAGTTTTTCGACCAATAGTGTGAATGGACATAAACCACTGGTGTTAAGTGTGGGTATAAGCGGCGGTTATTTATATGCTCAGCGTAACAAACAAAAAAGTGAAGAACGAGGGAAAGAAAAAAACAAAGGAGATTACGACATGGAACGATTTAAACTATCATACGTAGCAGAATTAGGTTTAGGCCCTGTACGTTTATATGGATCATATGCACCAAAATCAATGTATTCCAGAGGGCTTGATATCCGTCCTTTTAATTTTGGTGTACGTTTAACTAATTTATAAAAATTGTCTTCTCTCTGCAAACCTTCATTGGAGTGATCCGGTGGAGGTTTTTTTATGAATCAATTATTTTGCTGAAATTGTGCGCATGCAGCCATCAGAATTTCGTAATAAGATAATTAGTTTTTCCAGGCTGATGGAACTAATAGATATTAATAAAATTTCTGAACATATTTACTGCAGAAATTATCTGGAGCACCTGATCGCCAATCGTGCATATTATCTAAGAATATATACACATCTATTTTTAAAGGCTTTAAATAAAACCCATAAAACTTTATCCGAAATATCATTGGTGGATTTTGGTTGTGGTAATGGTTTAATGGGGATCTTTTTAAAATATTGCGGTGCTAAAAAAGTTGTGTTGCTGGATAGTGATCCATTATTTGTTCAAGCTGCTAGGCAACTCAGTAAACAATTAGGAATTGCAATTGATGAATTTCACAATGGTGATGAAAAGTTGTTAACAACATTGTCGATGCCCGATATGATACTCGCAACTGATGTGATCGAACATATATACAATCTGGATGCAACATTTCGATTGATCAAAACCATCAATCCTAAAATGATTACCGGTTTTACAACGGCATCTAATCCTCACAATAAAAGAAAGATAAAAAAACTGATGGCCTTACAAATGAAGGATGAATTGGAAGGTGGTGTTACAGCAGAAGGTGATCTGGGACATACGCCTCATCGTGCATTTCTGGAAATGCGTGAACATATTATTCAGAATTTACAGTTAAATCTTTCTGATAATGAAGTGAAAAATCTTGCTTCTTTAACCCGCGGCCAACGTAAAGATGATATTCAAAAAACTGTGGAATACTATATGAAAAACAAAATATTGCCAACTGCTTCAGATCATCCTTCCAATACTTGTGATCCATACACAGGCAATTGGACGGAAAAGATTTTAACAATACATGCTTATCAAAATATATACAACAAAAACGGATTTTATTTAGATTTGTATCCAGGGTTTTATAATCAGTTTAGTAAAGGCGTAAAAGCACAACTGGCAAAAGGCATAAACTTGATCATTCGTACAACAGGATTTCGTTTTGCACCTTACATTGTGTTAGTGGGTTCAGAAAAAATTGATTAGAAAATAATAGAATTTTTAAAATATCGGAAAACCATTTTAATCACATGCTCTCACGCATTTACATTTTTAGTTTCCTGCTTACTGCTTTCTTTACCGTCTCGTTTATTGGCGCTAATCAAACCTCTGATTTGGGTAACAATGTTACCAGATCGCGTGAACAAAGGAATGCATCAAAAGCAGAAAACCCGTATTACATTATTGTAGATAAAAGTGAATATGAGTTGAAAGTATATGATGATGAAGGCTGGTATGCTACATACCCGATCGTATTCGGCAGTAAAGATTTAACCGATAAAATGCGTGAAGGTGATAAAAAAACACCAAATGGTTCCTTTAAAATAATTCTCAAAAAGCATCATCCAAAATGGGGCCCGGAATTATTATTGGATTATCCAAATCCGGAAAGTGTAGCATTGTTCAAACAACGCAAAGCACAAGGCATCATTCCTAAAACAGCTAAGATAGGAAACGGAATTGCGATACATGCCACCCGACCTTCAGAAGAATGGACGGTTGATAATTTTTACAACTGGACGGACGGTTGTGTTTCGGTTAAATATACAGAGATGATCGATCTTTTTAGTTATATCCCGGTAGGGACAAACGTAACCATTCAACCCTGATTATTTATTCTTTCTTGCCGGTTAACGTAAATCCAAAAGTGGAACCCACATCAACTTTGCTTCTTACATGAATAGTTTGTCCGTGCGCTTCAACAATATGTTTGCAAATTGATAAGCCGAGCCCGCTGCCACCTTCTTTTCTTGTGCGTGCATGATCTGTACGGTAAAATCTTTCAAAAATTCTGGACAGATGTTCTGCGGCAATGCCCGCCCCGTCATCACTGATTTCTATCAGAATGTTTTTCCCTTCTATTTTGTAAAAACTGGCTTCTATATTTCCACCCTGCTTACCGTATTTAAGTGCATTGTCTATAAGATTAATCAGTACCTGCCGTATTTTTTCTTTATCTGCATGTACTGTCAAAGGAATTTCGCATCCTTTTTTTACAGATGTTTTAATTTCTTTTTCCTCTGCTTTAAGATACAAAGAATCATATACTTCTTTTACAAGATCCTGTATAATAAAATTCTGATATTGTAATTGTAATTCGCCACTTTCCAATCGGGAAATGGCATCCAGATCGTCCACCAGATTTACAAGGCGATCAATATTGTGGGAAGTATTTTGCAGGAATCGCGTATTAACTTTTTCATCATGCAACGCTCCGTTCAATAGTGTTTCCACATATCCCTGAATGGCAAAAATCGGCGTCTTTAGTTCATGACTTAAATTCTGTAAAAATTCTTTACGGAAAGCTTCATTACGTTGTAAAAGATCCACTTCTGCCTTACGTTGTTCAGCCCATCTTTCCACATCTTCTCTAACCTCATCAATACCTTTTTGTGGAAGAATATTAGAGTAATAAAATTCTTCGCGTTTGGTGGCTTTTGTCTGTGAGATGAGTTTATAGATCAGTTTTATTTTCCGGTAGATAAATGTCTGTAATGTGAATAAAATCAATCCATAGCTCCCGGAAAAAATAACCACCAGCGATAAAAAGGCGATCCACCAAACTGGTTTAAACACATAGATACCCATAGCGATGGGTATAGCTATGATCAATGCAGTGAATGCTGATAATTGTTGTGGCGAAAAACTTTTTTTGGAAAACATGTTTCAACAAAGGTAGGAAATGACATACAGGTGATATGGCTAAATGTCACTCAAATTTATAACCAACTCCTTTAACAGTGGTTATACAATCAATGCCTAATTTTTGTCTGATCTTTCTTATGTGAACATCTATCGTTCTGTCTCCCACAATTACTTCTGTTCCCCAGATTTGATTTAAGATTTCATTTCTTAAAAATACTTTTCCGGGTTTGGAAGCAAGTAAAGCCAGTAGTTCAAATTCTTTGCGGGCAAGAAAAATTTCCTCTCCATGCAAACGAACGGCATATTTTTCTCTGTCAATTTCAATATCACCAGCTTTGATAACTGCAGTCTCATCTTTCATTAATCTTCTGAAAAGTGCATTTACTTTACTCACCAGAACATTGGGCCTGATTGGTTTGGCGAGGTAATCATCTGCACCGGACTCCAATCCTTTAATCTCGGAATTTTCATCGTTTAATGCAGTCAAAAAAATAATAAGCGTTTGCCGGAATTCAGGCATAATTCTCAACTGATTACAAACTTCCCATCCGTTGCGGCCAGGCATCATCACATCAAGCATAATCAGATCCGGCTGAAATGTTTTAGCCAGTTCAAGCGCTTCTATACCGTTGCGGGCACTTTCCACCTTATAGCCTTCCTTTTCAAGATTAAAGCGAATAATCTCCAGTATATCCGGTTCATCATCTGCTATTAGTATCTTTTTAGACATATATAAGGCGTATGATGCAAATGTAAACTTTCGTTTTTACGGCAGCTTCTTTAGCAGGCCGTTATAATATTATTAAATTGTTAACGGAATGCAGCAAACAGTAACAATTTGCATCTGTAAACGGTAAAATAGCACCATCTTTGTCTATCAACTTATTTATGAAGTATATTTTGCTTTGGTTTTATTTCTTGTCCTTCTCATGCATTGCAATATCACAAAATCATGATACTGTTCATATCCCCGTAAACCGCTTATACTTTCATGATAAAATTAAAAATGAACAAAAAATTCTTGATCTACATGATGGTAAGGCAGATAAATTTTTAAATACTTCCGCAAATGAGGAGACAGATTTAAAAGCTTCTGATATAGTTTTTAGTAAGATTACGGATTTAAGATTTTCTGTTGAAGTAAATAAAGAGATTGAAAAAAATAATGATAAGATCCGTCAGTTAAGTTATATAGAAACTTTTCTTAAACAAATAAAGCAATCGTTAAAGGATCGTCTGATAAATGCAAACGACGTTCCAGAGGTATATTCAACATTTGTGAAATTGTTGGAAAAGAACAGGAGAGGAGAAGATATTTCTGATGAGATAAAACCAGTTTCCTATCCGGTGGCTAAAATTAATACGGCAATATTTTTTGATAATAAAGGATACGCAAACAGCAGAAATCTGGTCTATTTAAAATATGCAGCATTGCATCCGGATCAGATCCTGAAATCCATTCGTCCGTATGTACAGGAATCGTATGCCGATAGTTTAATAACGCTTGCCTGTAAAAACAATCCGGTACAAATTTATTCTTATGCACAATCCAAAACATCACCGGAAGGAAAACTCATTCACCGAAGTGAGAACGGGATGGTGAAAGCTGTTGCAAAACTTAGTCAGACTCCCAACGCTTTATTATATTTCCCTTTTCTGGATAATTTGCTTACAGAAAAAATAACCATTGACAGCATCCGCAAATTTGTAGGCGATGGTGAGAATGGATATGACAGTGTAGGTTATTTTAAATTGCTGGTAAAAACAGAGATTGAATATTTTATGCGCATGGCGCCTCCGCTGCGGGATACACCGGTTGCCATGTTTGGGGTGAATGGTTTAAGAGAAACACTGAGATCAAAAGCGTTACAACATTTTATTACACCGATCAACACATTACACGATGTAAATAATCTGAATGTACGAATGAAAGCGATCGATCCTTTATCTCCTGTTGAATTATATTATATGCTGGTTATGGGAGAAAATGATATTTATACTTCCAGTTATAAACACAGCTTCAACAGAATGATGCAGCGGATGGGAACAAAGCCAAGAGGCGATTCCCTGTTACAAAATGTTCATTTTGATTTTTTCAAGAAGTTCATCAAAATGGCAGCGAACTATAATAAGCTGGATACGTTTTTAAAAACCATGCCGGTAAAAAGTGGTGAAATATTGATGAAAGCTTTTGTGGCCAATCTTGATAAAACCGGCAATCTTGAAGATGCGGTGGATGTTGCGGATTCCTACAGCAGCATCTCAGATAAAAATTTATTAAGAACCATCTTTAATTATGTGGTGATTAATGAACAAAGAAATCAGCAGGAAGGAAATACCAGAGGAAAGATCATCTATAATTTATTAAAGACGATTATGATGTCCGCTGATTCTACAGTAAGAATTGATTTAAGTGCAACATTAGGTATCCCTTCTATTTATGATATAGAGGCAAAAGATTTCAAAGATGAGAATGGGGCGATCGTACAACAGGTTTTCTTTTATGGCGATGATGACGGTAAAGCATTTTTCCCTTCTTTCTTAAAGTCATTTTCACCAAAATTGTGGAATATCAATATTAAAAAAGAGTGGGTGGAAATTAAAGCTCTGAAAAGCAACGTTTGGGTATTTGCGAACCGGCCACTGGATAGTGATGAAAATTTAGATGACAGTGCACAGGTTCATTTGAATAATTATCTGGAAAATAATAAAATGTGGCCAACTGTAATTGTTCATCGCGGACATAGTTACTGGCTCCCCAGAACCATTCACCGAATGTCGGGAACTGCAAAAGTTGTACTGATTGGATCTTGCGGAGGTTATCAGAACTTAAACGAAATTTTGCAGGTTTGTCCGGATGCACACATCATCACCACCAAAGAAATTGGAAAAGGAGATATTAATCAGCCAATATTAAATGCGTTGAATCAGAATTTCTTTGAAGGAACGTCTGTAGATTGGCGCAGTTTATGGGCCTTACTCACCAAACAGTTTATGAACGATCCCAAAAAAGAGGTCAGAGAAAGTTGGGAAAATTATATTCCACCCTATAAAAACCTCGGAGCTATATTCATCAAAGCATATAACAAACAGGCTGAGGCTAGTAATTTATAAAGTAAATGACGAGTGAGCGAAAGGTTAAGAAGTTTTTGGATGTCTCTCTTTTAAAAAGGGTTTTTGCATTTACAGCTCCTTATAAAAATAAGTTTATCATTTCCATTGCACTGGCCATATTATTGGCGGTGATCGCACCACTGCGGCCCTTTTTAATTCAGCTTACTATTAATGACGGTATAAAAAATAATACAATAGGTCATTTTATCACAGGCGCCGGCGGTTTTATTATTGAAATCACGATCATCCAGATCTTTTTGCTGATTGGTGAAACTGCCTGCCGTTTTTACTTTACTTTTTCTACGGCAACACTGGGTCAGAATGTGGTTAAGGATCTTAGAGTAGCTACTTACCAAAAGATCCTGCAATTAAATCTTCGGCAGTTTGATAAAACACCAATCGGAACATTAACAACAAGAACCATCAATGATATAGAATCAGTGAATGATATTTTTAGTGACGGGCTCATTCCAATAATTGCAGACCTGCTGGCCATAATTTCTATTTTGTTCTATATGTTCATAGTTGACTGGCAGTTAACACTCGTATGTCTGGCTCCGTTTCCAATATTAATCATCGCAACTTATATTTTTAAAGAAAGTGTAAACAAATCATTTACACGGGTACGCAATGCCGTATCCAGCCTTAATTCATTTGTTCAGGAACATATCACCGGTATGTCGCTGGTGCAGGCATTTGCAGCGGGTCCGAGGGAACATAAAAAATTTCAAAAAATAAATAAAGAACACAGAAACGCCAATGTGAAAGCCATCTTTGCTTATTCAGTTTTTTTTCCGGTAGTGGAATTAGTTTCTGCATTATCAATAGGCTTGTTGGTATGGTGGGCCGCCAGAGAATCTTTGGGCATTTCTTCTTTACGTGCAGAAAATATAGGAGGCATAGTAACGTCATTTATCCTTTGTCTTAATTTATTATTCCGTCCATTACGTGTACTGGCAGATAAATTTAATGTATTGCAAATGGGGATGATAGCCAGTGAAAGAGTGTTCAGGGTTTTGGACAATGAAGATGTGACTGCAGAAAAAGGAACGCTGCAAATACCTTTAAAAGGAGAACTGGCTTTTGAAAAAGTAACTTTTGGATATACGCCGGGAAGAACTGTATTAAAAGATATTAGTTTTTCTATACAACCCGGTGAAACACTTGCCATTGTTGGGCATACCGGCAGTGGTAAAACATCTGTCATCAGTTTATTAAATCGATTATATAAAGCGGATGAGGGACGAATATTAATTGACGGACATGATATCCATGAATATGATCTGGATTATTTGCGCAGCAGGATTGGCGTAGTGTTGCAGGATGTTTTTTTATTCAGTGGTTCTGTAATGGATAATGTAACGCTTCGCAATGCGAATATATCCCGGGAAGATGTGATTCAGGCGGCAAAAATGATCGGCCTACACGATTTTATTATGCGTTTGCCGGGTGGCTATGATTATAATGTAATGGAACGGGGTGCAACTTTGTCGATGGGACAGCGGCAGTTATTATCATTTGTAAGAGCCATATTATATAAACCATCTATTTTGGTACTTGATGAAGCCACTTCATCAGTTGATACAGAAAGTGAGCAACTAATCCGTGTTGCTATTGATAAATTGATATCCGGCAGAACCTCTATTATTATTGCACACCGGTTAAGTACCATCCGTAAAGCGCATAAAATTTTGGTACTTGACCGCGGAGTTATTATGGAAACGGGTACGCACGACCAATTGATGGAGAAACAGGGGTATTATTATCAGTTGCAGCAAATGCAATCGTCCATTTCGACAGGCTCAGTGGCCGAAATGCCGTCCACTTCGACGGGCTCAGTGGCCGTTAACCCGAAGTAGTTCTCTAAGCTTGTCGAAGTGAACATTCCGCAATCGAAATGAAAGTTCACTGAGCTTGTCGAAGTGAACGATTTTCTCTTCGAAGTGAACCTTTCCCACCGAAAAAGTTCACTGAGCTTGTCGAAAAAGTTCACTGAGCTTGTCGAAAAAGTTCACTGAGCTTGTCGAAGTGAACCATCACACCCTTATCTTTGCGCCAAATTTCAGGATAGGTATGGTAGTTAAGTGCATCAAATCATTACTGGTAGCGGTTTTCAGCCTGTTTTTACTTACGTTTTCACCTGTAGCTAATGCCCAGGAGGAGCATGTTGCATCATCAACTGAACACGAAAGCACCAAAGAAGAAAAGCTGGATCCTGCAAAAATCATCCTGGATCACATCAAAGATGCCCACGAATTTCATTTTTTCTCTGTCGGACATTTTCATGCTACAATTCCTTTGCCGGTAATATTATATGTTCCGGGGAATGGTATCAAAATGTTCTCCTCGTCTAAATTCGGCCATGAAGGCGAACTGGAACACGAAGGTTTTAAACTGGATAATGGAAATATTGTTGCCACTAATGGCGCTAAGGTGTATGATTTCTCTTTGACTAAAAACGTGGTTCAGATGATGCTTGCCCTGACCCTGTTAGTGTTATTAATGACTGGAATTGCAAAAAAATATAAAAATGGCTATGGCGTCACCTCTGCACCTAAAGGCTGGCAGAATGCGATCGAACCGGTAATCACATTCGTAAGAGATGAAGTGGCAAAACCAAACCTCGGACATAAATACAAAAAATATCTACCATATTTATTAACTGTATTTTTCTTTATCCTGATCAATAACCTATTCGGTTTAATTCCTGGATCAGCCAATGTAACGGGCAATACTGCATTTACGGCAACACTGGGTATCATTTCGCTTATCGTGATCTTATTCAGCACCAACAGCCATTTCTGGGGTCATATTTTCTGGCCTCCGGGCGTACCTTTACTGGTGAAACTGATTCTTATTCCGATTGAATTAGCAGGTGTATTACTGATTAAACCAGCAGCATTAATTATTCGTCTTTTCGCCAATATGGTGGCTGGTCATATTATCATCCTGAGTTTTATTTCACTGATTTTCATATTCGGTGCCATGAGCAAAGGAGTGGGTTTGGGTTTTTCACCAATTTCCATGTTGTTTACCGTATTTATTTATTTTATTGAATTATTGGTGGCGTTCATTCAGGCATTCATCTTCACCAACCTTACTGCCGTTTTTATCGGTCAGTCATTTGAAGGTGGTCACGATGATGCACATGGTGAACATGAAGATGCCATAATTCCAACTATGTAGTTTTTTATTAATCAATTATAAACCAAGAATCATGAATTTAATGATGACTTTGTTGGAAACCAATCTCGGTTTGTCTCACTTAGGTGGAGCAATCGGAGCAGGTTTAGCAGCAATCGGAGCTGGTGTTGGTATCGGCCAAATCGGTAAAGGTGCTGTAGAATCTATCGCTCGTCAGCCGGAAGCTTCTAACGACATTCGTGGTAACATGATCCTGACTGCCGCTTTCGTTGAGGGTGTTGCCCTTTTCGCGGTTATCGCAGGTCTGCTGGCTGTTTTGAAAGCCTAG
Source organism: Bacteroidota bacterium (assembly GCA_031411115.1). Taxonomy (GTDB): domain Bacteria; phylum Bacteroidota; class Bacteroidia; order Chitinophagales; family Chitinophagaceae; genus Ferruginibacter. The sequence goes on from JANOAO010000069.1 coordinate 17,234, forward strand.
TCCACAAAAGATTACTGCATCTGAAGCACAGGGCGGAGGATGCAGTAAATTTTTCTTTGGTACGGGCGTGGGTGCATATGTCAACATCGTTGCGTCGCACACTTGAGCAGCTATTTTAAAAATCAGCTTGAAAGCAAAATGCTTCTAATATAAAATTTATAATTCCACATTCTTAATTTCAAATATGGAACTCTTATTACCTCATCTTGGTCTTATTTTCTGGACGTTATTGGCGTTCATAATAGTACTTATTATTCTCAAAAAATTTGCATGGAAACCTATCTTAAAAGGTTTACATGATCGTGAAACTAATATTGCACAATCCATCGCTTCTGCAGAAAAAGTGAAATTGGAAATGGCACAAATGAAAAGTGAAAATGAAACTTTATTACAAGCTGCCCGCGAAGAACGTGCAAACATGCTGAAAGAAGCCAAAGAGTTTCGCGATAAAATGATCAATGAGGCAAAGGAAGATGCAAAAATACAGGCTGCAAAAATCATTACCGAAGCGCATGCTTCTATTACCAATCAGAAAATGGCAGCCATGATCGATCTGAAGAATCATGTAGGTAAACTGGTAATCGAAACAAGTGAAAAAATTCTGCGCAGAGAATTAAGTAATAAAGCAGAACAGGAAAGTTATATCCGTCAGTTAGCGGAAGAAATTAAATTAAACTAATCATTGCTGTTGCAATGCAATTGTAGCGTATGAATAATCCTCGTCTTGCCGGCAGATATGCAAAAAGTATTTTAGGACTTGCTGTTGAAAAAAATGAACTGGAAGCTGTATATGCTGATATGAAAATGATCAGACAGTTATGTATTCAGAATCCTGATTTCAAAGCATTGTTGAAAAGTCCGGTGATCTCTTCTGATAAAAAACAAAAAATTGTTGCAGCAGTTCTTCTGAATAAAGTAAGCAACCTTACCAGTTTGTTTATTAACCTACTCATAAATAAAACAAGAGAAAGTAATCTACCTCAAATTGCCGATACATTTATTCAGCAATACAACGATATGAAAAATATTCATACCGTTAAAATAACAACTGCTGTACCTATGAGTAACGAAATGTCTGAACTATTACTGAGCAGAATTCGTATAAATGCAAATTATCAAAACATCGAATTACAAACTGTTGTTGATGAAAGTCTGATTGGGGGGTATAAATTTGAAATGGGCGATAAGCTGATTGATGCCAGCATTCTCCGCGATCTGAATGATGTGCGAAAACAATTTCTGAACAATGAATATGTACACCAGATAAGATAACAGGCTATAAAATTTTGATACCTCACTTTGGTGAGGTTTTTTTATGTCTCGACCACAACCTCACAGGTTCCAAACTGTGAGGTCCGGACCTGTGAGGTTGATTTCACCGGGATATTAAGTGAAAACCTCATCTAAGCAATAAAAATACGTTTTAGCTTGTAACATGAACTTGTTAAAACTGCGGCCAATTTATCACCGCGATCTGGAATGTATTGCCGTGACCGGAAATATCACAAAAGAAATGCTCAAAAACCTGCGCTCGCTAAGAGGTGCCCGATGGAGTCGTTCCTACAGATGCTGGTATATCCCTTTTGAGGATAATGGCGCAGCACTTATTTCTAAGAAATTAGATGGCCTTGCCGAAGTGGAACACCAAGCGGTGGATGAATATATTTCCAAAAGAGAGCTTTTGGTAAATATGAACATAGAGATTTCCTCAACATCTGTAAAAATGTTCCAGATATCTGCACACAACTTGCAACAACTGGATTTCTTACTTCGAAGATTACAATTACTAACGTACAGTTCCAATACCATCAAAACATATAAAAATGAATTCACCGCCTTTTTGTTGATGCTCAAAAAACATCCTGCAGATTTATTAACACCGGATCAGGTAAAACGCTATGTATTATACTGTATCAATACCTTAAAGCTGAGTGAAAATACGATTCACAGCAGATTAAATGCTTTAAAATTTTATTACGAACAGGTGCTGAAAATGGATAAGATATTTGTTGAAATTCCGCGTCCGAAAAAACCATTTCAAATTCCGAAAGTATTAGGTGAATCAGAAATAGGAAGATTATTTTCTGCACTTGAAAACAAAAAACATAAAGCGATATTATTTACGGCCTACAGCGCTGGTCTAAGGGTAAGTGAAGTGGTAAATTTAAAAATTCAGGATATTGACAGTGATCGTATGCAGATCTATGTACAAAACAGTAAAGGAAAAAAAGACAGATATGTAATGCTTAGCGTGGTGATACTGGATATCTTAAGAATGTATTTACTGCAATATTTTCCACGTCCAAAAATATATTTATTTGAAGGAAATGAACCCGGTGAACCAATCAGCAGCCGTGCTGCACAACATATTTTCTGGACGGCAAGAACCAAAGCAGGTATAAGAAAAGAAGTAGGTTTTCACAGCCTGCGACATAGTTTTGCGACACACCTTTTAGAGAAGGGCGTGGATATTCGATACATAAAAGATTTGCTGGGACATTTCAGCATTTCTACTACCAATCGATATCTGCATGTAAAAAGAGAATCTCTGGTAAATATTTTGAGTCCGTTGGATGAACTGTACCGTAATGGTAAGATTGATTTTTAATTATCTTCAGTAATTGATAAACTCTTATTTGCTTTACCTAATTTTTGAATGATGAATCAGTATTATGTAAAAGACGGGTTATTAATTGTTGAAAATGGGATCATACAATTTAAAAAACTTGATTATTCTAAAACATATCTGGTCGAAGCTTTCCTGTTTTGGGTTGTTTATTTATACTTTAATTATACAAATGAGAAGACCCATACGGAAAGTAAATTTTTTATGTTCATCATCGCTATTTATTGGTCATTTCCTATCCTGATGCAATTTGTAAAAAAAATATTTTTCACCAGTTGGAAAAAGAAATACAGTGCATCTGACATCAAGGAAATCATAATTATGGATGGAGAAAACATACTTGAAGAAAAAATGATCATCCGGCTCAAACCTTCTGGATCAAAAACCTATATATTCCGTAAACACGAAAATCAGTCAGAGCCATTTCTCAGGCAATTAACAATTGATAATCCCGGCTTCATCATATCCATATAGAGTAACTTCATCAGAATTTTAAATATATACTATACACAGGTGTTTATGGTTTGATGTAAATATAGAACAAGCCGCCAAATGGTATTGTTCCAAACACTTGAAAGTATTAGATTTCTTAAAAAATCAGGATAAAACCTCAAAAAATTAAGCAAACTGAGCCCGAAATCATATTTGTACGATAAAGTCAAATAAACCTTCAATTGTTTACATCAAAACGAATAAATTTTTAATATCTTTCGGGATGTTAAAATTTTATCTGTTTGTTATTTCTCTAACAGGTTGCCTTTCTGGGTTTGCCCAGCAAAATGCGGTAAACAAAAAATACAGCGATACGGAGATTCAACAAAAAACAAGCGCTATAAAAGGAACTTATCAATTTCAGGTCTGGAACCAGAAAATGCGCTATTATTTCACTACCGAAACTTTAATTTTAATTGAAGACTTAAGGCAGGAAAATTCAGATACCACTGTAAAGCTGAATCCTATGACAGATGTTTTTATTCCATCCCGCAAGAAAATCAATGCACCCAACTTTAAATCATTACCGGAATTTCATTATAAATAAGAAATGATCAAACAAATATTACTGGCGGGGATAGTCTTCTTTATTCTTAATTCAGTATATGCACAACCAGCAAATAATAACTGCTCTGCTGCTTTCACTTCTCCGCAAAACGGGACCTGTGTAAATGGTACTACAGTGGCTGCAACAGATAGCTGGACAGGTCAGGTAGGATGTCAGGCGGGTGGTGGTACACATCCGGATGTATGGTATCAGTTTACGGCTACCGGAAGCTCTGCTCAATTTACGATTACGAACGGAACCATGACAGGCAATATTGAATTGTCGCTTTTACAGGGAACGTGTACAGGTGGATTTTCATTTGTAAATACAGCATGCGGCGCTTCGCCGTTGTCAACCACTTTTAATGGATTACAAATCGGCTCAGTATATTATTTTATGATCTCTAGTGCTTCCACTGGAAATAGCGGAACATTTACATCATGTTTAACTACGTCAACCCCACCATTACTAGCAGGACAAAATTGTAGTACTGCGGCAATACTATGTACGTCTACTCAATTTTCACAATCAACTTCCTCTGCAGGTTTTGGATCTCAGGAAATCAGTCCTGCCAATTCATGCTGGGGAATAGGAGGTGAACGTCAGTCAAAATGGTTCAGGTTTACAGTAGGCTGTTCCGGAACTTTGGAATTCAATATTCAACCCGTGAATTTGTCTGATGATTATGACTGGGCATTGTTTAATGTGACAGGAGATCCTACCAATTGTTCAACAATGGGCTCAACTGTGGCTTGTAACTGGAGCGGATGTAAAGGTTCAACAGGAATTAGCAGTTGTGTTGGAACGGAGCCGGGGGCCGCCAATTCAGGAGCAGGATGTTTTGGAACTTATGCTGCGTGGGAAACAACATCCATGAATGTTACAGCCGGTAGTACATACGCATTGCTGGTTGATAATTTCTCTTCCAGTAATAGTGGGTTCAGTCTGAATTTTGGAGGAGCGTGTTCGGGTGGAACGGCCACAATTGGTCCGGACGCAGATTTTACGTTTACAAGTACAGGCTGCGGAACCTATAGTTTTAATAAAACATGCCAGACAACAAATTCTACTTTTGCCTGGACATTTGGAGATGGTGCTACCTCTTCTCTGCAAAACCCATCGCACACTTATGCTACATCCGGAACTTATTTTATTAACCTCTCTGTAACTGATGCATTAGGTTGCAGCGTTAGTTATGGTATTTCAGTGACAGTTGCAATTCCTGTTGCCACTGCTACCCCGGCCACACAAACTATATGCACAGGATTCCCTACAAATATTGCATTAACCAGTAACGTTCCTTTAACCACTTATGCATGGACCGTTGCACAAACAGGCGTTTCTGGTGCAACTGCAGGTAACGGCTCAACCATTGCGCAAACACTTTCGGCAACAGGTGCCGTTGCCGGAACGGCTACTTATACAATCACTCCAACAGCCAATGGTTGTGTAGGTTTACCGATTACGGTAACCATAACGGTAAATCCTTCTCCTGTTATCAGCGGAACATTATCTGCATGTGTAGGATTGACCTCACAATTAACCGGCACTGCAACAGCGGCGGCGGTGAATCCCTGGATTTCTTCCAATACGGGTGTGGCAACCATTTCAAATACAGGGTTAGTTACGGCTATTGCTGCAGGAATTACTATCATTACTTATACCAATAGCAACGGTTGTTTTATTACTACAACATTCACCGTAATTGCAAATCCTGTTATTACCGGAACATTGAATGCATGTATAGGAACAACCTCGCAATTATCAGGCAACGGATCTGGTGCTTCGATAAATACCTGGGCATCCTCAAACAACAGCGTAGCCACTGTTTCAAATACAGGGTTAGTCACCGCAGTTGCTGCAGGTACCACTACAATCACTTATACGAGTAATACATGTTTTATTACAGCAACTTTCACTGTAAATCCAAATCCTGTTATCAGCGGAACGTTAAGTGCATGTGTGGGATTAACCTCACAACTTTCCGGAACTGCAACTGCGGCAGCGGTAAATCCGTGGGCATCTTCTAATACATCTGTAGCAACAATTTCTAATACAGGATTGGTTACGGCTCTAGCTTCAGGAACAACAACTATTACTTATACGAATAGCAACGGATGTTTTGTAACAGCTACATTTAGCGTTAACACTAATCCTGTTATCAGTGGAACGTTAAGTGCATGTATAGGATTGACCTCACAACTTTCCGGAACAGCAACAGCAGCAGCGGTAAATCCGTGGACGTCCTCGAATACGGCTGTAGCTACAATTTCTAACACTGGATTAGTTACAGCACTTTCGGTAGGAACAACAACTATCACCTACACGAATAGCAACGGATGTTCTATCACAGCAACATTTACCGTAAATGCTAATCCTGTTATCAGTGGAACGTTGAGTGCATGTGTAGGACTGACCTCACAACTTTCTGGAACTGCAACGGCTGCAGCGGTAAACCCGTGGATTTCTTCTAACACGGCTGTAGCAACAATTT
>JANOAO010000070.1:0-19455 GCA_031411115.1 Bacteroidota bacterium
TCTAACTTCACTTTAAACATTGCATTACTCAACGCTTCGATGATAGTTCCGTCTTGTTTGATCAATGCTTGTTTAGCCATAAATTTCGGAGCGCAAAGATAAGAGGAAAATTTAATTAAAAACCAAAAAAATACGATCTTCGATCTTAAATTATCAAAAAAAATATGAAAAAAGTACTATTTCCCCTAGCTTTTATCAGTCTACTCGCCATTTCTTGTAAAAAAGACGATCCGGCTCCTGATCCCAGTTCAGAAACTTATATGAATATTACTGCCGGGAGCGTTAGAAATTATCGATTTACCGATAATAATGATGCAACTAATAACGAAGACTATTCTTTAACCTCTACTTCCAGAGACACTACGGCTGCCGGAAAAACTTATCATGTTTTCACTAACAGTTCAGATGGAAGTTCTGAATTTTATAATAAAACTGCTTCAGATTATTTTCAGTTGCAAGATGCTTCTGCCATCGGCGCCGGTACATTAGAGAATTTATATCTTAAAGAAAACGCTGCTGTAGGTACAAGCTGGAATCAAACGTATAATATTGACCTGATGGGAACTCCTGTAACCCTGGTTATTACCAATAAGGTAGAAACTGCCGGAACTTCGAAGGTGGTAAATAGCATCACGTATAATAATGTGATACAGATTAAAACAACGATCAGTGCTTCTTCTGGATTATTTCCAATTCCGGTTACATCTGATTTACGTTCTTATTATGCACCTAAATTTGGATTGATTGAATCTACCAATATTTTAAATATTGCCTTGGCTGGTCTTGATGTGAACACAAAAACAGAGTTGATCTCTTCAACTTTTCCATAAAAATTATTTGTGAGAAATGAAAAAGTGCCGTTGGAAACACCGGCACTTTTTTTATGCATTCATTCGTTGAATATTATAATAATTTCACTTCTGTTCTCCTGTTCTGTGCTCTGCCTTCTTCGGTTTTATTATCTGCAATCGGCACAGTAGAACCATACCCTTTCGCCATAATGCGGTCTTCGGCAATACCTTTTGCGATCATATAAGCACGAACGGCTTCTGCTCTTTCCTGAGATAATTTTAAATTTGCTGCAGGCTTTCCAACATTGTCTGTATGGCCGCCTAGTTCTATCTTTTCATCTTCTTTTCTCGTCATGAATGCGATCAGTTCATCAATCACTGTATAAGATTCAGGCTCCAGATTGGCTTTGCCAGTCTCGAAATTACAATCTTCCAGTACAAATGTTTTGGATGGCTGAAACTGCAGATCAATTTTAAAAATACTTTTATAGGATTCGTTGTTTTTAAGAGCAGGAATATCCAGCACATTATATACTACTGAGTCTTTAAATCCGTAAATAAAAATATCGTACTTATCGCCCGCCGGAAGCCGAACAGAAAACTTTCCCATATCACTGGTTGTTCCATCAAATTCTTTTCCGTTTTTCTGGCTCTTGAAAATCACAATTTCATTAGCCCGAAGGTTTTTCTTGAAATCAGTAACAGTTACATCTACCTGTGCATCTTTGAAATTGCCCTGTGCTTTTAGATCAGCATCAAAACCCATCACACAAATAAAAACAAAAAGTAAAATTTTACGTAGCATATCATTTAATTATAAGAGGATAAAAATAGTATTTTAAAAAGCGGTCTGCAAATGAAACGTTGTTAAATTATCCACTATAATCTTTGTTGCAAACGAATAACCATTTCTTCTTTCCAGCTTTTAAAATCTCCGGCCACAATATGTTTCCTTGCTTCTGTTACCAGCCATAAATAAAAAGCGCAGTTATGAATACTGGCAATCGTCAACCCCAGATATTCCTTACTTTTTAAAAGATGACGTAGATAGCTTTTGCTGTAATAATTACTTACTTCACAATCAATTCCATCGTCCAGAACTGAAAAATCATGCTCCCATTTTTTATTATCTATGTTTACCACGCCTTTGGAAGTGAATAACATGGCATTCCGCCCATTACGGGTGGGCATTACGCAATCAAACATATCTACGCCCTGACTAATGCCTTCCAGAATATTCCATGGCGTACCAACCCCCATCAGATAACGGGGCTTATCAACCGGTAAAAAATCACAACACCATTCTGTAAACTCATATAACATTTCTGTAGGCTCTCCCACACTCAAACCTCCGATGGCATTCCCTACTGCATTCCGCGACGCAATAAATTCAGCAGATACTTTCCGCAGATCTTTATAAGTGCCGCCTTGTACAATCGGAAATAAATTTTGTGTATGGCCATATTTTTCAGGTGTCTCTCCCAGTCTTTTAAAACATCTGTCCAGCCACCGGTGTGTCATTTCCATACTTTCTTTTGCATACTCATATGTACTGGGATATGGCGGGCATTCATCAAAAGCCATAATGATATCGGCACCGATTGTACGTTGAATATCCATTACAAATTCAGGAGAGAACAAATGCCGGCTCCCATCAATATGCGACTGAAAAACCACTCCTTCTTCTGCGATCTTCCTGTTATTGGCAAGGGAAAAAACCTGGTATCCGCCACTGTCGGTAAGTATTGGCTTTGGCCAGTTCATGTACTGATGTAAACCACCTGCTTTTTCCAGAACTTCCAGCCCCGGGCGTAAATACAAATGATACGTATTACCTAAAATGATTTGCGCCTTTACATCTTCCATTAATTGCTTTTGGGTGATGGCCTTTACAGTTCCACCAGTTCCCACCGGCATAAATATGGGTGTTTGTATAATGCCGTGATCGGTTTGTATAGTACCGGCTCTCGCTTTTGTATGCGTATCTGAATGCTGAAGATCGAAAGTTAATGCTGCCATTTATAATTTTAAGAGGTGCAAAGATATTTTCATTTAGCGGATGAATGATGCTGCACAAAACATAACTATTTTTGCGGCCATGCATTTACCGGAACTGACGCTTAACTGGCAACTGATTGTATTTATTTTATTTTGCGTGGTTGCCGGGATTCAACTTTTGTATCATTTGATTTTTTTTGCACGGTTAGCTTTTTACAAACCAAAAGAAAAAAGCATTTCTCAGACGCATGCGGTGAGCGTTGTGATCTGCGCCAGAGATGAAGCAGACAATCTGATGCAACATCTTCCCGGAGCTTTGGTGCAGGATTATAAAACCACTCACGAAGTTTTAGTGGTAAATGATAATTCTTTTGATGAAAGTAAATACCTGCTGGAGGAATTAAAAAAAACATTCCGCCAGTTGCAGGTGATTGAATTAACGCAGGAAGCGAAAATGATCCCGGGCAAAAGATTTCCTTTGAGCATTGGTATTAAATCTGCAAAATTTGAAATTCTTTTATTAACAGATGCGGATTGTATTCCTGCTTCCGAACATTGGATCAACAGCATGCAGGCAACCTATGATGAAAATACAGAGATCGTTCTGGGCTATGGCGCCTATCTTAAAAAGAAAGGCTTTTTTAATAAACTGGTAAGATGGGAAACATTGCACACCGCATTACAATACATGAGCTATTCGCTAGCAGGTATCCCATACATGGGCGTGGGCAGAAATCTCAGTTATAAAAAAGCAGTTTTTTTCAGGCATAAAGGTTTCAGTTCACATAATAATATTCCGGGTGGTGATGATGATCTTTTCATTAACAAAGCCGCTACAAAAAATAATACAAAGATTAATACACATCCCGATAGTTTTACACTGAGTAAACCTGCAACAAACTGGCAACAATGGCTCAACCAGAAGAAAAGACATTACACGACCAGTAAATATTATAAACCTGTTCATAAATTCCTGCTCAGTACTTATGCTTTCACGCATTTTTTATTTTATCCTTTATTGATTGCGGCGAGTATATTTTTTTGCTGGCAATGGAGTTTGTACATACTGGCAGGGCGAATTTTTATTCAGGCAATTATTTATGGAAAGGTGATGAAGAAATTAAATGAATGGGATCTGTTTCCTTATTTTCTGATACTGGACATCTGGATGTTCTTTTATTACCTGATTTTTTCTACTGCACTATTTAAAAAACCAAAAGCTGTCTGGAAATAATGGATATCATTAAAAAATATTTTTCGGATTTCACCGCTGTACAGGAAAAACAATTTGACGGCTTGCAGGCGCAATATGAATTATGGAACAGCCAGATCAATGTGATTAGCAGGAAAGACATGGAACAATTTTATTTGCATCATGTTTTGCACTCCTTGGCCATTGCTGCACAGTTTGAATTAAAAGCAGGTATGAAGGTAATGGATCTAGGATGCGGAGGCGGTTTTCCCGGTGTTCCATTAGCCATACTATTTCCGGAGGTGGAATTTTTGCTAGTGGACAGTATCAATAAAAAATTAAAAGTAGTGAATGAAGTATGTGCGGCTTTAGAAATAAAAAATGTAATTACACAACATAGCAGAGCAGAAAACATCACGCCTAGAAGTATTGACCTTGTTGTTTCCCGTGCGGTAGCTCCTTTAAAAGATCTCTGGACATGGAGTAAAGTGGTATTGCGTAAATACCCGGGAGTTGATGAACAAACGCCAAATGGTCTCATCTGTTTAAAAGGCGGTGATCTTACTCAGGAAATATTTGAAAGCGGCTGCAAACCTTTTGTGTGGGAAATGCAGAATATATTTGATGAGACTTATTTTAAAGAGAAGTTTTTGTTGTACGTGAAGAAATAAATTTTGTGTTAAGTGTTATGTGCTAAGTTATAAATACCTAACACTCAACACTTATAACTCAACAATTATAACTCAACAATTATAACTCAATTAAAATCACCAACTCAACTCCAGCCTGTTATTCTTCCTGTCAACATCTGCCATTCTTTTGGAGGGGTCAATTTCAGCTATGGTAAGATCGGTGAGTTTTCTTTTGAATTCAATGATATAAGTTGGATGTGTCCATTTCCATTCTTCGTGAAAAATCCAGTTTGTTTTGTCTTCAACGACTTTATTGCCAAACATCAGATTTAAGGGAACGTTATGCATTTCTGTACTTCCGTCTTTAAATGTTAATTGCAGGTCGATTGGCATAGGCACCTTTCCAATTCTGCTTAACCTGATTTTAGAAACTCCGTTTTCTTCCCATAAACTGTCGATGGCATAGTTGATTGTTTTGGTACTGTTTACCCAATATTGCTGGTACCAGTCCAGTTGCAAACCACTCACCTGTTGTGCAAGACGCACAAAATCGTTTGCATCGGGATGTTTAAATTTCCATTGATTATAATATTCCATTAGAATTTTATCTCTTACCGATGCACCAACAATGTATCCTAACTGCTCCATAAAAATTTCACCTTTTGAATAGGAGGCTATACTATACGCGAAATTGCTGTTGAAATGATCAGCATGTGTAGTCAGTGGTTCTTCCATTCCACTTTTTACGAGGTAATAATAACTTTCATAGGAACCAGAATGATCTTCCGGTAAAATATTAAGGGCATCTTTCAGATTTGCATTATCCGGTTTCGCTTTTAACTGATTGCGGTATCCCTGTAGAGAGCTGTAGTTATAATAATTTTTAGATACCAAATCTTCTGCATAACTGGTAAAACCTTCATCCATCCACCCATATAAACTTTCATTGGTGCCGAGCATCATCTGGTACCAGCTATGCATCCATTCATGAAATACCGTCCCCAGCGACGGACCCGAAAGCAAGGTAGCCATGGGATATTCCATTCCACCGTCTCCGCCCTGTATAAATGAATATTGCGGATACGGATATTTACCAAAATTCTTTTCAATAAATGGCAGCGATTTTTGTGTAGCCTCAGAAACCAGTTGCCATGCAGAATCATTTTTAGCATTCCCGGGTTTATAATCATAGATCACATGTATTGTTGTGGAACCTGCTTTTGTAACCAGATGTTTAAAATCAGGATCGGCTGCCCATACAAAATCATGCACGTTGATTGCATTAAATTTCCAGACACGTTTTGCTGAATTAATATTTCTTAATTCCGTTCCGGGCTTATCATATCCCCAGCCAATTTCTGCGGAATTTTGTAACACACCTGTTCCTCCGATCTTGTAATTTTTATCAATGGAAATATTAACTGAAAAATCTCCCCATACGCCATAAAATTCACGGGCAATGTAAGGTGTAGGATGCCAGCCCATATAATCATATTCACACATTTTAGGATACCACTGGCTCATGCTGTACCGAACACCCGTTTGCGGATTATCTCTACCACTTCTTCTCACCTGCAATGGAACTTGCGCTTCAAATTCCATGTCAATGGTAACTGTTGATTTTGGCAGAATTGCCTTGGATAATTTTACTTCGAGTATGGTTTCATGGTATACAAATTCCTGCGCAACACCATTTACCTTAAGTATTTTTATTTTTTGATATCCTATTTCGTCCTCTTTTAATTTAGAGATACGGTCTTTTACTCTTGGGTCCCAATCGGCTCTGCCATTGATTAGATTTTTTCCCAATTCCTGACTACGGATATCCATACTGCTGCCAGGCTGAAATGCATTAAAATATAAATGATAAAATAATTTTTTTAATTGATCAGGTGAGTTATTGGTATAGACGAGTTTTTGTTTACCGGAAAACCGGTTAGTAGAAATATCCATATCAATATCCATGGAATATTTTACTTTTTGCTGCCATCGGTTAGGTTGTGCATGAACCATTCCAAAAAAAAATAAGTTGATCAGAAATAAAAAGTATTTATAGTTCATGTGATTGATTGTGTAAGATTTAAAATTGTTCGATGCCATGCGATCAGTTCATCAGCCGCGCATTAAATTTTATCAGCAGCCTAAAAAGATCTTCATGTTCATTCAAAGGCAACGTAGCCGCTTTATCAAAAACATCATGATAGGCTTTTATGCCGCCGAGCGTATAAAAGAAAAACGAAGGAACTCCTTTTTCAGTGAAGAAATAATGATCACTGTTCTGTGCTTTCCCTCTGGGATTAATCTTCGACAGCAATTTATATTGATCGTTGATCTCATTCATCCATTGAAATTCTTTGGTATACTCCGTTGCGTTAACAATGGTGATCCCTTCCTCTCCCGTACCTGCCAGATCCGTATTTATCAGGAAGCGAATATTTTTTAGAGGCACCAATGGATTTTCCGTATAATATTTTGAACCCAATAAACCCGGTTCTTCTCCGGCGAAGCAAATAAACGCGATAGAGTATTTTGCTGGATGTGCAGCGTAATAATGCGCCATGTTCATAAGCAGCGACAATCCGCTGGCGTTGTCATTAGCACCAGGAAAATAAGTATCTGAACCCATCCCACCCAGGTGATCATAATGTGCGGTAATAAAAATAAATGAATCAGGTTTTTCGGTTCCTTTTACATAACCGCAAATATTATCTGCTTTAAATTTTTTAATGAATTTGTTCTCGATCTGAACATCAAATGATGCTGGGTTGAAAATACTTTTTTTATCAACATAAATAACCGTGTAATCTGCCACAGCAGTTGCCGCACTCCAGGTTAATTTATCTTCCAGTTTTACTAAAAATCGATTTTCCGGATTAACAAAAGTAACACTGTCCTGTTTCTGAAGCTCTCCTGATGCTTTGATACCTTTAGATTCTTCTCCAACAATAAAATCCTTTCCCGGAACTAATGGCCTTCCATTTATAGTAACCGCCATCTTACCAGGAAATGTATTAACCGGGTATGAAAAATCCTGCTCATATTTTTTCCCGTGTAACGGCGTTAAGCCATAAATTGAAAATTGTCGGGAAAGAAATGCAGCTGTTTTTTGCATGCCATCATTGGTATAACCACGTCCCCAGAAGTAAGGTGACGTTAACGTATCCACCATCTTTCTTGCAAAGGCAACATCCTGTGCTGAAATATGATCGGCCATACAAAACACGATCATGAAAAGTATACCTGTTTTTTTCATGGAACCAAATTACTAAATCATTCTTCTTTTCCTGCTACAACAATCACAATTTCTCCTTTCACCGCTTTTGTATTAAAATGATCATGCACTTCTTTGAGCGTTCCTCTTTTATTCTCTTCAAATTTTTTGGTAAGTTCCCTGCTTACACAACACCTTCTTTCTTCACCGAAATATTCCATAAAATGCGTCAACGTTTTCAACAATCTCACAGGGCTTTCATAAAAGACCATGGTACGTTCTTCAAGCGCCATTCTTTTTAAAAATGTTTGCCTGCCTTTTTTCAATGGAAGAAAACCTTCAAAACAAAAACTGTTCATGGGTAAGCCGCTGTTTACCAATGCAGGCACAAAGGCCGTGGCACCAGGCAGGCATTGTACCTCAATACTTTCTTTGATGCAGGCCCGCACCAGCAGAAATGCAGGATCACTTATACCGGGTGTACCGGCATCTGTGAGCATCGCAATATTCATCCCCGATGCCAATTGAGAAACAAGATGTTCTACAATGCGGTGTTCATTGTGCTGGTGATAAGGTGTTAACGGCTTGTTGATAGAATAATGTGATAATAAAACAGATGAAGTTCTGGTATCTTCCGCAAGTATCAGGTCAACAGATTTTAATATCTCTATTGCCCGGAAGGTGATATCTGCAAGATTTCCTATCGGGGATGGAACGAGGTAAAGCATATAATGAATTTATCCCTTATGAAGGCTGATCTCATAATTTTCCATTACTGCATTGGCCAGTAACAGACGTGCTGCATCATCCGCAATTTTCTTAGCATCCGCTTCGGATTCCGCTTCAATTTGTAAAACAATATGTTTTCCTACACGTACATCCCGGATAGCACCGATGCCCAGATTTTTTAAACCACCCATTACTGCTTTTCCCTGTGGGTCCAGCAGATCTTTTAAAGGCATGATCTTAACATGTGCAGTATAATTCATGATTTGTTTTTGAATATTAAAGATAAAATAATGTAAGCCACAAAAAGAACTGGCACCACCAGCCATTGCAGCATAAAGATGCCGGTAATACCAATCAATGCAAGTATAATAAATGGTAAAAATGTTTGAAGATTTTTATTCTTGAATTTGAAGGCGAGTAATGGAATTTCACTGATCATCAGCCAGCTGATAACAATAATAAAAACATACAGAAACCATTTATTCACCAGTAACATTGCCGGCATTTGATAACCAGAAAACCAGTATATCAGTGGAAAAGATGCCACCAGTAATCCAACGGCCGGTGTAGGAACCCCAACAAAACCATATTGCTGCCGTGTATCAATATTAAATTTTGCCAGCCGGTAAGCAGCAGCCCCCGCAATTAATAAGGCAGGTAAAAGGTAGAGCATAGAAACATCTATACCATCTGTTTCTCTTGCATAACTGATTCTTAGAAACTGATAAACGATCAGTGAAGGTGCTACACCAAATGTTACAACGTCTGCAAGCGAATCGAGCTGCTTACCCATTTCAGAAGCTGCATTAAATAAGCGGGCAACAAATCCGTCTAAAAAATCTACTACTGCGGCAATGCCTATGCATAAGGAAGCCATCCATATCTTTTCCGGCATAGCGATTAGTTGCGATCCTTCTTCATTATACTGAATGGTAATGCCATTTTGTAAAATGAAAATAATAGCAAGACAACCGAAGATCAGATTTAAAAGCGTAAAAAGATTCGGGATTTGTTTCATGTATCTCAATAATTTTCTGATCTTATTTTTTCATCAGGCGTTCAATATCTTCTGCTGTAATCGGAATATTCTTCATCAGATCAATATTTCCGTTTTTGTTGATCCAGAAATTATTTTCGATTCGGATGCCCATTTGTTCTTCCTCAATATAGATACCCGGTTCTATGGTAAAAACCATTCCTGCTTTAACAGGTTCTGTTCGGGTGCCCACATCATGCACATCTATCCCCAGATGATGAGATATTCCATGATATAAATATTTTCGGTAAGCCCTGTTTTCCGGGTCTTCATTTTTTACATCGGCCTTGGTGATCAATCCTATTTTCTGAAAAATCTTTGTTGCTTCCTCGCCTACTTTGTCGGTGTAATCAACAATGCTTATACCCGGTTTTAAGATAGAGGCAGCATATTTATGTAAATGAAGGCAGGCATTGTATACTTCTTTCTGACGTTTACTGAATTTTCCATTTACCGGAACGGTTCTGGTGAGGTCCGCACAATAACCGCCATATTCTGCTCCAAAATCCATGAGCAACAATTCTCCGTCTTTACATTCCTGGTTGTTCTCCACATAATGCAATGTTCTCGCCCTGTCGCCGCTGGCAATGATAGAACCATAAGCCTGACCGGTAGCACGCTGGCTTAAAAAGGAATGAAATATTTCCGCTTCTATTTCATATTCCATTACACCCGGACGAATGAATTTTAATAATCTTCTGAAAGTATGCTCCGTAATGTTCATGGCCGTCTGCATCACCTCCACTTCGAGCGGAGTTTTGATGGCACGTAAATCTTTCAGCAACCTTGCACTTCTTTTGTAGTTATGCAACGGGTAGTGTTGACGCATTTGCGATGCATAACGATAATCTCTAACCTGTAATAGATTGGCCTTTCGGTCATTCTCATTGGTATTGAGGTAAATATTTTCAGCAAGATGAATCCATGGCTGCGATAATCCATCAATCACATCCAACCAAACAATTGTATTTATTCCGGAAATAGCCTGAGCTTCCTGCACCCGTAAACGGTGACCGTCCCATTTTTCCTTTAATTCATTAGGTCGAACCAACACTAAAACTTCTCTGTATTTTGGATCGGGGTTATCAGGAAATAAAATAAGCATGGAATCTTCCTGCTCGATGCCGGTTAACCAGTACAGATCTGCGTTTTGTTTAAATTTATGAAGCGCATCTCCATTGGAAGGTAACTCGTCATTGCTGTTAAAAATAGCTATGGAATTATTTCCCATTTTTCCTACAAATCTTTTTCGGTTCTGTATGAAGATCTGAGAATTTAAGGGTAGATATTTCATATTTATATATTGTGTTCCGGTAAAGTTTGCAATATAGTGTTTAAAAATTTTCGTTTAAGTATTACATTCAAAATAACACGGATGTTAATACTATAAAAAGAGAGGCAAAAAATAATGATAAATTGTTTTTAAATACGTGAAATCTTAACTTTGCTGCCTTAAACATTTGTCAACTAAAAGCTTGCTATGTCAGTTACAACTATGCCTGTGCTATCGGCAACAGCATTAAAATCACTAGGGTTTAACATCAAACATCCGGTGAATTATCAACTCAGTCCCGCAGAACTAACCGATCAAACAGTACAAAGAGGCGAAGGTGTATTGAATGACACAGGCGCACTTGTGATTAAAACCGGAGAATTTACCGGCAGAAGTCCGAAAGATAAATTCATTGTAAAAGACGCTATTACAACTGATACTGTTCATTGGAATGATTTTAATATTCCTATCGAAGAAAAATATTTTGATCAGTTATTTCAAAAGGTAACTGCTTATTTGTCTGAAAAAGAAATCTGGGTTCGCGACAGTTATGCATGTGCTGATCCAAAATACAGACTAAACATCCGCGTGGTAAATGAAAATCCATGGAGTAATTTATTTGCCTACAATATGTTTCTTCGTCCAACGGAAGATGAATTAGAATCTTTTGAACCGGAATGGCATATCATACAGGCTCCGGGTTTTAAAGCGGATAAATCAATTGATGGTACACGTCAGCACAATTTTGCTGTGGTAAGTTTCACCAAAAAAATGATCATCATTGGTGGAACAGGCTATACCGGCGAAATGAAAAAAGGAATTTTTACAATTCTTAATTATATACTGCCTCAACAGAAGCATGTTTTAAGTATGCATTGCTCCGCCAATATGGGCAACGATGGAGATACTGCCATCTTCTTCGGATTAAGCGGTACCGGTAAAACCACATTGAGCGCAGATCCAAACCGTCACCTGATTGGCGATGATGAACATGGATGGACAAACGACTCTGTGTTTAATTTTGAAGGAGGTTGTTATGCGAAAACAATTGACCTGAGTGAAGAAAAAGAACCAGAAATATTTAAAGCTATTCGTCCGGGAGCATTGGTTGAAAATATCACATTCATCAATGATTCGGATAAAATTGATTTTGCAAGTAAAGAGATTACGGAGAATACAAGAGTAAGTTATCCTTTATCATTCATCAGCAATGCGCTGGAACCATCTGTAGGAAAAACACCTAAAAATATTTTCTTTTTAACTGCAGATGCGTATGGCATTCTGCCTCCTATTAGTAAATTATCTCCCGGACAGGCCATGTACCAGTTCATCAGTGGTTACACTGCTAAAGTTGCAGGAACAGAAGCCGGTGTTAAAGAACCTTCTTCTACATTCAGTGCGTGTTTTGGTGCGCCGTTTCTTCCCTTACATCCCGGACAGTATGCAGAGATGCTCGGAAAGAAAATGAAAGAACATCAGGTGAATGTATGGATGATCAATACCGGATGGAGCGGTGGGCCTTATGGCATTGGACAAAGAATGAAACTTCCATATACCCGTGCTATGATCACTGCTGCACTGGAAGGGAAACTAAACAATGTGAATTTTGAAGCACATCCTGTTTTTGGAATGCTGATGCCAACGGAATGCCCGAATGTTCCTGCGGAAATTTTAAACCCACGAAATACATGGGCGGATAAAGATGCGTATGATGCCAAAGCAAAAAATCTGGCCAATCAGTTCCGTAAGAATTTTGAAAAATATGCTAGTGGTGTGAGCGAAGAAATTTTAGCTGCTGCACCAAAAGTGGATTAATATAAAATTTCAAAAAAAATCCGGTCACTGAGCTTGTCGAAGTGCCGGGTTTTTTTTATTCCGTTTCGTCTAAAAAGTTATTTCCGGAATATCGCCTTCCACTATCAGTTTACCATCTGTTTTAGCGACGATCTCCTCAACTGTTACACCCGGTGCTCTCTCCAGCAATCGGAAACCCTGTGTTGTTAATTCGATTACGGCCAGATCACTTACAATTTTTTTGACACAATTTTTTCCCGTAAGCGGAAGTGTACAGGAACGAAGCAATTTACTTTCTCCTTTAGGATTAGTATGCATCATGGCCACAATAATATTTTTTGCACTGGCAACCAGATCCATTGCGCCACCCATACCTTTTACCATTTTACCCGGAATCTTCCAGTTAGCGATATCTCCATTTTCACTTACTTCCATGGCACCTAAAACCGTCAGATCTACTTTGCCGGATCGTATCATTCCAAAACTCATGGCACTGTCAAAAAAAGCAGAACCTTCAATGGTAGTGATTGTCTGTTTTCCTGCATTGATCAGATCCGCATCTTCCTCTCCATCTTCCGGAAATGGTCCCATGCCCAATAATCCATTTTCACTTTGCAGTATTACATCCACTCCGGCAGGAATATAATTTGCCACCAAAGTAGGAATGCCGATTCCGAGGTTTACATAAAAGCCATCTTGTAATTCGCAGGCAATCCTTTGTGCGATCTGATGTTTATCTAATGCCATAAAAATTATTTAGCAGTCTTTTTTCTTGTAGTGCGTTGCTCAATTCTTTTTTCGTAATTCTTCCCTTCAAAAATGCGGTGTACGTAAATACCCGGCGTGTGTATATGATTCGGATCCAGTGTTCCGGCAGGAACGAGTTCTTCCACTTCAGCAATAGTGATCTTACCGGCCATGGCCATCAGGGGATTGAAATTTCTTGCAGTATCTTTAAAAATAAGGTTGCCCAGCGTATCGCCTTTCCATGCTTTAACGATTGCGTAATCAGCATCAAAAGCCATTTCAAGCAAATATTCTTTCCCGTTAAATAGGCGTGTTTCTTTTCCTTCGGCAATTTCCGTTCCTACACCAGCGGGCGTAAAGATCGCAGGCATGCCATAACCAGAAGCCATACATCGGGTTGCAAGCGTTCCCTGTGGAACCAGTTCAACTTCGAGTTCGCCGGATAATAATTGTCTTTCAAATTCTGCATTTTCACCTACATAAGAGGAGATCATTTTTTTTACCTGTTTTTGCTGCAGCATTAGTCCGATTCCAAAATCATCCACCCCTGCGTTATTACTGATACAGGTGAGCTGCATAATCTTTTTTTCAACAAGTGCTGCAATACAATTCTCCGGAATGCCGCACAATCCAAAACCTCCCAGCATTATAGTTGCGCCATCCTGAATATCTTTCACAGCGTCCGCTGCATCTGTATACAACTTATTCATTTTCTGATTTTATTGATTTGTATTTCGTTCCGTTTTGTTTGTCGTGCAAAGATGGTGTCGAGCAATGGGCTCATCAGCTCAGAACGGCTGGTATAATACTGGTAATTTTCAAAGAAAATTTCTTTACTGATTTTGTGTTTTGAAAATATCTTTTGCAGAATAGCTGCATGTTCCTTTTCTGCATTTAATGATGAATCTTTTTTCAAAAACTCA
The DNA here is from genome assembly GCA_031411115.1 of Bacteroidota bacterium. GTDB lineage: Bacteria > Bacteroidota > Bacteroidia > Chitinophagales > Chitinophagaceae > Ferruginibacter. The sequence continues at coordinate 14,327 of JANOAO010000070.1, forward strand.
TTTACATAAATATCCGCCCTGATATATTCCCACATCACCGCCTGCATTTTTTCAGGTGGAAGTATTTCCTTTTTTTTTGAACAGGAGTTAATCAGCAATAATAATAAAATAAGTCGCATCATTTCTTCAATTCTTCCCGGTAACGTGTAGCATTTGTAAGATCAAGTTTAGGCAGTAACTCCATGGCCCTGGCTTTATCGGGTGGAAGGGCTTTAGAAAATATTTTGATCAGTTCTGTTGCTTTTCCCTGAAAGAAAAACTGATTGATCATTGTATTAGGATTGTCCGTATTAAAATTACTCAATAGATTCAGCACATTCAGAATCTCTACTCTACCCGCATTTTCATCTTCATAAAATTTATCTAACCCCAGTCTGTAATACACATAATAAATGTCGTGCATGATCGAATAACGGCCATTCAGCATATTTTCTATCAGCCAGTAACGGTTACGTACCCCGTCGAAAGGTTTCCATCCGCCAATACCTCTTCCATCGGGCGCATTATTAATGATATTCTGTGCTTTTTGAAAATAAGGTTCGCCTGCTTTTTGTGAAAAGGAGGCTGCATCAAAACCGATGATCACGTAGGCATAATAGGCAAGTATTGCTGTAAGATTAGATACCAGCGGATCGGAGCCACTTACCCTGTTCTCATTAAACTCCAACTGTTGAAACTCAATATATTTAAATATCATATTCTCATCCTGAAAATTCACCAGCGGTGATAAATAGGAAGTATTAAAAACAGGTCTTGCCGCCTGTATCATCAAACTTGCTTTATATACATTTGGATCGTCAGTGAGTTCAAGGTTTATGAGAAAATTACAATCTATTTTTTCATTGGATGCATAGGTGTCTCCTGTCCACTTTCTGTTATTCAGAAAATTATTTAACGCCGTTTGTAATGTAGTGAAAGTATTGCGGTTTACGTTGTTGCCAATGCGTTGTGTAACCACAGTAACACGTGCATTCAATTCCTGTGCATGTGTAATCTGTACAATAAAAATCAATAATAGGAGCGCAAAGATTTTTTTCATGGATGTTGCATTATAGTAGTTACGATATCTTCCGCAACTTCTTTTTTTGATTTTGTTTCGAAATCGAATTGTTTTCCCTGCTTATGAAAAATCGTTATTTTATTGGTGTCATATCCGAAACCTGCGTTGGCATCCCGCAATGAATTCATTATAATAAAATCAGCATTTTTCTTTTCCAGTTTTTGTTTTGCGTAGCTGATCTCATTTTCTGTTTCCAGCGCAAAACCAACCAAAATCTGTTTATCTGTTTTTCGTTTACCGAGTGAAGCTAATATATCATCCGTTTTTACCAGATTCACCGAAAGTTCATCAACGGTTTTTTTAATTTTTTGTTCAGATATATTTGCCGGTTTATAATCTGCAACTGCAGCGCTTAATACCGCAATATCTGTCTGATCGAAAACTTTATTTACCTCCTGCAGCATTTCTGCGGCAGTCTGTATGCGATGTACGGCAATGCCTGACGGTGGAATCTGGCCGGAAGGCCCCAGTATAAGTGTTACGGTTGCACCGCGATCGCGAAAACTTTCTGCCAGGGCAATACCCATTTTACCGGTGGAATGATTTCCTATAAATCGAACCGGGTCAAGCGGTTCATAAGTAGGACCGGCAGTGATCATTACTTTTTTTCCGTTAAGACTTTGTGACTGCTGAAAAAAAAACGTAAGCCATTTGATGATGTTCTCCGGTTCAGCCATTCTTCCCGGGCCTATAAGGCCACTGGCCAGTTCGCCACTGTCAATCGGAATCAACTTATTGCCGTATTGTTCTAAAGTAGTAATATTTTTCTTCGTAGAAGGATGCAACCACATATCTTCATCCATAGCCGGAGCAACGGCAACCGGGCACGTTGCAGAAAGATACACGGCCATTAATAAATTATCACATGCACCATTCGCCATTTTAGAAAGTGTATTGCAACTCAATGGAGCGATGAGCATGAGATCTGCCCAACGGCCTAACATCACGTGATTGGACCATTCGTCTTTTTCTGAAATCTCAGACAGTACCGGATTTTTTGAAAGAGTGGATAGCGTAAGTGGAGTAATGAAACTTTTAGAGGAAGGCGTCATAATCACCCTTACTTCCGCACCGCTTTTTATTAAAAGGCGAACCAGTATTGCCGATTTATAAGCTGCAATACTTCCTGAAATACCCAGTAGAATTTTCTTCCCTTTCAACATAAAAAAGACGGTTGATAAACAACCGTCGTAAAATTATAGTATCTAAATGAAAATGTTTGCAAATATTAGCTGAACAGATCTTCGTCGTTTCTGCGGAAATACACTTTATCCTCCATAAATTCGGTAGTGGCCAGTAAAGCAGGATTAGGCATTCTTTCGTAAGCACGGCTAATCTCGATCTGCTCTTTGTTTTCGTGGATCTCTTCCAGGCTATCGGTATGGCTGGCAAATTCTTCCAGTTTGTTGTGTAATTCTTCCTTGATGGTGATATTAATCTGATTGGCTCTCTTCGCAATAATCGCGATAGATTCATACAGATTACCCGTTTTATCTTTCATGTCCACTAATTTCTTAGGCTCTACAGAACTACTGGTATTAGAACTTAGCTGCCGACGAATTTTGCTCATTTTGTAATGCTTTAATATTATTAAGACTTAAATTTCTAAAACTTTCTACTTCTTTTGTGAGATTACTCTCCGGATAACGATCTTTAAAATCATCTATCTCCGTTATTACTTTTTCAAACCTTTCAATTTGTTTTTCCGTAATACTGAGTTTGGCAAAACGATAATAAGATTTAACGACCATCAATTTATATTCTTCCCCTTTTTCCGATTCTGGATAACTGTTCATGAGGTTGGTAAAAGACAGCGCGGCTGCCCTGAAATTACCCATATCATAATACAATTGAGAAGACCTGAATTCTTTTACTTCCAGTTTTTTCCTGGAGAGATCAATAATATCTGATGCTTCTTTTATTCTGGGTGAACCCGGATGTATACTGATAAAAGTCTGCATCATCTGCATAGCTTTCACCGTATTTACCTGTTCCAGTTCAATTTTGGGAGATTGTTTATAAAAGCTGTATGCCCTCATATAATCGATCTCTTCTGCCCTGCTGCTGGTAGGAAAAACCTCCAGATACCCTTTGAAAAGATTTTCTGCATCTCTGTATAAACCCTGATTATAAAAGCAATAAGCATATTTATAATACAGTTCTTCAAATTTCTGGTTGCCTTTATACACCGGAAATAACTCTTCGTACAATTGCTGTGCGTATCGGTATTTCTTTTTGGCGAAATATTCGTCAGCCATAGCCAATTTATAAGCTACGTCTTTACTTTTCTGAACTTTAGAAAATTTGTTGCACGATGAGGTGGCTGCTAAAAGAAAAAGGGATGTAATTAAAACGATTATTCCTCTCATAAAGAACGGCGAAATTAATGAATTTTAGCCAAAATTGATGGATAATTATAAATAATTCAGGTTGTAAGCGTTAATATATATACAAAGAAACCCTCTTGTGGGAGGGTTTCTTTTATAAAAAAAATTATGAATAATTACGGACATTTAACATCCACCGCATTCTTATCACCACCACCAATTTCACAATTGTTAGTGATCCTGTCTGCGCTGATGCCTTCTTTTTCAATCAAATATCTTCTTGCAGCTTCTAATCTCTTCTGGCAATTAGCCTGAGAAGCTTTCGATGCTTCAGGATATCCGGTTAAAATGATAGAACAAGTTGGATTTGCTTTCATCTTTGCAGCAACAGTAGCTAATAATGCACGTGTGTTAGCGCTGATTGTTGAATTGTTATTCGCAAATGTCATTGTTGGATAATTACAATCACATATTACAGCAACAGCAGAATCTCTGTTTTTGCAACACTCAGGATCTGGACATTTACCTACACCGTCTGCATCAACTGGCTGACAAGTTGTTGGGGTAACCAACTCTTTATCCTTACAATCTGGAACACCATCACCATCAGTATCTCTTGAAACACCATGCGTATCAACCGGGCAACCTGCAGGAGTATTTGGTTCTCTGTCAAATTGATCAGTAACACCATCGCCATCTGTATCATCCAAAATTGGTTTTGGAATCTTTAACTGGCGAGGGTTCTGGATTTCTCCATAAACATAATCCAATGGATTGATCCACCATAATGGTTCCACTGATTTAGATCCCAGATTAATATTAATACCCAATGAAGCATAATTGTATGAATCCCAGTTACCGGTAGTTGTTGCATTTCCGATAGGATGCTCTGACCATTGCTGACCATCTAACAAATCATCTTTAATGAAAGTATGACGGTTCTCTAATGCAACATTGATTCTTTTGCTTAAACGAACAGCAATACCTGCTAATACAGTGGTTGAAAAACGCAATGTTTTATCTCCCAGTTTAGGGCGGCGCTCACCATTCGTTTGAGCCGGAGTTTCATAACTGTCATCCAAACCGTCTTTCAGTAATTTCTTGATATCTTTTCTGTTAGAATATAGATATTCGATCTGGCTGGCTTGTGTAAACAAATTAGAATAAACAGCTCCGTTAGCATCTGTAAGGTTCAGCATCGTTTTATAAGCAGAAGCGCCAAAACCACCACCACCATACACAACAAAACCAGTTCTTTGTTTATGGAAACGGATGTTATTTAAAGTAATGATACCCTGAAGACTAAGGTCCTGAGTTTCATTCTTATAGTTATAGTACACAACCTCAGCAGGACGTGGTAAAGATGTAGAAGGCGCACCTGTTAAAGGATCTTGAATCTGTGCACTGTATAGAGCTGCAACAGGTTTGTTTTTACCAAAATTTTCAGATGCTAACCAGCTTGAACCTTTGGCTGTTCCTTGCATATATTGTAAACGAACAGAAAATACATACCCAAAAGCCTTACGTACGTGTGCCGCAAACCCTAAAGTTGGAAACACCACCGGAACGTCTCCGATTACATTAAATGCACCTGCAGACAAACCAACTTCCCACATATTCCTTGGTTTCGCAGGGAAATTATAGTTATGATTCCAGAATTCATTTTGCTGAGGCATTCTTTTACGAGAAACTACAGATGAATCAAAAACATCGTATCCACTTTTAGAGACTGTGCCTGTGCC
>JANOAO010000071.1:0-86357 GCA_031411115.1 Bacteroidota bacterium
GAACCCGGCACCTATAAAAAGAATTACTTCTTCTTATGACGGTTTTTTCTTAAACGTTTTTTACGCTTGTGTGTAGCAATTTTATGACGTTTTCTCTTTTTACCACAAGGCATACCTAAGTCTTTTTTATTTGAAAAATATATTTAATTAATTCTATCGTATTGTTTTGATCCTCTCATCGACTTCTTTAGAATAGTGTGGATCATTCACCATCTTTTTTGTAATTGTATACCATTTTACAGCTTCCTGTTTATTTCCCATGGCAGCATAAGTATCAGCCAGATAAGCAATAGCTTCTACATTGTTTGGCTCGTTCTCTACCACTTTTTTAAATCTTTCAATCGCTTTCTCATATTGCCCCGAAACCAAGCCTCCTACACCCAGCACCAACTGCGCTTTCATGTTCATCGAATCTTTTCTCACAACACTCAGCAACTGCTGAATACCTTTCATGGTTGCCTGTGAACCACCGCTTTTTCCTTTGCCATACACATACACGCTTCCAAGACCTATTTTCAATTCATCATTTTCAGGATTGAGTTGTAAAGCCTTTTCAAAAAGTGAAATAGCCTGTGTACTTTCCCAGTCTACTTTCGCCTGATCCTGTTCTCCTCTTAATCCCTCCAATAATAATTGGGCAGCAAAGGTGAGGCTTTTTTCTGAATTATCCAACTTAGTTGCTTCGATTGTATAATAAGCGTAAGGCTCAAATGCTTTGATGCTGTCTTTCCAGAAGGAAGCGATTGACTGATAGGCTTTTATCTGCTGAGCTACCACATCACCCCGCTTAACAGAATTTTCCAGTCCGCTTAAATAAATTGTTTGAGAAGGAGTTAATTTCCTTTTAGCATCTGCAATAAAAATATCAATATTGAAAGATGAAACTGATGATTTTTTCTGATCTGTTTTTTTGGGTTCTGTAGTTCTGCCGAAAAAGAAAAGAAGGCAAACGAGTAACAGGCCAGATCCCGCAAGAAGAAGAGGTTTATTCACTTAAAAAATTTGAAGCGCAAAGTTAAGGCTTACTCTTCGTCTTCTTTAACTTCCGGAGCTTCTTTGATCTTTGTGGAAGATTTAATTTCCTGAACAAATTCTTTAGCCGGCTTGAAAGCAGGAATGAAATGCTCGGGGATAGACACCGCAATATTCTTTTTAATATTTCGGCCAATCTTGGCAGCTCTTTTTTTAATAATGAAACTTCCGAATCCCCGAACGTAAATATTTTCCCCTTCCGCAAGATTTTGCTTGATTTCTTTAAACATGGTTTCCAGAGTTACTAAAACATCTACTTTTGGAATACCGGTTTTATCGGAGATTTTGTTGATCAGATCGGCCTTTCTCATAATTAAAAATTATTATAGAAAATTAATGTTTTCAAATGATACATCCAAATAACATAGTGATAATCAGTTCGTTTAAACAAATATTATCTCTAAATGCATTATATAAAATCATGCCATGGATTCAGAAGTAGTTGAAAAACAGTGTTGTTGATGAAGAAAACTTTTAAAAACCGCTTTGTGAAGGGCTTATTGCGATGGAATTCCGTTGAAAATCACCGTCAAATGCCATGGAAGGGGGAAAAAAATCCTTATCGCATTTGGCTGAGTGAGATCATATTGCAACAAACCCGGGTAGAGCAGGGGCTCGATTATTATCTCAAATTCATAAAACATTATCCAACTGTAGAAATACTTGCTCAAGCTTCTGATAATGATGTATTTAAGCATTGGGAAGGTTTGGGGTATTATAGCAGGTGCAGAAATTTATTGTTTACAGCCCGGTTTATTTGGACAGAATTGAATGGAGAATTTCCTGATAATTATACTTCTATACTTCAGCTAAAAGGAATAGGAAATTATACCGCAGCTGCCATTGCTTCTTTTGCGTTTAATGAGCCTAAAGCGGTTGTGGATGGAAATGTGTACCGGGTACTCAGCCGGTATTTTAATATTAATAAACCGATCGATACAACAGAAGGGAAAAAACTCTTTGCTGCATTAGCTGAAGAATTATTGCCAGAAAAAGATCACGCCATATACAATCAGGCTATCATGGACTTTGGTGCTACCGTATGTAAACCCAAACCAATTTGTAGCCTCTGTCCGCTTCAAGTTAATTGTTTGGCATATCTGGATGGAGTGCAATTATCACTTCCGGTAAAAATAAAAAAGCTTAACAAAATCACCCGTTATTTTCAGTTTGTAATGGTAACTGACGGAATCTCAGTACTGGTTAAAAAAAGAATGGAAAAAGATATATGGCATGGATTGCATCAATTTGTTCAAAGCGAATCTTCTACAGCCATCACTACAGAAGAGTTTACCCGGTCAAAATATTTCAAAGAACAGGGTTTTATGAAACACCAACTATTGCATTCATCCAATGCCCGGCAACAGCTTACCCATCAAACGATAGAAGCCTTATTTGTGCATCTTCAATGTGACACACTTCCAAAGCTGAATGATTATAGGGATGTTCCGATATATCGTTTAAAAGAACTCGCATTTCCTAAGTTGTTGCAAACGGAGATTTTACACTTTACCTCTGTTTAAAAAAAAGTTTGGGATTTTATAAAACTATCCTTTACTTTGTTATTCAAAGTACTTTTTATGTATACACCAAAAGAACCTTTGCAGGATATTCAACACATCAGGCACATGATGGAACGCAGTAGCCGTTTTGTATCGCTGAGTGGTTTCAGTGGCATAGCGGCAGGTGTTTGGTCGCTGGCAGGAGCATGGTATGCCTTGCAAATGATCGAAACGTATTATGTTGCTTTTGATGCCACCGGCTATTCTAATGATGCTTTTCAGAAATTAAAATATCAGTTGTTCTTTGTCGCCGGTGTTGTTTTATTACTTACACTTGTAACTGCTTACTTTTTCACTTTCCGCCGTTCACAACAACAAAAGGTAAATATATGGAATTCGGTTTCCCGTAAGCTCGCATTGAACTTACTCATTCCACTTATTGCCGGCGGTTTTTTTATTCTAAGTATGCTCCAGTATAATGAGTGGCGTTTTGTATCTTCACTTACCTTAATATTTTATGGGTTGGCTCTGGTAAATGCCAGTAAATATACGCTCACTGATATACGTTATCTGGGATTAATTGAGATTATTCTGGGACTGATCAATACCCGTTTTATAGGATATGGATTGTATTTCTGGGCAGCAGGATTTGGCATTATGCATATCCTTTATGGTATCATCATGTGGTATAAATATGAAAGAAATCAATGATGAAAAATCCAATCGCTAAACTCAATAAAATTTTTGACAGCCGGGTCAGGCTCGGCATCATGAGCACACTGATGATTAACGATTCTATCAATTTTAATGAATTAAAAGAATTGATAGATGTGAGTGATGGCAACCTCGCATCTCATATCAAATCGCTTGATGAAGCAGGATTTATCAAAATCAACAAAGGATTCATCGGCAAAAAAACCAATACTACTTATACGATAACACGCGTAGGGGAAAAAGCTTTTCAGGAGCATTTATCCGCACTTGAAAATATGATCAGGAATATGAAATAATTTTTTTTGTGTATATACTTTGAGATACAAAGTACTTTTAAAAAAATAAATAATGAAATCAAAATTAAAAAAAACAAAAATGCTGATGCTCTTTATGATCATCGGATTGTTCATAAGTGGCATAACTGTTTTTCCTGTGGAAACTGAATTAAATCTACTGCTGGATTGTATGCCGCTAAATACATCTGCACATCAGTGGATCAGTTTTATTTTGAATAAATATATTCAGTTACAATCTGAATATCCGCAATATTTATACGGTTACGACTGGCTCGGATTTGCACACATCGTATTAGCCATTCTCTTCATCGGTCCTTACAAAGACCCTGTAAGAAATGTATGGATTATTCAATTCGGCATAATCGCCAGCCTCCTCATTTTTCCTTTTGCATGCATTGCAGGGTATTGTCGCCAGATTCCTTTAGGATGGCAACTCATAGACTGCTCTTTTGGCGTTGCAGGTTTTTTCATCTGTGGAAAAGCATATAGGAACATTCAAAATTTAAACAACAACAATTAATATCATGGAGAACAACATTCAACCAACACCCAAACCAAAGATCCTCTTAAAAGCGGGCATCATTGCACTGATTATTCTTATCCTTCAGATTCCTGCCATCTATGTTGGTAATCTGATTACTGAAAGGGAAGAAAGACAAAAAGAAGCCATTAATGAAGTAAGCAGTAAATGGGCCGGTGCGCAAAACATAAACGGTCCTGTTGTAATAATTCCTTACTGGTCAGAAAAAATCGAGAACGGTCAGAACATCCGTCTCAAGGAATACGCTTTTTTTCTTCCGGATCAGCTAAATTTTGACGCAAAGGCTATCCCGGAGGAAAGACACAGAGGAATTTATAAAGTGATCCTGTATACTGCATCGGTAAACATCAAAGGCACTTATAATGGATTACCTTATCAGGATCTGGGTCTCGACAGTACTAAAATGTTATGGAATGAAGCATTTGTATCCTTAAGCATTGCTGATGCTAAAGGATTGAATGATGAAATAAAAATGAAATGGAATAATCAAACCATTCCACTTACGATGCAGACTTTTGCAGGGTTTGAAGGGTTGATGGCACCGTTGAAACTAGTCGGTCCCGATGATATGCTGCATGTTCAGTTTGAAACGGTGATGAATGTTGCCGGCTCACAAAAATTATTGTTTACTCCCTCCGGTAAAATAACAACGGCAACCCTGGTTTCAAAATGGCCGCACCCAAGCTTTTCCGGTGACGTATTGCCGCAAACAAAAAATGTTCAGAAAGATGGTTTCACAGCCCAATGGAAAAGTCTTTCATTTAAAAGAAAATTTCCTCAGCAATGGAGGGAAACACGTTCGGCTAAAAATGATACAAGCACTTATTATACAAATATTTACAATTCGTCATTCGGCGCAGATTTTTACATACCTGTTAACGCTTACCAGAAAACTACCCGTTCTGTAAAATATTCTTTTTTGTGTATCGTACTCACCTTTGCTTTTTTCTTTATTGTGGAAACCACCAATAAAAAATCTGTGCATCCCTTACAGTACGGTCTCATTGGAGTTGCGCTTATCCTATTTTATGTTCTATTACTTTCCTTTTCAGAATACATTGGATTTAATGTGGCATATCTGATAGCATCTGCCGGCACCATCGGACTGATCGGCTGGTTCATCAATGGAATATTACAATCCGGTAAACTTACCGTGATTTTATCAATGGTTCTGTTGCTCACTTACTCTTATATATTTACAATATTGCAACTGCAGGATTATGCTTTGTTACTCGGTAGTATTGGTTTATTTATTACGCTTTTTGTGATAATGTATTTCTCCAGAAAGATTCAATGGTAAAACCTTATTCAAACAAACCCGGCTATTCTGACTGAGTAGCCAGGTTTGTTATACCCCAAAAACTACCTTAAGGCCTGTATCAGTGTAACATTTTTTAGTATCTTTAAATAAAGCGATTGCTCATCAAAAGCAAAACTATGAGAGGTGTAAACAGGGTGATGCTGATAGGAAATTTGGGTAAAGATCCAGACATTCAATTTCTGGAAGGAAATATTGCCGTTGCAAAATTTTCTCTCGCCACTACCGAAACTTATAAAGACCGCAGCGGAAAACTGATTTCTCAAACAGAATGGCATACGGTAGTTTTGTGGCGCGGTCTCGCAGAGCTGGCACAAAAATATCTTCACCGCGGAAGTCTTGTTTATATAGAAGGAAGACTTAAAACCAGAAGCTGGGAAGATAAAGAAGGCAATAAAAAATTTGCGACCGAGATTGTTGGGGATAATCTGATTATGCTCGACAAAAGGAATGAGGGCGGACATGGTTCCGGCTTCGATCCAAATGATCCGCATTCAGAATTACCACCTCACCAGGATGGTGACGATGTTGAAAAATTGCCTTTTTAAAACTGCATAATGCAGATTGTTAACTAAAATCATTTGTGTGGACTATCATTCGGTCATTTACTCCGGTACATTTCAATTCTTAACCATAACACCGGGAGCAACAACAGTTTTATTTTTTATAGCCATCATCCTTTTCATCATTTCTTTTTTAGTGGCCGGAAGCGAAGTTGCTTTTTTCTCTCTTTCTAATAAAGACATTAATGTTTTAAAAACCAAAAGACAACCTTCATTCAGAAGAATTGTGCATCTTCTGGAACATCCCAAAACATTGCTGGCAGGAATGCTGATCACCAATAGTTTTGTAAACATAGGCATCATTCTCGTTTCCAATATTTTGTTCGATACTTTTTTACCGGCCACCATTCATTTCTGGCCGCAATTTCTTATCAAAGTAATAAGCGTCACTTTTTTCCTTATTTTATTTGCGGAAGTACTGCCAAAAGTATGGGCTACACATCACAGAGTATGGTTTGCTTCCACATCTTCGTTAATGATTGAGGTTTTTAACAGCATCTTTTACAGACTTAGTAAAAGAATGGTGAAACTGAGTGACCGCATCGAAAGAAAAATGTCACCGGAAAATAATAAAATGGATAATAGTCATATCGATGATGCCATTGACCTGTTGCCGGAACATGAAGCAACGATTGAAGAAAAACAAATTTTAAAAGGTATCCGGAAATTCGGCGGCACCAGCGTTAAGCAAATTATGCGTACCCGGATGGATGTAAGCGGAATGGAAATTGAAACCACTTTCACGGAAGTAGTAAAAAGAATTGAAGACCTGCATTATTCACGTATACCGGTATATAGAAGTAACCTGGACGAAATCATAGGCATGTTACATACTAAAGATGTTCTGCCTCATTTATCTGAACCCGGTGATTACAACTGGCAGGTATTGTTACGCCAGCCCTATTTCGTACATGAACAAAAATTAATTGAAGATCTTCTGCAGGATTTCCGTCATAAACGAATTCACTTTGCAGTGGTGGTGGATGAATTTGGCGGCACATCCGGAATTGTTACACTCGAAGACATTATGGAAGAAGTGATAGGGGAAATAGAAGATGAATTCGATGATGAACAAAGCGTGAATAAAAAAATTGATGAACATAATTATATTTTTGAAGGTAAAACAATGATCAATGATGCCTGTAAAGCCATGAAATTATCATCCGACACTTTTGAATCTGTGAGAGGCGATAGTGATTCACTGGCTGGACTTGTTCTTGAAATTGCTGGAGAATTTCCTGAGATCAATTCAACAGTCGAAGCTGGTGATTTTACATTTATCCCTTTGGAAATTAATCGAAACAGGATCGATAAAGTAAAAGTTATTATTAAAAAAACTCAGGAAGAAGAGGCTTAAAAATTCATCGTGCAAAAATTCATAGTCGTTCTGGTTTTAATTTTCCTGATCCCGGGTTGTAATTCAACCTATACTTCTAAAAAGAAAGGCTATTTTGAAATAGAGCTTCCCAAACATGCTTATCAGACATTTAACCGTGAAGGATTTCCGTATGCATTTGAGTATCCTGTTTATGCGAATATTATACAGGATAGCACCTATTTTGACAGCACACCCGAAAATCCGTACTGGATCAACATCGATTTTCCGCAATATGAAGCAAGAATATTTCTAAGCTATAAAATTATAGGTGGAAGAGCAATTTATAAAGTAAGAAATAGCGACGGAACTTATACAGATTCTTCCGGCATCAATCATTTCGACAAAATGGTGAATGATGCTTTCAACCTCACCAATAAAAATGAAGCCGTGGCATCTTCTATAAAGGATAGTCTGATCAAAACTCCGAATGATATATATGGCGTTTATTTTAGCGTGGGTGGAAATGCCGCTACAGCCCGTCAGTTTTTTTTGAGCGATACAACCAAAAACTTTATTAGAGGTGCACTTTATTTTGGAGCAACCCCCAATGCAGACTCGATAAAACCAGTGCAGGATTTTCTTACAAAGGATATTCACCACATGATCAACACTTTCCGCTGGAAAAAATAAGCGTTCACCAATTCTTTATTCTTTTTGATTAACAATGATTGAACAGGTTTCAGTCGTACTTTTGCAGCCATGATCGCAATTGATAATGTATTGGTAAGTGATGAAATTGTAAAAAAACATTTTGTATGTGATCTTACCAAATGCAAAGGCGCATGTTGTGTGGATGGCGATGCCGGTGCTCCGCTGGATAAAAAAGAATTGAAAAAGATCGACGAAGTATATGATGCCGTGTTGCCTTATTTATCCGAAACAAGTATCCGGGAATTAAATAAGCAGGGTCGCTATGTGTATGATAAAGAATTTGGCTGGGTAACGCCAACAATTAATAATGCCATATGTGTGTACGGAATTACAGATGAACAGGGCATTGTAAAATGCGGAATTGAACAGGCATACCGGGATGGAAAAGTAAAATGGAAGAAGCCGCTGAGTTGCCATTTATTTCCTATTACAATTACAGCAAGTGTAGATGGTATTACAGAATATGCAAATTATGAACCGCGTGAAGATAATTGCAAAGCTGCCTGTTCGCTCGGAAAAAAATTGAAAGTGCCGGTTTATGAATTTTTAAAAGAACCACTTATTAGAAAATTCGGTAAAACATTTTACGAAGCGCTCGAAGCCACTGCCAAACATTTAGACCAAACTGCTTAACTTATGAAATACTTTTTTATACTTATCTCTATTTCATTTTCAATTGTATCCTGCTCTGTTAACAAGGCAAAAATTGATAACAGCCTGAAGAAATACTTTGATGCACAAAATGTAGACGGATGTTTTACCATGCTACGTAACACAGACGGAGAGATTACCGTGTATAATATGGCTTTGGATACACAGCGTTTTCAACCTTCTTCCGGTTTTAATATGTTCAATTCTCTGGTAGCATTACAAACAGGAAAGTTAACCGGTGATGATATGGTAATTCGCTGGGACGGCGTAAAAAGGCAAAATAACTGGAACCGAAATTTTGACCTGAAAAGCGCCTTTAAATTCAATGCCAACCCGTATTTTCAGGAGGTGGCACGCCGCATTGGAAAAGATACCATGCAGTTATGGCTGGATTCTCTGAGTTATGGCAATCAAATGATGTCAGCTTCGATTGATTCATTCTGGATGGACAATTCTTTAAAAATTTCACCTGACGAACAATTAGGGCTCTTGAAAAAATTATATTTTGATCAGTTGCCTTTAAGAAAAAGTGTTATGCAATCTGTGAGAGACGCTATGGTGCAGGTAGATAATACTGCCTATAAACTTTCCTACATCAGTGCTACCGGTGTAAGCCCCACGCAATCACCTCTTGGCTGGGTGATCGGATGGATAGAAGAAAACAGGCATGTATATTTCTTTGTAACATTCGTACAATCTGACAAGGCAAAAAACCTTAGTGCATTACAGGTGGACATTACAAAAGATATCCTGAAACAATATGGTTTCTTTGAGGGTAAAATGTAATAAACCTAAACAGGGCAAATTACCATAGCGTTAACGGATGAATCAATGAAATCTTTGAACTTTACCGGCTCGTACGGCTTGGTTATTGTTAAGCGTTAATTATGTTTTCATTTCAGCATGTTTATTTTTTTTGGATAGGGGCTCTGGTGCCGGTGTTGCTGTTGATATATATTCTGAGCTTGCAACGAAAAAAAGCTATCGCAAAGAAAATCGGTGATCAACGCCTGGTAGATATGCTGACTGCCGATTTTAGTAAAGCAAAATTCAATTTCAAGTTTATTCTTTTATTAATTGCTTTCATTGCCGGCATATTTGCTGTTGCTAATTTTAGAAGTAAAGATTCTGGTGCGTTAACGCAAAAAACAGGGATTGATGTAATGTTTGCATTGGATGTAAGCAATAGTATGCTGGCGCAGGATGTTTCGCCTTCAAGACTGGAAAGAGCCAAACAACTAATCGGTAAAGTAATTGACCGGTTACAAAATGACCGTGTAGGTATTGTCGTATTTGCCGGAAAGGCCTATCTCCAGATGCCCTTATCGTCGGATCATAGTGCGGCTAAATTATTTTTATCATCCGTATCTACAGAAATGATTCCTACACAGGGAACCGTAATCGGTGATGCATTAAAAATGTGCAATCTTTCCTTCAATGAAAAACAAACAAAATATAAATCGATCGTATTGATCAGCGATGGAGAAGATCATGATGAAAATGCGATCAGTCAGGCAGAAGAATTGTCCAGCTCAGGCGTAGTGATTCATACAATTGGTATGGGTTCTCCGCAAGGTGCCACTATACCGGATCTTTTGACTGGATCTTACAAAACCGATCAAAACGGAAATGTTGTTTATTCCAAATTAAATGAGTCCATTTTAACCGACATTGCCCAAAAAACAAATGGAGATTACCAATTGTTTTCAGCAACCGACCGGGCAGTTTCTAAGCTCATTACAGATCTGAATTCAATTGAAAAACGCGAGATTAATGATGATTCACAAAATCATTACAGCAGCTATTTTCAGATTTTTATGATGCTAATGTTTTTATTATTATTATTCGAAATATTTGTGTCAGAAAGAAAAAATTATGTAAAAAAATTAAAGCCTCTTGTTGCCGCATTGTTTTTTTTAATTCCCCTTTCTTCTTTTGCGCAAAGTGAAGAAGAACTGATACAATATGGAAATGAAGCGTATTTACGCAAACAATATGATTCCGCTATTGCTTACTATAAGAAAGCAGCGGCTATAAAAAAAGACGAAACTGCTGCGGAATATAATTTAGGAAATGCCTTATATAAATCAGGGAAGGTGGATGAAGCTTTAAATACTTACGACGGTGTTTTGAAGATATCAAAAAATAAAATGGAACAATCTGCCATACATTACAATAAGGGCGTTGTTTACCAGAATAATAAAAAACTGGATGAATGCATTGCAGCCTATAAAAATGCTTTACGTATAAATCCTGATGATGAAGATGCCCGTATAAATCTGCAAAGAGCGTTGCGCCAGAAAAATCAAAAGGAAGATCAGAAACAAAACAAATCACCCGACAAACAACAGGCTAAAAAACAACCTTCAAAACTTTCTCAGAAAGAAGCGGAAGAAAAACTTCAGGCACTGTTACAGAAGGAGAAAAGTTTACATGATAAGCTGAAAAAATCCAGTTCAAACTCAGCCAATAAGCCGGAGAAGGACTGGTAGACCTGAATGCCAAACCGTATCTTTGCGAACAAATATATCTTTTCGCAGTTATAGAATTATATGCAATTGTATTGTGAATCATTAAGTGAGTACAAACGCCTGAAAACGCTTTCTGTAAAAGTGGGTGGATTGTTGTTGGGTGGCGATCAGCCTGTAAGGGTTCAAACCATGACGACCACAGACACGATGGATACGGAAGCCACCGTTTCACAAACTATCCGTTGTATTGAAGCAGGTTCTGAACTCGTACGAATTACAGCACCATCTAAAAATGAAGCAGAGAATCTGCGGAACATTATCCAGGATCTAAAAGACAAAGGTTATCATGTTCCTCTTGTGGCTGATATACATTTTACACCCAATGCAGCAGAAATTGCAGCAAGAATAGTGGAGAAAGTAAGAGTTAATCCAGGTAATTATGTAGACAAGAAGAAATTTGAACAGATAGAATATTCTGATGCAGAATATGCAGAAGAAATTGAAAGGATCCGCGAGCGGTTTACGCCGCTTGTAAGAATTTGTAAAGAACACGGCACAGCTATGCGGATAGGAACCAATCATGGAAGCCTGAGTGACCGCATCATGAGCCGTTACGGCGACACCGCTAAGGGAATGGTGGAAAGTGCGATGGAGTTTTTGCGTATCGCAAGAGCAGAATCTTATCACAATATTGTGTTGAGTATGAAGAGCAGTAATCCGCTCGTAATGGTGCAGGCCTATCGTTTACTCATACACCAGATGTTCAACGAATTCGGTGAATGTTATCCTTTGCATTTAGGTGTAACAGAAGCTGGTGATGGTGAAGACGGAAGAATAAAATCTGCCATTGGTATCGGAACATTGCTGGAAGATGGAATAGGCGATACTATTCGCGTTAGTCTTACCGAAGACCCGGAATTTGAAATTCCTGTCTGTAAAGACCTGGTTGAAAAATACATTGGAATACGGAATGATACCTCTGTTGCGGCAATGCCTGCTACGTTGAATTATGATCCTTTTGAATATACACGTCGAATTACAAACGATGTGGTGAACATTGGTCATAAACATGTGCCTATTGTTATTGCATCCATAAATGAATTACACAGTACACCGGAAAGTTTTAAGAGCATTGGATATAGTTATGATACCGCAACTGATAAATGGTCTATCAGCGATGCAGCCGCTGATTTTATTTATTCAGGAGATAAACAAATTGATTTTCCATTACCGGGTACAATTCGCGTTATTCAGAACGCTTCGTTCTGGAATAAAAAAAATGATGGAAAACATTTTCCACTTTTCAATGTGAATGATTATCTGACAGCAACAGATTTTTCATCTTCCATCAATTTTATTGAAGCTGAGGTTACAGAGGTAAATGATACATTCATTGAAAAGTTATTACAGGATACAACTGCGGTACTTTGCCTGCATTCAAATGCGTGGAATGGTTTACAATCCCTTCGCGGGTGTGTCAATAAACTCATTGGAAAAAAAGTTGCAGTGCCGGTAATAATTACTGTAAAAAGTGAACACTCAACCATTGATGAACAACTGATACATTTTTCAAGGCAGGCGGGCGGATTATTTTTAGATGGAATGGGAGATGGTATCTGGCTGAATAATGATCCTTCTAAGGTCATGAATCAAAAAGTTAGCGGCAGAACGTATCTGCAGACAAAAGATAATCTTCAATTTCTGAACAATACTTCATTCTCGATTTTGCAGGCTGTGCGTTGTCGTATTTCCAAAACAGAATATATCAGTTGCCCCAGTTGTGGAAGAACATTATTTGATCTGCAGGAAACTACAGCGAAGATCAGGAATGTTACCAGTCATTTAAAAGGATTGAAAATTGCCATCATGGGATGTATTGTAAATGGTCCGGGAGAAATGGCGGATGCTGATTTCGGTTATGTTGGAAGCGGCCCCGGTAAGATTACATTATATAAAGGAAAAGAGATCGTTAAGAAAAATATCAACAGCGACATTGCAGTTCAGGAATTAATCAGTTTACTGAAAGAAAATGAGGTGTGGATAGAACCGGAATTGAACACTGAAATCCATCAATATGCAAACTGATTTTTTAGTGATTGGCTCCGGAATTGCCGGACTTACATATGCATTGAAAGTGGCACAGGCTTGTCCGGATAAAACAGTCACTATCATCACCAAAACACAGAGTGATGAAACAAATACAAAATATGCACAGGGCGGTATTGCCGGAGTAATGAATTTAGACCGCGACAGTTTTACCAAACATATTGAAGACACACTTATTGCAGGTGATGGTTTATGCAATAAAGAGATCGTTGAAATTGTAGTTAAAGAAGGAGTGGAGCGAATTGATGAAATTATCAATTGGGGTGCCCGTTTTGATAAAGATCCTCAGGGAGATTATAAATTAGGTAAAGAAGGCGGGCATAGTGAAAGCAGAATTCTGCATCATAAAGATGTTACCGGAAAAGAAATGGAAAGAGCTTTGCTTTCCAAAATTGAAATGTGTGCTAACATTCGACTGATCAGTCATTGTTTTGTGTTAGATCTGATCACGCAACACCATCTTGGATATTTAGTAACCAAATCAACCCCGCACATTGAGTGCTATGGCGTTTATATTCTTGATCTTAAAAGCAGAAAGATTGAAAAAGTTGTTTCTAAAATTACTTTGCTTGCCACAGGTGGTAATGGTCAGGTGTACAGAACAACAACCAATCCATCCATTGCAACAGGAGATGGAATTGCGATGGTATACCGGGCAAAAGGGAGGATAGAAAATATGGAGTTTATCCAGTTTCATCCCACTGCTTTATATGAACCGGGCGTAAGAGGATATTCTTTTTTAATTACAGAAGCGGTGAGAGGAGATGGCGGAATTTTACGCAATGAAGCAGGTGAAGCTTTCATGGAAAAATATGATACACGAAAAGATCTGGCACCACGTGATATAGTTGCCCGGGCAATTGACAACGAAATGAAAATTCAGGGAACAGAAAATGTTTACCTGGATTGCCGTGATATGGATCAAAAAAAATTCATAGAGCATTTTCCAAACATCTTTGAAAAATGTTTGAGTATAGGAATAGATGTTTCAAAAAAAATGATTCCTGTTGCTCCCGCTGCACATTATAGTTGTGGTGGAGTAAAAACAGATGAATGGGGACATACCTCAATAAGAAACTTATTTGCTGCAGGAGAATGTGCCAGTACAGGTTTGCATGGTGCCAATCGGCTTGCCAGTAATTCTTTATTGGAAGCTATGGTATTTGCGCATCGCAGTTATCAGAAATCCATAGCTGATATTGATACAATTTCATTTAAAAATAATATTCCTGACTGGAATGCTGCCGGTACTTCAGCACCGTCTGAAATGATCCTCGTAACACAGAGTTTAAAAGAACTCAAATTGCTCATGACAGATTATGTTGGTATCGTTCGGAATAATGAAAGATTACGCCGGGCAAACAGCAGGCTGGATCTTTTGCATAATGAAACTGAGGCACTTTATCAGAGGACAGAAGTATCCCAGCAATTGTGCGAATTAAGAAATATGATCACAGTAGCGTATCTTATCGTGAAAAGTGCAGAACTCCGCAAAGAAAGCCGCGGACTGCATTTTAATACAGATCATGCAGGCCGTTCTGAAATTCTGCAGGACACCATTTTATAAATCTGCATTATTTATACAATGTATTATTTACTCTACGCCTTTTTATATCTGCTCTCGCTGTTACCTTTCAGGGTATTGTATATTTTGAGTAATGCTGCTTTTTTCATCTTGTATAATGTGGCCGGTTATCGTAAAAAGATTGTATATGGTAATCTGGATATTGCTTTTCCAGAAAAAACGCCCGAAGAAAAAGTGCTTATCATGCGGAAATTCTATAAGAATCTTACCGATACATTTATTGAAACAATCAAATTGCTTAGCATCTCGGATAAAACATTTGATAAACGTATTTCCATTGATGTTAGCGCTTTGAATGCGCTGGCAGAAAAGGGTTTGAGCATTCAGGTGCACAGTGGCCATCAGATGAACTGGGAATTTGCGCATCTTGCTTTTTCCAGAAATGTTACAGTTCCATGGATTGGCGTGTATATGCAAATCAAGAATCCATCTATGAACAGGTTATTTTTAAAAATTCGCAAAAAATTCCAGGCTGTTATGCTGGCAGCAGGTGATTTTAAAAAATCGATACGCAATTATTACGGCAGTCAGTATATGCTGGCACTAATCGCTGATCAGAACCCGGGCATTCCCAAAAATGCACAATGGCTGTATTTTTTTAATCGACCTGCACCTTTCTTAGGCGGTCCGGAAAAGGGCGCTATCAGAAATAAAACAGCGGTGGTGTTTGTGAACTTCGTAAAGACCTCACGTGGATATTATCGTTTTGAACCTAACATCATCACCGAAAATGCTTCAAATTTGAAAGATGGTGAATTGACTTTACGTTACCGTGATTTTTTGGAAAGTTGCATACGCGAACAACCTGATAATTATCTCTGGAGTCACCGGCGATGGAAAATTCCTTACAACAGCAGTTATGCAAAAAGATGGATAGATCCTCAACCTGCGCCTGTTACTTAAGGCTCATTTACATGGTTCAGCATATCCATTTCTGATTGGTTACGGTACATCAGTGTTGCTTCAACACGGTTTCTGACACCCAGTTTACGATAAATACTTCTGACATGTTTTTTAACGGTTTCCGGGGAAATAAATATTTTACCTGCAATTTCCTTGTAATACAATCCCTGAGATAACTCCTGGATCACTTCTGTTTCGCGTCTGGTTAATGTTGTTTTCATTTTTATTTGTTTGATACAAATATGAATACAACCTTTTAGCGTAACAAGGGAATAACCTCAGGAATAAAGCGTATTTTTCTGAAATAAAAAGATCAATTCAGCACGTTGGCGTCCTTAATGATTTTTACTTTTTCAATTGATTTAATGGAATTCCAGCCACCTAATATATTTCGAAGGTTATGAAAACCCTGTCTTTTCATCAGCGAAGCGGCGATTACACTTCTATAGCCACCGGCACAATGAATATATAAATTATTTTCTTCTTCCAGTGAGGCAATCTGCGCAATGTCCGTCATAGAAGACAGAGGAATATTTTCTGCATTTTCCAGATGACCGTTTGCAAATTCCGTTTCATTCCGAACATCCACTATAGTTAATTTCGGGTCAAAGGGTATATCCATCATTAATTCGTCAGCTTCCACATCAACGATCATATCTGTTTTCTCGCCGGCTTTTACCCATGCTTCAAAACCACCCTTAAGGTATCCGTTCATTTTATCAAAACCTACTCTTGCTAAACGAACGACTGTTTCTTCTTCTTTACCCGGATCTGTAACAAGTATGATCTTTTGGTCAAAGGGCAACATATTTCCTGCCCATTCAGCAAACCTTCCTTCTAAACCTATAAAAATAGAATCCGGAATAAATCTTTGAGTGAACAAGGTGGCAGGACGGGTATCCAGAATGATAGCGTCTTTCATCTGCTCTTTAAATTCGGCAATTCCCAGCGGTTGTAATCCTTTTTGTTTTACATCTGCCAGCGGATCATATCCCTGCTGATTGATCATTGCGTTTACCGGAAAATATTTCGGTGCGGCTGTTAATCCTGTAGTTATCGCTTTAATAAATTCTTCTTTAGATTGAGGCTGCAAGGCATAATTCGTTTTTTTTTCATCACCTATAGTACTGTGTGTATTAGGCCCTAAATTTTTACCGCAACTACTTCCCGGGCCATGTGCCGGATATACCAAAACATCATCGGCCAAAGGCAAAATTTTATTTTGTAAAGTTTCAAACATGATACCGGCCAGTTCCTCACTGCTCATATCGCCGCTGCTAAGGTCCGGCCTGCCTACATCGCCTACAAATAAAGTATCGCCGGTAAAAATCGAATGCGCTTTACCGTTTTCATCTTTTAATAAATAACAAGTACTTTCTAACGTATGTCCGGGAGTATGTATAGCCTGAATGTTAATTTTTCCTAATGTGAAAATTTCCCCGTCAGTTGCACTATGTTTTTCAAATTCTGTCTTTGCGTTAGGACCATAAACAATTGGCGCTCCGGTTTCTCTAGAAAGATCGAGATGACCGCTTACAAAGTCTGCATGGAAATGCGTTTCAAAAATATATTTTATAGTAGCATTCCTTTCTTTGGCAAGTTTAATATATGCCTCGGTGTCACGCAGCGGATCAATAATAGCAGCCTCACCATTGCTTTCAATATAATAAGCAGCTTCACTTAAGCAATTGGTATAAAATTGTTGAATGTACATATCCTTAATTTAATGAATGCAAAGATAAAATGAAAAAAGCGGATGATTACATCCGCTTAATTTCTTCAAATAAAAGTCTTTTTTAAGCTACTAATTCCTGAACAAATTGATTTAATTCTTCAATTCGCTTGTAATTCACTGTGTAATAAATGAATTTACCTTCCCTTTGGGTCACTACAAATCCTGCACGTCTTAAAATAGCAAGATGTTGAGAAGCAACTGATTGCTCCAGTCTCATTCTTACATATATTTCTGTAACAGTGATTTTTTTCTCGGTTTCAATTAACGTTAAAATCTGTTGTCTTAATTTGTGATTCAAAGCACGTAAAACGAGTGAGGCCTTCTTGAGGTTATGATAATTAATATTTATCGCATCCTTTCGATCGGGTGATTCAGCGGCATTACTTTGCTCTTTTGATTGAGTGTCGAACATCATAGGAAATAAATTTTAATAGGTGTTTTGTGCTTAGCAAAGATAGGCATACAAGCTAAAAATCAATTGCTTGTATTGTTAATTTCTATAATGTGGAATTAAACTTTATATCTTGTTTTCATAAAACTCTTTGATATACAGGGGTTCAGCGTACAATAAATCAGCAAAGATTTTTTTTTCTAATTTGTTAAACCCCATTCTGCAATGTGAGAAAACCGAATTCACCTCCTCAATAATTGCAAAATGTGGATCAGATAAATACTTAATTATTTTTTTAGAACCCGACCCGGAGAATATAATTTTATGATTGTTTAATTTTTCTTTTAAAACTTCCGTATCCAAAATAAGTGCGTGAGGAGGTTGTATAATTGATAAATTCTTATCATATGTAGCGGTAAAAACCTCTTCACGGCGGGCATCAATCATAGGCCAGTATAGAAAATCTCCCGGGTACAATTGAGCAGAAGCATGCGCTAATATTTCCAATGCATTTAAAGTAATTAGAGGCACATCTAGTGCAAAGCATAATCCTTTAGCACTGGATAATCCCACTCTTAAACCTGTGTATGATCCCGGACCTTCGGTTACCACCACAGCCCCAAGTGTATTGAAATCTATAGCATTTCTTTTGAGTAAAGTCCTGATTGCTTCATGAATAAATGAAGCATGTTCCTTCTGATCAGAACTATTAATTACATCAATTAATTCTCCCTTAGCGGAAATACAAACCATTCCGTTTTCACCGGCGGTATCAATGTGCAGCATTTTGCTCATGATCGAACTACATTTTTTAAAAGTTCACATGGGATATAACGGGCATCTGATGCTGCCAGTTTTTGTAAAAGATCTACAATGTGATTTGCTCCTATTATGTTCGTCCACTCAAAAGGTCCGTATGGATATCCTGTTCCTAGTTTCATAGCAATATCAATTTCCTTTTCTGAACTTATATTTTCTTCTTTAGTAAACCAGGCTTCATTGATGATCATTGCAAGTACTCTGCCCGCAATAAAACCAGGCTCATCTTTCACGTTAAGAATTTTTTTATCAATTTTTTGGAGTGTATCTGAAAGATTTTGGTGGATGGCTCCTGCTATCTCCCATGTTGGGCGACTGATAAATGATCTCCAGCCATTCATTCTTAAAATATTGGACGGTAAATTATTAGCGGATAAAGTTTCTGTAACCGCATTAATTAAAATAATATGTTCTGACCGAAATTTAATTTTATGCCCGTCTTCAAATAAATATAACAATACCTCATCGTTGTTTTCAACTGCATCATCCTTAGAGATGATGTTGAATTGATTTTTATATTGTTCCAGTTCTGCAATTAAGTCGTCGGGTCCGCAAACGGCGATCATATTGTTTTTTTTGCAAAAATAGGTGGTTGATTAAAGATATATTTGTGTTTTAAAAATATATGTCAAATACTGTTATCAAAACCACCGGCGCACCGGCGCCGATTGGTCCTTATAATCAAGCGATTCTTGCAGGGAATATGCTGTATATCTCCGGTCAGATTGCATTGGATGCACGCACCGGTGAATTAGATAATGCTGATATTAACTCAGAAACCAACAGGGTGATGCATAATCTTCAAGCCATTTTAACGGAATGCGGAATGACATTTGACCATGTTGTTAAGACAACCATTTTTCTCACAGATATGAATTTGTTTGCAGCAGTGAATGAAATTTATGCCGGTTATTTTTCCGGAATATTTCCTGCACGTGAAACAGTAGCTGTAAAAGGATTACCTAAAAATGTAAATGTGGAGATCAGTATGATCGCCTGCAAACCATGATCATCATTACAGCGCCGGTGCACCCTTATTTTTTAAATACCCTTACTCAAAAAGGCTATGTGTATGAGTATCTTCCTGCTATCACTTATGAAGAACTGGAACAACGTATACCTGTTGCCGAAGGTCTGGTAGTTACCACAAGAATTAAGGTGGATAAGAATCTACTATGCCGCTCAGATAAACTGAAATGGATCGGCCGGCTGGGCAGCGGTATGGAATTGATTGATGTTGAATTTGCTGCTTCTAAAAATATACGTTGTGAAAGTAGCCCTGAGGGAAATAAAAATGCTGTTGCAGAACACGCTTTGGGAATGCTGCTAAATGTTTTGAGAAATATTCATAAAAGTGAAAAAGAAATAGGCGAAGGAAAATGGATGAGAGAGCCAAACAGGGGCGTGGAATTATCCCAAAAAACGGTTGGTATCATTGGATTTGGGAATACAGGTTCTGCATTCGCGAAAATTTTATCAGGTTTTGATGTAACCGTTTTAGCATATGATAAATACAAATTTGATTTTGGAAAAAATAATATCAGAGAAGCCAGCATTGAACAGGTTTGTAAATATGCTGATGTAATTAGTTTTCATTTGCCATTAAATTCAGATACAGCACATTTATGCGGGCGTTCTTTATTTAATATGATGGAATCAAAACCGGTTATCATTAATACTTCCCGCGGAGAAATTGTTCAGATAACACATTTGCTGGAAGCACTTAACGCCGGAGTTATCAGCGGAGCCTGTCTTGATGTTCTGGAAAACGAATCTTTACTTACGCTGTCAGATCATGAAAAGGCAGAACTGGAAAGTCTGGTTCAACACCCAAAAGTGATTGTAACACCTCACATTGCCGGGTATACTCATGAAGCATTTCTGGAAATGGCAAAAGTGCTTATTCGGAAACTCGACTTATAACGGAACTATTTTTTATATATTTGTAGTCATGCAACGCTTTAGTAATCCTGAAGCGTTGTATTTTTTTATTTATACAAAAGAATTGAAATGTCAGATACCAATTATGTAACGCAGGAAACTTTTGATAAGATGCAGGCAGAACTACACCGGCTTAAAAGTGTTGATCGTCCTGCTGCAAGTCATGCCATTGCGGAAGCCCGTGAGAAAGGTGATCTGAAAGAAAATGCAGAATATGATGCGGCAAAGGAAGCGCAGGGTTTACTGGAAGCCAAAATCAATCAACTGGAAGGCATTATGGCTTCTGCAAGAATTATTGATGAAAATACTATTGATACCAGCCGCGTAAGTATTTTAACCAAAGTAACGGTCACCAATCTTGGAATAAAAAAAACAGTCACCTATCAGATCGTTTCTGAAGGTGAAGCGGATCTGAAAGCCGGTAAGATATCTGTTACTTCGCCAATAGGAAAGGGTTTATTAGGTAAACTGGTAGGGGAAGTTGCGGAAGTTTCAGTACCTGCAGGCGTTTTACAATTCCGTATCGAAAGTATATCCATATAATTATGTCCATCTTTACTAAAATCATTTCAGGAGAAATTCCTACTTACAAAATAATAGAAGATGATTATTTTATAGCTTTCCTGGATATTTCACCATTGGTAAAAGGGCATGTACTGGTAGTACCGAAAACCGAAGTTGATAAAATATTTGATGTAGATGATGATCACCTTTCCCGAATGCTGGTGTTTGCAAAACCTATTGCAAAAGCCATAGAAAGAACAATGGATTGCAAGCGATGCGGTATCAGTGTTATAGGGCTGGAAGTACCGCATGCTCACATGCACCTCATTCCTATTAATTCTGCTGATGACCTGAATTTTACAAGGGAGAAATTAACTGTATCTAAAGACGAGATGGAGCAGATCTGCAATAAAATAATATCTTCTTTATAATGATTTTATCCGCTCCGGGTGTAATGCAATAAACGATTTCCAGTCTTTCTGTTTGGTGGCAGGTAAAACTGATTTGTTTTGAAAATGATGACAAACAGCAACGGCCAGTGCATCAGTAGCATCCATGTAAGAAGGCATTTCCTCAAACTTTAAAAGATGCTGAAGCATTTTCATTACTTGTTCTTTTGCTGCATTTCCGTTTCCGGTTATTGATTGTTTGATTTTTTTTGGAGAGTATTCAAAAACGGGAATGGATTGCTGCATAGCGGCAGCAATGGCAACTCCCTGAGCACGACCTAATTTTAGCATGCTCTGAACATTTTTTCCAAAGAAAGGTGCTTCAATGGCAAAGTGATCCGGTTTGTGTTGCAGAATTAGCTGATGAACTTTCTGATGAATTTTTTGCAACTTCTCATACGCATCCAGTTTGGTATTCAGCTTCAAAATATCCATTTCTATCATACGGATGTTTACACCAACAATCTCAAGTATACCATATCCCATGATAACCGTTCCCGGATCAATTCCCAATATTATTTTTGGCGTATTTTGCAAGAGGTAATGATAAAGTAAATCAACTGTTGAGCAAAAGTATCAAATTAATATTCAATTATTTCCTCGCGCCGCTTTTGTTCATCATATTGAGCTGGAGTCTGTACAGGCAAATTATGCATCAACAGGATTTACCGGAGCGTTGGGCAAATATCCGTAACAGTTGGACCGATCCGGTTTTTTGGATCATTTTTTTACTCATGTTTTTGAACTGGGGTATTGAATCATTAAAGTGGCAAATATCTCTAAGACCGCTTGAAAAATTAAATTTTGTAAATGCATTTCGTTCTGTTTTATCCGGATGCAGTATCACTATGCTAACCCCTAATCGTATTGGCGAATATGGCGGCAGGATCATTTACCTGAAAGAAGAAAACAGGCTCACGGCTATTTCAATCAACATCCTCGGAAGTATCAGCCAATTATTGGTAACATTAATTCTGGGTTCCATTGCCTTAGTTATTTTAAAGGGAAATTATTTTACGTCCATTCCTTCTATTATAGAGTCAACACCCTGGATGATCGGGAATGTATTATTAATCATAGGAATTTTATCTTCTTTATTTTTATTAATACTATATTTTAAAGTGGGTGCGGTGGTGCATTTTGTTAAAAGACTGCCTTATACTGGAAAAATTGTGCAGCATTTACACGTACTGGCTGAATTTGAACGCAAACTTCTGTTAAGAATTTTCTTTCTATCTTTTTTGAGATATATGATATTTATTTTGCAATACGTGCTGATGCTTTATGTGATGGATGTTCATTTAAATACCGCAAATTGTTTTTTACTGATTGCAGTGTTTTATCTTGTAATGGCAATTGCACCTACAGCGGGCTTTATTGAATTACCTGTTCGGGCAATGGCAAGTGTTCAGATCTTTGGTTTGTATAGTACAAATATGCTGGGTATACAGGCAGCAGCTATGGCAATATGGATGATTAATTTAGTTGTGCCTGCTTTGATTGGGAGTGTATTAATTTTTGGGATTAAAATTTTAAAAGAAAAATGAAAAACATTTTACGCATTATAGGAGTATCGGCACTGTTAATAGTAACCGTAAGCTTTATAACAGCTCCTGCGCCCGCTATTGATTTTTGCGGAATTAACAATCGTGCATTCAAAGCAGGAGAAGTAGTAAAAATGACTGTTTTTTATAATGCGTTAGGTGCATATGTTGGAGCAGGTGATGCAACGTTTACCACAACGCTGGAAAGATTTAATGGTAAGCCCGTGTATCATTTTGTAGGTGAAGGTAAATCTTATTCATTCTTTGATAATTTTTTTAAAGTAAGAGACCGTTATGAGAGTTACGTAGATACCGCCACGTTGCTTCCTTATAAATTCATCCGAAATGTGGATGAAGGCGGACATAAAATTTACAACAACGTTACGTTCAATCAATCAACAAATAAAGCGGTAAGTACAAATGGTGTGTTTAGTATTACAGACTGTATGCAGGACGTAGTAAGTTCTATGTATTATGCCCGAAATATAAATTTTGATAAATATAAACCGGGCGATAAAATTCCTTTTGATATGTTTTTAGATGATGAGATCTATCATCTGTATATAAGATATGTAGGAAAGGAAAAAATTAAAACGAGATACGGTAAATTTCATGCGATCAAATTTAAGCCACTGCTCATCAAAGGAACCATTTTTGAAGGTGGTGAAAAAATGGTTGCCTGGGTGAGTGATGACCCCAACCATTTATTGCTGCGGGTGGAAAGTCCAATTTCAGTTGGATCAATCAAGGTGGACATGATGGGATATAGCAATCTGCGTTATCCACTTACTTCATTGATGAATGTTCGTTAAATATCCGACAAGCGGAAAGATTCATTCATACGAATCCCTTTTTCCGTCATAACCAGATTACAACATTCTATATGTGGATCATGCTCAAAGAATAGAATATAATCATTTTGCTGCGCTTCCGTTATAAATGATTTCTTTTCATTGAGCGTAGTGAGGGGAAACATATCATACGCCATTACATAAGGTATGGGAATATGTGCAGCCGATGGAAGAAGATCTGCCATAAATAGAATATTTCTTCCTTTATAAATTACCTGCGGCAACATCATGGCGTCGGTATGCCCGAAAACCTGGCGGACCATAATATTTTCAGGAAAATCTGCAGCATGAGTTTCTATAAACTTTAACTGGCCGCTTTGCTGAATGGGTAAAATATTTTCTTTTAAAAATGATGCCTTTTCTCTGTCATTTGGCTCAGTTGCCCATTTCCAATGTCTTTCATTGCTCCAGTAATGTGCATTTTTAAATGCCGGAACCAAATGGTCATTATCTCTTACAATACTTCCGCCGCAATGATCAAAGTGTAAATGCGTTAAAAAAACATCTGTAATATCCTCTTTGCTGAATCCATATTTTTTCAGTGAACTGTCGAGATTATCATTGCCATGCAGATAATAATGTCCAAAAAATTTATCATCTTGCTTATTCCCAATTCCATTATCTATTAATATGAGTCTGTTGCCATCTTCAATTAAAAGGCAGCGCATGGCCCAGGTACACATATTATTTTCATCAGCAGGATTTAATTTCTGCCACATAGTTTTAGGAACTACACCAAACATGGCACCGCCGTCCAGCTTAAAAAATCCGGTTTCAATTGTATACAGATTCATGATATTTATTTAGATAATTGCTTCTGTTTGTGTAAAGCAAACAATAAAAGGATCAATCCCAAAGCAAAATAAACAATAAGCGCCAAAACAGAATTTCGCATGTTTCCGGTGAATTCTTCTATATAACCGAAAGAAGATAAACCAATAACGATAGCAATCTTTTCTGTAATGTCATAAAAACTAAAAAAGGAAGCGGTGTCTTTAGTAACGGGCATCAGTTTACTGTAGGTAGATCTGCTCAGCGATTGTATACCTCCCATCACCAGACCAACCGCACATGCCAGTAAATAAAAATGCATTTCTGTTTGCATCAGATAGCCGGCAATGCATACGAAGATCCAGAACATTACTACGCCGATGAGCACCTGAATATTACCAAACCTGCCCGATAAAATACTCATGAAATAAGCACCAGCAATTGCCACTAATTGAATAATCACAACGGTTAAAATCAAATTAGTGGAGGGAAGATTCAAGATCTTGCTTCCAAAATTTGTCGCTGCCAGCATAACGGTCTGTACACCCATGTTGTAAAAAAAGCAGGCGAACAAAAAGCGTTTTAGAACCTTGAGATGTATGAGCTGTTTCCATACTTTTTTCAATTCTAAAAAACCTGCTGTCAATACATTTCTTTTGTCATTCTCAACAGCGGCTTTTCCTTTAGGTAAACGGGCAAAAGGAATTTGTGCAAATCCGATCCACCAGAGGCCTACCAACAAAAAAGTAAGGCGAACCGCATCGCCGGTATTTTTAAAAAAAGGGATGTATTCCCAGAATACCACCAGTGCAAAACCAATCAATTGCATCAACACACTTCCAACATATCCAAATGCAAAACCTCTGGCACTAACTTTATCACGGTCAGCTTCAGAAGCGATCTCCGGAAGATAAGAATTATAAAAAACGAGGCTCCCATAAAAACCATATGCTGCGAGCATCATACATATTATACCAACAGAAAAATATTCAACATTAAAAAAATACAAACAACTGCAGGAAATTGCGCCGAGTGTACAAAATACCTGCATGAATTTTTTCTTATTGCCTCTGTAATCTGCAATAGAAGAAAGGATGGGAAGTGTGAACGCAACCAATAAATAAGCGGTGGCCAATGCATACGTATATAAAGCCGTATTTACATACGTTCTTCCTAAAAACTTCACATATCCATTAAAGGGTTCTGCTTTGGTGATCTCAATATAATAGATAGGGAAAAAAGTGGTGGTGATTACAAGGTTGTACACCGAATTGGCCCAGTCATACATTGCCCATCCGTTTATCACTCTTTTTGAAGCAGTCTGCATTTCGTTAAATTAAACCATAATTATTTATCGATCACGTTTGTGTATATTAATACAAGTAATATTATTCCTACGATGATTCTGTAAATCCCCCACACCCTGAAACCGTACCTTTTCAGGAAAGAAATAAAAAATTTAATGGCCAGCAATGCCACCACAAAAGCCACCACATTTCCTATGATCAGTAATTTAATTTCTTCCGCATTAAATCCGCCTTCTGTTTTATAATGCTTTAATAATTTATACCCAGTAGCGGCTAACATAGTTGGTACGGCCAGAAAAAATGAAAATTCAGCCGCCACACTTCTGGATAATCGTTGCTGCATCCCACCAATTATAGATGCGGCACTTCTGCTAATGCCCGGTATCATGGCTATACATTGCCACATACCTATGGTGATGGCATTGCCATACGTAATTCTTGAATCTTCGAGAACTTTGGGCCTTTTAAAAAGATGATCTACAAAGTATAAAACAATACCTCCGGCCAGCATAGTAATAGCTACAGTAACAGAACTATCCAGCAAATTATCAATCTCTTTCGAAAATAAAAATCCAAATACCAATGCAGGAATAACACCAACTATCAGTTTCAGGTAAAATTCCCATTTTGTAAAATCAAAAAACTTCTTTGCATATAATACTATCACTGAAAGAATAGCGCCTAACTGAATGGCAACAGTGTATACTTTGGTAAACGCATCATCCGGAACATGTAATAACTTTTCAGTGATGATCATATGTCCCGTAGATGAAATTGGAATAAATTCCGTTAGTCCTTCTACAATTGCTATTACGATCGCTTGTGAAATATTCATGGTAGTAAATAAAAAAAACGCTGCGTAAAACAGCGTTTTCAATAAATTATGTTAGATTAATTTTTTGGTTTTTTCATCAGCGCATAAATCTCGATAATAAATCCTATGATGATCAGCAAAGGCGCAAGGGTTATCCTTACCGGGCTGTAAATTTCCTTTTCATTAAAAACATTAGGATCAGCACTGCCACCACCAGACATCAGAAAAAATCCTAAAGCCAGCACTACAAGGCCTATGGCCATCCAAATAAAATTGTCTTTCCCAAAAAGTGCGGGCTTTACCATTATTTCTTTTTTCTCTTTCATCAGCTTGATTTATGAACGCAATATAAATAATTCCTTTAGCTTAATAAAGATCATCCAGTTTCATTCTAAGATATTTGATAACTGAACGATGGGTGCTGGCTAGTGAAATGGCTATCCCTAAAATAATGATCACAATGAACAATAGGAGCAAGCCCTGATTATCATGCAGTACTTTAAAATCCGGTATCATGGCTTCAATTATTATTACTGTTCCCCATACAGCAACAATGGCTATTCCTGCCGAGATCAACCCGTTTATAACAGCTCTCTGATTGATGGGACGGGCAATGAAACCACGGGTTGCGCCTACCATCTGCATGGTTTTTATTAAAAAACGATTGCTGTACATGGCCAGACGTATAGTATTATCTATAGAGAACACCACGAGTATAGTAAGTATAGCGGCAGCAATCAAAAAGATAATGGCACCAATACGAACATATTTACCAATTTTAGTAACGGTTTCTGATGGGAATGAAAAATCATTGATAACACCGGGAAAAGCAGTTTGCAGATTTTCCGAAAGTTTTATAAGACTGTCTGCCTGTACATAATCAGATTTTAGATTGAAATCAATACTTTCCGGTAACGGATTTGCATCCAGCATTTTTTTCCAGGATGAATCATTGGCTGCACTGTATTTTTCCAAAGCCATTTCTTTGGTAGTATACTCCACACGGTTTACATAAGAGATTTCCTTTACATAATTCTGCAAGCTGTCAATCTGTTTTTTGGAAGCAGTGGGAGAAAGGTAAGCATGCACCTGAATATTCTCTTTTAAATAATCTCCGGTTTTGCGAAGATTTAAAAAGAACCAGCCTACAATCCCGAACAGGAACAATACCAATGATACACCAATGATAGCGTATGCATAGGTGGGTTTTCCTCTTTTACCGGATGCTTTACCAAATTGCGCCATAGGAATGATGATTAAGGTTGATTTTGCGTGCGGACAAAAGTACAGGTTTTTACGTGCTTTGTTTTACTTTTGCTAACTGCAAAAAATGATCAGTTGTCAAATATATTTTTAATGCAGAATGCGCATGCGGATGTTTCGTTTAAATAACTTTTCATTCACACATTCAGGCGCCTGGCTATTGATCTCTCAATTTTCATGGAATATCAATTCAAAAAAACAGAACAATTCTGGCAGCAGTATTGGAAAGACAATAACAGTTACGCTGTATCCAATGATTCGGATAAAAAATCTTTTTATGTACTGGATATGTTTCCCTATCCCAGTGGTGCCGGGTTACATGTGGGCCATCCGCTCGGATATATAGCCAGTGATATTTACAGTCGTTTTAAAAGACTTAAAGGTTTTAATGTGTTGCATCCGATGGGTTTTGACAGTTTCGGTCTCCCGGCAGAACAGTATGCTTTGGAAACCGGTCAGCATCCTGCCACCACCACTGAAAAAAATATCACCAACTTTAAACAGCAACTTGATAAAATTGGTTTCTGTTACGATTGGAACCGTGAGGTCCGTACCAGCGATCCGTCGTATTACAAATGGACACAATGGATATTTTTAAAATTATTCAACAGTTGGTTCAACTCCGATAACAATAAGGCAGAATCTATACAAACACTTACAGAAAAATTTGAAAAAGAAGGAAGCGTAGCAGTTTCCAAAAAGCCTGCGTCCTTTCAATCATTCAGCGCGGAGGAATGGAATGCATTTTCAGAAAAAATGAAGCAGGAAATCCTTATGGAATACCGGCTCGCCTTTTCAGCATACGGTGAAGTGAACTGGTGTGAAGCACTCGGAACTGTACTCGCTAACGATGAAGTGGTGAACGGTCTGAGTGAAAGAGGTGGCCATCCGGTAGTGAAAAAGAAAATGCGCCAATGGTATATGCGGATTACGGCTTATGCTGACAGGTTGCTGGAAGGTTTGAATACAGTGGATTTCAGCGATTCGATGAAAGAAATGCAACGCAATTGGATAGGTAAAAGTGAAGGCGCTGAATTGAAGTTTGCCATTGAAGGGCACGATGAAAATATAAATGTTTATACAACCCGTCCTGATACAATTTTTGGCGTGGATTTTTTAGTACTTGCACCCGAGCACGAACTGGTAGATAAAATAACTACCTCAAAACAACGTGAGAGCATTGACGAATATCTGACTTATGTAAAAAGCAGAAGTGATCGTGAAAGGATGGCAGAAGTTAAGCAGGTGACCGGTTGTTTCACGGGAGCTTACGCTTTAAATCCTTTCAACGGGAAAAAAATTCCTGTGTGGATCGCAGAATATGTACTGGCGGGATACGGAACTGGAGCAATTATGGCGGTGCCTTGCGGCGATCAGAGGGATTTTTTATTTGCGAAACATTTTCAGATACCAGTTACCAATATCATTGGAGAAAATTTTAATGATACAGAAGCAAATCCTACAAAAGATGCCATTCTCCAAAACTCGGGTTTTCTGGATGGCCTCATCATGAAAGAAGCGATTGGTATAGCATTAGAAAAGATCACAGAACTGGGAATTGGAAAACGCAAAGTAAATTTTAAAATGCGTGATGCCGGTTTCAGTCGCCAACGTTATTGGGGTGAACCATTTCCCATCACCTGGAAAGATGGGATTGCCATAGCATTACCCGAAAACGAATTGCCTCTCGAATTGCCGCATGTAGATAAATATGGCCCCGGTCCTGTAGGAGAAGGTCCTTTGGCAAATTTGAAAGAGTGGGTTGACCTCAATGAAAATACGTTTAGAGAAACCTCCACAATGCCCGGTTATGCAGGTAGCAGTTGGTATTTTCTCCGTTACATGGATCCAAAAAACACCGAAACATTTTGTGATAGAAAGGCAAGTGATTACTGGGGGCAGGTAGATGTGTATGTGGGTGGAACGGAGCATGCCGTCGGTCATTTGTTATACAGCAGAATGTGGACGAAAGTATTATATGACCTGAATCTGATTGGTTTTGATGAACCTTTTAAGAAGCTGGTGAATCAGGGAATGATACAAGGAAGCAGCAGGTTTATTTATAGGCTGAATACAGAAAGCAAAAAAGAAAAATCTATTTTTATCAGTTATGAGCTTGTGGAAAAGCTGGACAAAAAAATTATATCGTCTACTGATATCTGGAAAAAGTTAGCAGAATTACATCCAGATTTTTCTGTTGAAAATGCGGATCAAATTTCTTTTTCTAAGATTCATGTGGATGTAAATATGGTGGACGGTTTTGAATTAGATATTGAGGCATTCAAAAAATGGAAACCCGAATATGTAAATGCTTTATTTGTATTGGAGAAAGGGAAATATATATGTGGAGCAGAGGTTGAAAAAATGTCTAAATCAAAATACAATACGGTGAACCCGGATGTATTGGTGGATAAATATGGCGCAGATACCTTCAGGATGTATGAAATGTTTTTGGGGCCGGTTGAACAAAGTAAACCTTGGGATACGAAAGGAATTGAAGGTGTACATCGTTTCCTGAGGAAATTATGGCGTTTATTCAATGATGATATAAAAGGAAAAGTATGGAATGAAGATCAGCCTTCAGATGCAGAGTGGAAAGTGTTACATACCGCAATCAAAAAAATTGAAAACGATACTGCTCATTTTTCTTATAATACAGCGGTAAGTGCCTTCATGGTTTGTGTAAATGAACTGGCAGATATGAAATGCAGTAAGCGTTCAGTATTAGAACCCCTTCTCATCATACTGGCTCCGTATGCACCGCATATTGCAGAGGAGTTATGGCATCAGCTTGGAAATACAACCACCATTTTAGATGCGGCATATCCGCACGTTGAAGAAAAATACTTAACGGAAACATCAAAGGAATATCCTGTTTCTGTGAATGGAAAATTGAGGACAACGATTAATCTCCCACTCACGATGGAACAGGCAGATGCAGAAGCAATGGTTCTTAAAAATGAGGTAGTACAAAAATGGCTGGAAGGGAAACCTCCCAAAAAGATCATTTTTGTAAAAGGGAAAATGGTGAATGTTGTTATCGGATGATTTAAATTGTTAGAATGGAAAGTTTGCTTTTACTGGATATGTTACAAAAACACCGGAAGGAATTCCATCCCGTTGTAAAATCGGATCTTCCTTTTGAAAGGGTAGATATTTCAAAAAATAATACATCATTCAGCAGTTCTATATATCATAATATTGAAGTTTTCTCTGATTACATTAATGATATAAGAAAAACAAAAAAGGACGCTTTATTGTTTGGGGGTTATCTGGAGGCGCGTTCCATGTATGAGGTGAGTGATTTGTTCGAAACATCTGCAAAACACCGCGATCTTCACCTCGGTATAGATATATGGGGTGATGCCGGAACAAAAATATTTGCTCCTTTGGGAGGGATGGTACACAGTTTCGCTTATAATTCAGCAAATGGTGATTATGGCGCAACTATTATTTTACAACATCAGCTTGAAACAATAAATTTCTATACATTATATGGGCATCTAAGTCTTAAGGATATTCAGACGCTCAGAAAAGGACAATTTATTTCCAGAGGAGAAAACTTCGCACAGTTTGGTGAAACTTCAGAAAATGGAAACTGGCCGCCGCATCTCCATTTTCAATTGATCATTGATATGGGAAACTTTGAAGGTGATTATCCGGGAGTTTGTACGCTACAGGAAGCAAAAAAATTTATTACCAATTCACCAGATCCATCAATTCTGTTAAATATCTGAACCTTATCACATCTGGGCTGTTTTATGGTGGAAAAGCAGTATTAAATACTAATTTTGCAACACCCATAAACAGGTTAACATGGAAATACAAGCCGGCGCTCTCTTACAGCAAATCAATTCACCTTCGGATCTGAAGAAACTGGATAAAGATCAGCTCAACAATGTTTCCGACGAATTACGCCAATATATTGTGGATGTTGTGAGCGTTTATGGTGGTCATTTTGGAGCAAGTCTGGGTGTGGTGGAATTAAGTGTTGCCCTTCATTATGTTTTCAATACGCCTTATGATCAATTGGTTTGGGATGTGGGTCATCAGGCATACGGACATAAAATACTTACCGGAAGAAGAGATAATTTTCCAACCAATCGTAAATACAACGGGTTGAGTGGCTTTCCAAAACGTTCAGAAAGCGAGTACGATACTTTTGGCGTAGGTCATTCTTCTACTTCTATTTCTGCAGCGCTCGGAATGGCAATGGCATCCGCTTATAAAGGAGAAAAGGATCGCCAGCATATTGCAGTAATTGGGGATGGTGCTATGACTGCTGGATTGGCATTTGAAGCCATGAATCATGCAGGTATTGCCAAAAGTAACCTGCTCATTATTTTGAATGATAACTGCATGAGCATCGATCCTAATGTTGGTGCTTTGAAAGAATATCTTACAGATATCACTACCTCTCATACTTATAACGATTTCAGAGATAATGTTTGGAAAGCTTTAGGCAAATTGCCCGTTGGTAAAAAGTTCAGTAGAGAGGTGGCCAGTAAACTGGAAGCCAGTCTTAAAGGAATGGTGAGTAAGAGTTCTAACTTATTTGAAGCTTTGCAATTAAGATATTTTGGTCCTATCGATGGTCATAATGTTACCAAATTAGTGGATACATTGAATGATCTTAAAGATATTGCCGGTCCAAAAATCCTCCATATAAAAACCGTTAAAGGAAAAGGATTTGATCTTGCAGAAAAAGATCAAACCAAATGGCATGCACCGGGTTTATTTGACAAACTGACCGGAGAAATATTTAAAAAACAATACACTACACCTCAGCCTCCTAAATATCAGGATGTTTTCGGGCATACCATTATCGAACTTGCTGAAAAAAATGATAAGATTATAGGAATAACTCCGGCAATGCCCAGCGGTTCTTCGCTAAAATATATGATGGAAAAAATGCCTGACCGTGCTTTTGATGTAGGTATTTGTGAACAGCATGCGGTAACCGTAAGTGCAGGGATGGCTACGCAGGGAATGAAAGTATTCTGTAATATTTATTCCTCTTTTATGCAGAGAGCATATGATATGGTGATACATGATGTAGCCATACAGAAATTACCTGTGATTTTCTGTTTAGACAGAGCGGGTCTGGTAGGTGAAGACGGGCCTACACATCATGGATGTTATGACATCGCTTTTATGCGTTGCATCCCAAATATGATTATAAGTGCTCCGATGAATGAGTCTGAACTCAGGAACTTAATGTACACCGCACAACTGGATTCTACAGACCTGCCTTTTGTAATTCGATATCCAAGAGGTGAAGGCATGATGGCAGAATGGAAAACACCTTTACAGGAAATTAAGATCGGGAAGGGAAGGAAATTAAAAGATGGTGATGAAGTAGCTATATTATCATTTGGCCATCCTGGAAATTTTGCTGCTGCGGCAATACGAGACGTTAGAAAAGATGGATTTAATCCGGCTCATTACGACATGCGTTTTGCTAAGCCGATTGATGAAGAAATGCTGCATGAAGTATTTTCAAAATTCAATAAGATTATCACAGTAGAAGATGGAACGGTGGTTGGTGGATTTGGAACTGCAATTCTTGAATTCATGAATGAACATGGCTACAAAGCTGATGTAAAGATTATGGGAATTCCTGACCGATTGGTGGAACACGGAACTCCTAAACAATTATATGATGAGATCGGGTTAGACTCCAATGGTATTGCATCTATTATTAGAACATTTACCCCTGTGAAGGCCCTTGCCTAAACAATTAAAATAAATTAAAATGATCCTGTAGACGAATACAGGATCATTTTTGTTTCTATGAATAACGTGGAGTAGAAATAGTCAAAGAAACTGACAAATTATATCATTAATTCATCGGAATCTCGATGGCCAGTAATTCTGCATCTTCAGATGCGGTTATTTCAAAAGATTCTGTAGCTGAAATGGCCAGGGCATCTCTTTTCGACAATACGTTACCGTTTATTTCCACAACACCACTGATGTTTACTAAAAACACACCATTGCCGGTAAAGCCATTTGTATATTCAATTTTAGAACCGGCAGATAAATTTGTCATGCTGAACCGTGCATCCTGGTTGATCCATAATGCGTTCTCGTTGTTTTTAGGGGAAACAACCACCTGCCATTGATTTACTCGTTGTGATTTATCAAATGTACGCTGATCATATCTCGGATTAATATTCCTTTCCTTAGGAAAAACCCATATTTGAAATAATGTCACAGGTTCTGTTTGTGAAGCATTGGCTTCAGAATGGCGAACCCCGGAACCTGCACTCATAATTTGTACATCTCCTGCTTTAATTATTCCATGACCACCAGTGCTGTCTTTATGTTCAAGTGCGCCGCTGAAAGGAATAGTGATGATTTCCATATTGTCATGTGGATGGGTTGGAAATGCACCACCGCCTCCAATAAAATCATCATTTAAAACACGCAGTAAACCAAAATGAACTTTTGCCGGATCGTGGTATTGTGAAAAGCTGAAATAGTAATTAGGTTTCAACCAACCATAATCAGCAGAACCTCTGT
Source organism: Bacteroidota bacterium (assembly GCA_031411115.1). Lineage (GTDB taxonomy): Bacteria > Bacteroidota > Bacteroidia > Chitinophagales > Chitinophagaceae > Ferruginibacter. The sequence continues at coordinate 34,626 of JANOAO010000071.1, forward strand.
CAGAAGCCTTATGCAGTAATGTATTCATAAAAATTAATTTAATTAATGTTTAAACATCAAATATCCTGCCGCAGACTATGGCTGACAAAATTTCATTCGAGAATCGAGATACGGAATTCGAGAATTGAGATTGGTGTATTAGGATTGGTGTATCGGGGTTTCAAATAAAAAGTTTTGATCATAAATCCTAGATTACGAAACCAACATCCCGCATCCTGAAACTCGCAACCTGCATCCCGCATCTCTACTCAATTCAAATGCAAAAAATCATCTGAGGTAAGTTGTGTGGCAACATCATCTTCCCTGTTCTCATTATATTCAATAATAAAATTATTTCTGCCTTCGCCTATAAGTATCGACAAATATTTCTGCTGTACCAGCTCGAGCATATTCAGGAAAAGGAAAATGGCATGAATTCGATTTTCCGCTACTTCAAATATTTTTTCGAAAGAAAGATTTTTTTGTTGTCTGGCCGAATCCAGCATATACTCACGAATGCCTTCCATGGTATAATTGTACTGCACAACCGTATGAACAGGACGGTTATTTTTTTCGTGCAGGCGGTGTACTACTTTTTCAAAGGCTTTCATCAGTTTGAATAATGTTACCGCCTGAATTTCGGTTCCTTCACCGGCTTCTTCACCGATCTGACTCAATTCACGCTGTACATTTCCCCGCTTAAACATCAGCTGGCGCAAAGCTTCCATCTCCGCCATTTTTGTAGACGCCTCTTTGAATTTTTTATATTCAAGTATCTTATCAATTAGTTCCTGCCGCGGATCGATCTCATTACCAGCCGCATCCAGTTCTTTTCTTGGAAGTAACATTTTAGCCTTTATCCGCATGAGTGTGCTCACAAACAAAATAAATTCACTGCTGAGTTCAATGTTTAGTTTTTCCGACGAATGGATATGGTCAAGGAAATCATTGGTGATTTTCGTAATCGGAATATTATAGATATCAAGTTCATCCCGCTCAATAAAAAATAGTAAGAGATCAAACGGTCCCTGAAACTGATCGAGTTTAATCTGGTAACTTTCGTTCACGATAATAATTTAAAAAAAACCTCCCAAATCGGGAGGTACAAATTTAAAATATAGTTTGTCTTAAAACAGGGAGGTTCCTGTTTGTGGATAATTAACGTTTTTTCAGTTCATCCCTGATTTCTGCCAGTAAGGTGTCGGTACTGGAAGGAGCCGGTGGCGCCGCTGGAACATCATCTTTTTTACGGTTCATGGCATTCAAAGTACGGATGACCATAAATAATACAAATGCAACAATCAAAAATTTAATTATAGCAGCCAGAAAATTGCCATATTTCACGGTTCCCCACATGAGCTGATCCAAATTTTCTACATGGGCAGCTTTTAAAGCAGGTGCCAATAATAAAGGTGTAATGATATCGTCCACAAAGGATGAAACGATAGCACTAAATGCTGCACCGATAATTACTGCAACAGCAAGTTCCATAATATTCCCTTTCAGGATGAATTCTTTAAATTCTTTTGTCATTCCCATTTCACTAAGTTTAGATCAATATTATATATATAATTTAATAATATTCTAAAAATCTCCTTTTATTACAGTTTCCATCCAAAATAACTTTGCTGCATCTTTGCAAACTAATTTTGGAAAATGGGGAAATGGCTGAACTGGATCTTATTTATTACACTCGCTCTTATTTGGGGAAGCAGTTTTATTTTAATGAAAGAGGGACTTGTCGCTTTAACAGCGGTGCAGGTGGCTTCTTTAAGAATGATATCTGCTGCCATTGTGTTATTACCACTATTTATACAGGCATTCAAAAATATCCCTCGTAAAAAACTGGGTATTGTTTTCTTATCCGGAACGCTGGGCAGCCTCTTGCCTGCTTATTTGTTTTGCATTGCCGAACAATCTGTCGATAGTGCTTTAGCTGGTACCCTCAATTCCCTCACACCTATTTTTGTGATCATATCGGGGGCTTTATTTTTCTACACAAAAACAAATTTTGAAAAAATTACCGGCATTGCCATAGCCTTCTCCGGAACCGTATTGTTGTTTTTCAGCCAGCCTTCTTATAACGCAAACGGAAATCTATCAGGTGTATTAATGATCGTACTGGCCACCATGATGTACGGCCTTAATGTAAATCTTGTTCAACGGCATCTTGGAAATATCGCCTCTGTTAAGGTAGTATCGGTTGCATTAGTGCTCAATGCTATTCCTGCGGTGTTTGTACTTTTTTTCTCTGGCTATTTTCAGCAAATGCATTCAGGCAAAGTTTTCCTTTTATCTACCGGATTTTCGCTGTTGCTGGGAGTTGTAGGTACGGCACTGGCATCTATATTATTTTACACATTAATTAAAAGAGCAGGTGCTGTATTTTCTTCAATGGTCACTTATTTAATTCCGATTGTTGCTAACATCTGGGGTTTGCTATATGGCGAAAAGATCGGTTGGATGCAAGGATTAAGTCTCCTTATCATATTAACCGGCGTTTACATTGCCAGCAGGTGGAAAATGAATCGGCGGATTAAAGATTAATATCTGCTTTCTTAACAGGTTTCTTATTAAAAAAGATGATCTCGCCTCCGGCATTATTGATGAATGCTTTTGAACCCAGCAATTTTGCTCCTTTTTTATCGTAAAATTTCAATAGCAACGTATCGCCGTTTCTAACATATTTTCCGGGATATTGGGTATTCTTAATGCTGTCATATAACTGACGGTAAAATTCAAAATAATTATGTTCTCTTAATACAAAGTAAGAATCGTTCATATCGGCAACCGATTTAAAAGTAACGATCACCGGTGATGCTTCAAAAGATGCTTTATCACGATTGAAACGTGCGGTAGGTGAACATGCCGTAAATAACATCAATAAAAAACAATATTTCCTGAATACTAACATAATAGAAGGTTCGCTATCAAATATACCCTAATAGATGGATTTGCATTAAGGAATGTAAAAAGATGTAAAAATGTCTTTTTTCCATTTTTAAATACAATCCTCAAGCCTTACCTTTGCGGCTCGTTTAAAATAAGGCTTTTGAGATATTCCAAAGCCTGCATTTTTTATCCTTTATAAAAAAAAGAATTATGGCCAAGACCGGTAAAGTAAAATCAATCATCGGAGCCGTTGTTGACGTGCAATTTGACAATGATACAAAGTTGCCTGATATCTTAAATGCATTGGAGATTACCCGTGAAAACGGAGATAAACTGGTGCTGGAAGTTCAACAGCATCTTGGAGAAGACAGCGTTAGAACGATTGCGATGGATAGTACTGAAGGTTTAGTAAGAGGTATGGCAGTAACAGATTTGGGAAACCAGATCACAATGCCGGTTGGCGAAGCGATCAAAGGTCGTTTGTTTAACGTTACCGGTGATGCTATTGATGGTCTTCCTCAGCCTTCAAAAGCAAATGGCCGACCGATTCACTCAAAGCCTCCTTTGTTTGAAGATTTGAGCACAGCTAATGAAATTTTATTTACAGGAATTAAAGTAATCGATCTGATTGAACCGTATGCAAAAGGTGGAAAGATTGGTTTGTTCGGCGGTGCAGGTGTTGGTAAAACTGTTTTGATCCAGGAATTGATTAACAATATTGCGAAAGCTTATAGTGGTTTATCGGTATTTGCGGGTGTGGGAGAAAGAACACGTGAAGGAAATGATCTGATGAGAGAAATGATCGAGGCAGGTATCATGAATTATGGAGATAAATTTCGTCACAGTATGGAAGAAGGCGGATGGGATCTGGCTTCTGTGAATATAGAAGGGTTGAAAGAATCTAAAGCAACTTTCGTTTTCGGACAAATGAATGAACCACCGGGAGCAAGAGCTCGTGTAGCATTAAGCGGATTAACATTAGCTGAATATTTTCGTGATGGCGAAGGTGAAGGACAGGGAAAAGATATCCTTTTCTTCGTAGATAATATCTTCCGTTTTACACAGGCAGGTTCAGAGGTATCAGCATTATTGGGACGTATGCCAAGTGCGGTAGGTTATCAGCCAACGCTGGCAACAGAAATGGGACTGATGCAGGAAAGGATCACTTCAACTAAAAACGGTTCAATAACTTCCGTTCAGGCGGTGTATGTACCTGCGGATGATCTAACTGATCCAGCTCCGGCAACAACATTTGCCCACCTTGATGCTACAACGGTATTGAGTCGTAAAATTGCAGATCTGGGTATTTATCCTGCGGTGGATCCTTTGGATAGTACCAGTCGTATCCTTACACCATTGATCGTGGGTGATCTTCATTATGATACAGCGAACAGAGTAAAACTGATTCTTCAGCGTTACAAAGAATTACAGGATATCATTGCTATTCTTGGTTTGGATGAATTAAGTGATGAAGATAAACTGGTGGTATCACGTGCCCGTAAAGTACAACGTTTCTTAAGCCAGCCTTTCTTTGTAGCAGAACAGTTTACGGGGTTAAAGGGTGTATTGGTTCCAATTGAAGATACAATCCGCGGTTTCAATTCTATTATGGATGGTGAAGTGGATGAATATCCGGAAGCTGCATTTAATCTGGTTGGTACGCTGGAAGATGCAATTGAAAAAGGTAAGAAACTGATGGCTGCGGCTAATGTTTAATTATTAGATTTTAGATGGTAGATAGTAGATTGTAGAGGGTAGATAGTAGAGGGTAGAGGGTAGAGTAGAAAGGTGGCGTAAGAAAGTAGATAGAAAGTGTTAGAGAGAGTGATATAGGGAAAAAATAATTTCTACTTTTTGGGTATTGATAAATTGAACTGAAGCTTCGAATTTTGCATAATTTATTATTCGAATTTATGCATCGGTTTAAAAATTTATCAATCTGGAACAGGTCAATGGACTTAATTGAAAAAATTTATTATGTTACCAAAAATTTTCCTTTTGAGGAGAAATTCGGGCTTACAGATCAATTAAGAAGATGTTCGATTTCTATTGCGAGTAATATTTCAGAAGGAGCAGGAAGAAATTCAAATAAACAGTTCTTATATTTTTTACAAATATCTATGGGATCTTGTAATGAATTACAAACTCAGGTTGAGATTGCTAAAAGATTAAAATATTTAAATGAAAAAGATGCGGATGTATTAATAGAGGAAGCACTGCAATTATATAAAATGATCATTGGTTTTTCGAAAACAATCAATAATGTTGAAAAGACTAATATCTAATATCTAAATTCTATAATCTACCTATCTATAATCTACCAATCTATAGTCTACCAATCTATAATCTATAATCTACAATCTACCATAATAAATCAAAATACATGACTCTCGAAATATTAACACCGGAAAAAAAGATTTTTAGCGGAGAAGTGTATGGCGTACAGTTACCGGGTATAAGCGGTTTGTTTGAAATTTTAGACAAACATGCTCCTTTGGTAAGTGCACTTAAATCCGGTAATCTTAAAATTTTAAAAGATAAAACCTCCACCGTTTCATATTCCATACAAAGTGGATTTGTTGAAGTGTTCCATAATAAAACAACTGTTCTGGTGGAAGGAGCAGAAGAACTATAAATCAATTGTTTAAAATATTATTTGCCGGTTCTTATGACCGGCATTTTTATTAGAACTGTTTTTTTAATTGTATGAAACACCAGCCGGTAAATGGGATGATCAAAAAGCAGAGCCACCACAAAGGGAATCCTAAAAAAGATAAAATGCCTGCCGTTAACAAGAGAAAAAACGGATACAACAAAAACATTCCTGCCACCATAACAGAATCATAATGATCATTCTGAAATTGCCTGCCAAGAGCAAATTTCACCAGTGTATAGGGCAAAATATGAAATATCCAACCGGCAATGGCGGGCAATGCGAGCAGTATTTTAAAAGAAACGGAATGCGATATTTTAAATGATTTTTCAATGGAAGGTTGATTGTTTTTATCTATTTGCACAACCAGCATCTCCAGTTCTTTTTTAAGCAGTTCATTGAATGCTGTGATATTTTTTCCATAGGCCTCATTAGTACCTGTATGATGCAACGTTACTGGATTGCCGAAGTTGAGTATAATATTTTTTCCGAAACTTTTGAAAGACTGATAATTGATTCCTGTAGGTAAAACAGTAAGATTGATTCCTTCTTCCCAACTGCTGATGGCTAGCCTGGCCGTTCCTTTTTTCAAAGGGCGTAATTTCCATTCATTGATACAACGTCCTTCGCTGAAAATTAAAACAATGCCATCATTTTTAAATATCCCGCGGCAGCGGGCAAATGTGCTGTAATTCTGATCCAGATTTTCTGCTCCTTCACTTAACCGGTAAACGGGCATCATCTTCATTCCATTCAGAATTTTAGCATAAAAATTATTGGCATATACATCTCCTCTCACCAAAGAGTATACAGGCCTTTTAAATAGTGTGGCAATGATGATGGCATCTAAAAATGAATTGGGATGATTGGCTGCAATCAATAACGGTCCCTTGGTATTTAGTATAGCTTTATTATTAATACGCAATTGTCTGCAATACAAATTCAGTGCAATCTTTGCCGGAAATTTTAGAATGCGGTACAGCAAATGTTTTGGTGATTAAATGAAAATGTAAAGTAGTGATTAATGCGGAAATGCGGGAATGTGCGAATGAGGGAATGTGTAAATGAGGGAATGTGCGAATGAGGGAATGTGCGAATGAGCAAGTGTGTTAATGAGCAAGTGTGTTAATGCGCAAATAAGTAAATGATAGATGAGTTTATTTATTATTGATGTAATTGTCTATCTGCCTATTTGCTATTCACACTTCAATTCAATTGCGGATCTATTGGGAAATTGATCATCAGTTCAAATTTTCCTCCCAGCTGTTTTAATCCTTCTTTCCAGATATTTTCATAAGGCGTGCTAAAAACTAAAGAAGAAGTAGTGGTGGTAACAAGCCAGGTTTTTTCTGAAAGTTCATTTTCCAACTGACCACTTTCCCAGCCGCTGTAACCAATAAAAAATTTAATTTTATTAAGATCAATCGACTCGGTTTTAATCAGCAGTTTTACGGTTTCAAAATTTCCTCCCCAATATATATCACCGCTAACATGCTGGCTTTCCGGTATTAAATCCGGGCATTGATGCAAATAATGAATAGTATCCATTTGAACCGGGCCACCGGTAAATACTGGAACAGGAAATCCTTCCATATCAGTGATCAGGTCATCCAAAGTGTGTTCGTACATTTTGTTCAACACAAATCCAAACGTGCCTTCTTCACTATGCCTGCATAACATGATCACACTTCTCATAAAATTGGGATCTTTTAAAAATGGCTCTGCTATCAACAATGTTCCTTGAGATGTATCTTCCATGTTTTAAATTTAGACGGGTTATCAAGTTAAAATTGGACAAAAACTAATCCAAATCAAAATTCAACAACGTAACTGCTATACATTTGCAATAATGTACATCTTTCCGACTGCATGAAAAAAATTTTCCCTATAATTACTTTACTGATCCTGCTCTCTTTATTGGGATTGATTTTTTTCCAGTTCATGTGGTTAAAGACTGCACGCGAAGTTAAAGAACAACAATTTCTTCAGAATTTCAAAATGGCAACCGCAGAAGCTGCAGATAAGCTGGTGCAGGATCATACCGGATTTATACCATTAAATAAAAAATCAGACAGGCTCTATCCCCGTGATATGATGCAGAATGAATACCTGAAACCTTCAGTAATCCAGCGTTTCAGTAAGGAGGAGATCTCCGAGATTGTTCGTAAGGCACTGGCGAATCATTCACTGAAGAATGTACATTTTGAATTTGCTGTCACCGAAAATTCTTTAACCGGTGATGAAGTACAATCAGCAGATTTTTATAAATATTATTTAGATTCCACTAATAATAACCAGATGATCATTCCGCTCGTAGCGCCCAGCGGAAGTGCTATGGAAAATCTGAGCAGGGAAGAATACCTGGTGGTGTTGGTTCCTAATGAAAGTGTGGTGATTTTGAAAGGGATTACCTGGTTCATATTAGGTGCTATTTTATTTACCTTAATCATTACTGCTGCTTTTTTTATAACAATCCGAACACTGTTACGTCAGAAAAAACTGAGTGAGATCAAATCTGATTTCATCAATAATATGACACATGAGTTTAAAACACCATTGGCCACCATTTCCCTGGCAGTTGATGCACTTAAAAATGAAAAAGTGATTTCGGATCCAGAAAAAACAAAATATTTTACAGGGATTATCAAAGAGGAAAATAAAAGAATGAATAAGCAGGTGGAAACGATTCTGCAGGCCGCTTTGCTGGATAAGCAAAGAATTGAACTCAATCTGAAACCTTTGTCGGCCCATTCACTCATTAATGCTGCCATAAACAATATTTCCCTCCCACTCGCAGAAAAAAACGGACAGTTAACTGTTCACCTGGATGCGGTTAAGGATTCAGTGATGGCTGATGATGTGCACATCACCAACATTATCAATAATCTTTTAGATAATGCCTTAAAATATTCAAAGGAAGTTCCACAAATTAAACTGACTACCTCAAATTCGGGAAGTTCGATTAAAATTAAAATTGAGGATAACGGCATTGGTATGAATAAAGAAACGGTGAGCCGTATTTTTGAAAAGTTCTATCGGGCACATACCGGAAACATCCATAACGTAAAAGGCTTTGGTTTAGGTTTAAGCTATGTAAAAGCAATGGTGGATGCACATAAAGGAACAATCAAAGCTGAAAGTACATTAGGCAAAGGAACTACCTTTATAATCCTTTTACCTACTGCTAAGTAATGGTAATCAACTAATTAACGCTTATCCACCACAATCCACATTCTGTTAACAGATAAATACTTCAAATTTACTATATTACCTATAACTTTATGATCTGCAATATATTATAGTGTGGATAAAAATGTTTTTTTAAATAAGTGTCAGTAAGTGGGAAAAAGTGTTATTTTGTGTAAATAATATTTTATCCCCATGTCAGGCTTCATTGGCGAATACGAATCAACAATCGACAACAAAGGCCGTTTCCTTTTACCTTCGGGTTTAAAGAAGCAGCTTCCGGATGACGAAATGTCGTTTGTAATCAATCGCGGATTTGAAAAATGCCTTACATTATACCCTACTCAAAGCTGGAAACCGATATTCAAAAGCATCAGCAATCTCAATGATTTTGATCCTAAAGTGAGAGAGTTCCGTCGCTATTTTTTAAATGGAGCGCAAAATGTGGAACTCGACAGTGCAGGCAGATTGTTATTACCCAAAAATTTAATGGAACACGCATCCCTAGAAAAGGATATTGTTTTGGTTTCTGCCGTAAACAAAATCGAAATCTGGGACAAAATCAAATACCAACAGTTCTTTGAATCTTTTTCACCGGAATCTTTTAGCGATCTGGCCAATCTTGTAATGAATAAGCCTGAAAAAGGAGACAGCTAATAATGATTGAATCGGAAAACGATAATGTTGTTCCACAACAGAGTGGCGAAGCTTATCATGTTCCTGTACTGCTGAATGAAACGATAAGCCTGCTTAACATTCAACCGTCTGGCATTTACGTAGACTGCACATTTGGTGGAGGTGGACACAGTAATGCGATTCTGTCTCAACTAAATGAAAAAGGAAAGCTGATCGTATTTGACCAGGATGAGAATGCAAAAAAAAATCTACCAGAGGATGCTCGGGTAATTTTTGTACCTCAAAATTTTCGTCACCTGCAACGTTTTTTACGGCTGCACAAAATGGAAAAAGTAGATGGTATTCTTGCAGATCTTGGAGTGTCAAGCCATCAGTTCGATGAAGCGGAACGAGGTTTCTCCATTCGGTTCAACGCTGCTTTGGATATGCGCATGGATCGCCGTCAGCCTGTTTCTGCTGCAGATATTATCAAAGATTTTTCTGAAATCCGTCTGCATAAAATTTTTGAACAATATGGAGAGGTCACCAATTCAAAAACCCTGGCCCGTACCATCGTTCAGCAACGCATGATGGCTCCGATACAATCGATCGCTGAATTTAAAACGGCTATCAGTACCGTGATAAAAGGAAATCCAAATAAATATTTAGCACAGGTTTTTCAGGCGTTGCGAATTGAAGTGAATGATGAAATGGGTGCACTGAAGGATATGCTTCAACAGTCTGTACATTGTCTGAATAACGGAGGACGCATTGCCGTAATTACATTTCATTCTCTGGAAGACCGTATGGTGAAAACGTTTTTTAAAACAGGTTCTTTTGAGGAAGTAGAAATGGATCTTTTTGGAAATAAAGAGGAAAATGATTTAAAGCTGATCACAAAAAAACCATTGACTGCCACAAATCAGGAATTGAAAATCAACAGCCGATCGCGAAGTGCAAAATTGCGGGTGGCAGAAAAAAAATAATATGGGTACACATGTGCAGCAACCTGCAAAGAATGAATGGAAAAGATATTTTAATTACGCATGGATCGTAAAAAATATTCCCTTCTTCCTTTTTTTGTCAGCGATAGCAGTTTTGTATATCTATAATGGTCATCTCGCAGATAAATTATCCAGAAAGATTGCCACCAGTGAAAAAAACATCAAAGAATTACAATACGAGTTTAAAAGCATACAAAGCGAACTGATATTCCGTAGTAAAGCGAGTGAACTGATCAGGGCTGTTGAACCACTTGGTTTAAAAGAACTGAAACAATCACCAGTAATACTGGACTCAGCCTCAAATAATAAGTAGTTAAGTGGAGATTAAAAAAGACATATTATGGCGGGTATATCTGTGCTTCCTGTTCATTGTATTATTAGGCGTTGTGGTGTTAGGCCGGGCGATCTATATACAAAGGATACAAGGTGCATACTGGAAAGGAATGGGAGATAGTCTTCATTTAAAATATTCTCCCATCGATGCTGAACGCGGAAGTATCTATAGCGAAGATGGAAATGTGTTGAGTACTTCTGTTCCCATTTTTGACGTGTATGTTGATTTTGGTGCAGACGGGCTGAGAGAAAAGCAAGGTAAAAGATTTAAAGAAAATGTAGACTCACTGAGCTTACATCTTGCCGATTTATTCAAAGACAAAACTGCAGCAGATTATAAAAAAGAATTACAAGTAGGATTTACAAACCGAGACCGTTACTACATATTGAAAAAGAAAATTTCATTTGATGAATATCGTGCTTTACGCACCTTTCCGCTCGTTCGGTTAGGCCGTAATAAAAGCGGTTTTATCATTGATCCACGTGATAAGAGAATCAACCCTTACGTATTGCTGGCCAACAGAACGATCGGATTATCCAGACCAGATTCCACTAAAAATGTGGGACTTGAAAAAACTTACGACTCATTATTACGTGGCATGAATGGTCAGCGACTGATGCGTTATGCTGCCGGTGCGTATATGCCGGTGGAAGGCGCAGAACTGGATCCGGTCAATGGAAAAGATATCATTACTACACTGGATACCTACATTCAGGATGTTGCAGAAAATGCATTGATGAATATGTTGGTTAGTAATAACTCCATTCATGGTACGGCCATAGTTATGGAAACGGCCACAGGTAAAATAAAAGCAATTGCCAATCTGGGTAAACAACCTGATGGAAAGTATCTCGAAGATTTAAATTATGGAATTGCAAAAGCAACAGAACCGGGATCAGTTTTTAAACTGGCTACATTAATGTGCTTACTCGAAGACAAATATGTTGACATCAATACGAAAGTTGATTGTGAAGGTGGTGTAAAAGCGTTTCACGGATTACGTATCCGCGATTCGCATAAAGGAACTGGTATAATATCTCTGAAAGAAGCTTTTTATATCAGTAGTAACGTTGCGTTCGCAAAATTGGCGTATCAATACTACAGCCAGCAGCCCACTAAATTCACCGATCACTTACATAGTTTCCGTTTAGATACATTAACCGGAGTTGATATTGTAGCATCATCCGGAAAACCTTTGGTAAAAACACCGAAGAGTAAAAGCTGGAGTGCCACAACTATACCTTATATGGCTCATGGTTATGAAGAGTTAGTGACGCCATTGCACATGCTGATGTTTTATAATGCAGTAGCCAACAACGGAAAAATGATGCGTCCATATCTCGTTTCTTCCGTGAAAGATTATGGGGTTGAAGTACAAAAAATTGAACCGAAAGTTTTAGTGAATAAGATATGCAGTGATGAAACACTGATTCAGTTAAAAGAATGTTTGCGTGCGGTTGTTGACAGTGTTCACGGAACAGCACACCGGGCGGTTTTCGATTCAGCTTATTCTATCTCAGGAAAAACCGGAACGGCAGTAACAGCATTAGATAATAAAGGTTATAATAAAGGAAATAAAATTTATCAGGCTTCATTCATTGGCTATTTTCCTTCTGATAAGCCAAAATATACAATGGCTGTTGTTATTCAGAATAGCCGTGAATCCAAACTGATTTATGGTGCAGATGTATCCGGAACTGTTTTCAAACAAATTAGCGACAGAATTTTCAGCCGCTATCTTACACAACCTGTATATACTACAACATCCACTGTTGATACATTATTATATACCAGTGCAGGTAGTAAAAATGATTTCTGCTCTATATTCAAATTTATGAACATCCCTTATCAGGATTCGTCGGCATCAGGTATCTGGAGAAAAACAGAATTAAAAAATAACACGGCAACTTTAAAAGGCATTGCGGAAAATAGTAAAATAATGCCTGATGTAACCGGTCTGGGTTTGAAAGATGCGGTGTATTTATTAGAAAATAAAGGTTTGAAAATTGAATTCAACGGCCGTGGCAAAGTAGTAAACCAAAGTGCTGCTGCCGGAACCAATATAATTAAAGGACAAAAGATAATCATCTGGCTCAATTGAGCACTATGCTAAGAGATCTGTTATATAAAGTAAACATTCAGTCTGTGTCAGGCAATACCGATATTGTTATTGCTGATCTTCAGTCTGATTCCCGCCAGATAAAGACGGGAAGTTGCTTTATTGCCATCCCCGGAGCAACGCAGGATGGACATGATCATATCAATGCAGCAATTGAAAACGGCGCAATTGCTATTGTTTGCGAAAGAATTCCGGAAGAACTACGTAAAGGCGTCACGTATGTTGAAGTGCTCAATAGTTCCATCGCTGCCGGTATGATGAGCCACCAATTTTATGGTGAGCCTTCCCTGAAACTAAAACTCATCGGTGTAACAGGAACGAACGGCAAAACAACGATCGCTACTTTATTATATAAATTGTTTTCGTCACTTGATCATACCTGTGGGCTGATCAGTACCATACAAAATATTGTAGGAAGTGAAGTTTATGAATCAACTCATACCACACCTGATGCAATCAGTCTGAATAAATTGATGGCACGCATGGTTGAAAAAGGATGTTCTCATGTATTCATGGAAGTAAGCAGTCATGCCATTGCTCAAAACCGGATTGCAGGACTTGAATTTTCCGTTGCCATTTTTAGCAATATTTCGCATGATCATCTTGATTATCATAAAACCTTTAATGAATATATCCGAGTAAAAAAATCCTGGTTCGATCATTTGCCAACATCTGCAATAGCTATTTCTAATGCGGATGATAAACGCGGAGCAGTGATGTTGCAGAATACCAATGCGAGACAGATATTTTACAGTTTAAAAACACTGGCTCAGTTCAAAGGAAAAATTCTGGAAAACAGTTTGGCAGGTTTGCACATGATCATCAATGAAATGGATGTTCATTTTAAAATGATCGGAGAGTTTAATGCTTACAATATTCTTGCTGTTGTTGCAGCAGCAGTATCTGCAGGAGAAGATAAACAAACCGTGTTACAGCATCTGAGTGATCTCTCCGGTGCAGAAGGAAGATTCGATTACATCACGAGTGAAAAGGAAAGAGTGATCGGTATTGTTGATTATGCACATACGCCTGATGCATTGCTGAATGTTCTGGCCACTATCAAAAATCTTCGTCAGGGTAATGAGAAATTAATTACTGTAGTAGGATGTGGAGGAAACAGGGATGCAGCTAAAAGACCGTTGATGGCACGGGTGGCCTGTGAGTACAGTGATAAGGTAATTCTTACTTCTGATAATCCGAGAAGCGAAGATCCGTTGACCATATTATCAGAAATGGAATCTGGTGTATTGATAACGGCAAAAAAAAAAGTAATTACAATTCCCGATAGGAAAGAAGCTATTAAAACAGCGGTGAGCCTTTCCGGAACAAAAGATATTTTATTGATAGCAGGAAAGGGTCATGAGAAATATCAGGAAATAAAAGGCGTAAAACATCCCTTCGATGACAAAAAAGTATTGAAGGAAATGTTTGAAATGCTGGAGAAATAAGAGAATAAAAAACTAATTGTTTATACATGTTATATCATTTATTTGATTGGCTGATGAGAGAAAATTTCCGGTTTCCGGGAATCGGGCTCTTCCAGTTCATCACCTTCCGGGTGATGCTGGCGCTGATCTTATCCTTGATTATATCTACGGTGTATGGTAAAAAAATTATTCGGTTTTTACAGAAAAAACAATTGGGTGAAACGGTAAGAGATCTTGGTCTCGCCGGTGAACAGGCTAAAAAAGGAACGCCTACCATGGGAGGCTTCATTCTTATATTGGCCATATTGATCCCTACATTATTGCTCGCCAATCTTGATAAAGTGTATGTGCGGCTAATGTTATTATGCACGGTGTGGATGGGAGTGATTGGTTTTATCGATGATTATCTTAAACTTAAAAGTAAAAGACTCGCAAAAGAAAAAGGTGAAAATTATCAGAAGTCTGATAAGGATGGTCTTGCCGGCAAATTTAAAGTTTTCGGTCAGGTGATGTTGGGCATCATCATAGGTACAACTTTATATTTTAACCAGAACGTAAATGTGAAGCGTGAAGTTATCTCTACTAATGCAGGTGCTGCATTACAGCGTGGTGAGAAAAAATTAAATGAAGATATCATTGTGATCGATGGGAAGGAACACCGTTATGTTACCGTTAAAACACCGATCACCACTATTCCTTTTGTAAAAACGCATGAATTCAATTATGCAAAATTACTTCCGGAGCGTTGGGAAAATTACACTTACCTATTATATATACTGATCGTAATTTTTATTGTAACCGCTGTTTCCAACGGAGCAAATATTACGGACGGTCTCGACGGATTGGCAACAGGCGTGAGCGCCATCATTGGATTAGGGCTTGGCTTGTTTGCCTACGTGAGTGGTAATGTAAAATTTGCTGAGTATCTCAACATCATGTACATTCCTAACCTCGGTGAATTGTCCATTTTCATTGCAGCATTTGTAGGAGCCTGTATTGGTTTTCTATGGTACAATTCC
Organism: Bacteroidota bacterium; assembly: GCA_031411115.1. Taxonomy (GTDB): domain Bacteria; phylum Bacteroidota; class Bacteroidia; order Chitinophagales; family Chitinophagaceae; genus Ferruginibacter. Next base: position 49,854 of record JANOAO010000071.1, read on the forward strand.
TATCCTGCTCAGGTATTTATGGGCGATACGGGAAGTCTTGCATTGGGCGGCATCATTGCAGCCCTTGCCATTATCGTAAGAAAAGAATTATTGATACCTATATTTTGTTTCGTGTTTTTAGTAGAGAACGTGAGCGTGATGTTGCAGGTTGGATATTTTAAATACACGAAAAAAAAATATGGTGAAGGACGGCGCATTTTTTTAATGAGCCCTTTACATCATCACTATCAGAAGTTAGGATATCATGAAAGTAAAATAGCAGTTCGATTCTGGATCATCACCATATTATGCGTAGCTATGGCGATTGTTACACTCAAACTGAGATAAATAGTTGTTGAAAAACCACCGGCCCTTAGAATACCAAGGTTATGTTTTTCAAAAAACAAATGCCTATGAGAAAGCCGATGACCCGTTAAATTCTATGCTGTTGAAAAACCTTTTAAAGATATTCAAGGAGTTGTCCTGTAAAATGTCAATACTATTGAAAAACCAATCTGATTTGTGTACGCGTGCACTGGCCTGTTAAATTCTATGCTTTTGAAAAACCTTTTTAAGCAACAAGCCATTACACGATACTCATTAAATTCTATGCTTTTGAAAAACCATTTTAAAGCATAAAAACAAAGTAGAAGATACTCATTAAATTCTATGCTGTTGAAGAACCAATTTTAGTTAACCAACACACGGTACTCATTAAATTCTATGCTGTTGAAAAACCTTTTTTAAATCGTGTGAATGTAAATGTTATGGCAAAACGAATGGTTATACTGGGTGCTGGTGAAAGTGGCGTGGGTGCTGCTTTGCTTGCCTCGCAAAAGGGATACGATGTATTTCTCAGCGACAGTGGATCCATTGCTGCACATTACAAAAACGAATTGCTGGGTGCAAATATTGCATTTGAAGAAAATCAGCATTCAGAATTTATGATCATCAATTCAGATGAAGTAGTTAAGAGTCCTGGTATACCTGAGAAAGCGGCTATCATTAAAAAAATCCGATCTCTCAATATCCCGGTAATCAGCGAAATCGAACTGGCTTATCGTTATGCCGGTGAAAGCAAAATAATTGCGATCACAGGGAGTAATGGAAAAACCACCACTACCTCATTAACTTATCACATCTGCAAAAAACAAGGATTGAACTGTGCCATGGTAGGCAATATCGGTTATTCATTTGCCCGCCAGGTTGCAGAAGATCCTAAACCATTTTACGTAGCGGAAGTAAGTTCTTTTCAACTGGATGATATCAAATCTTTTCGTCCGGATGTAGCAGTGCTTACCAACATCACAGAAGATCATCTTGACCGCTATGAATACAAATTTGAAAATTATATCAACAGTAAGTTCAGAATAGCAGAGAACCAAAATGCAAATGACGTTTTCATTTATTGCCTGGATGACGAAACCACTACAAAAAATATTAAGCTACACCCATTCAAATCAATACCTGCACCAATTACCATGAGCAAACAACTACCACAAGGAGCTTATATCCAGAACGCAAAAATGCATTTGAAATGGAAAAACGAAGAAATGCAAATGAGCGTTGACGATTTTACATTGAAAGGAAAACATAATCAATACAATTCTATGGCTGCCAGCCTTGCTGCTTCCGCAATAGATATCCGCAAAGAGAAAATCCGCGAAGCTTTACAAACTTTTGAAAGCCTGGAACACAGAATGGAACCTGCCGGAAATATTCGGGGTGTTGAATTTATAAACGACAGTAAAGCCACCAATATCAACAGCACCTGGTTCGCACTCGAAAGCATGACCAAACCCGTGATCCTTATTTTGGGCGGTGTAGATAAAGGAAATGATTATTCTTTATTGAATGAGCTCGTGAAAGAAAAAGTGAAAGCGATCGTATGTATGGGCGCCGAAAATCGTAAGATTCAGGAAGCATTCGGAGATATAGTTCCTTTATTAGTAAATACATCTTCTGCTAAAGATGCTGTTAATGCAGCCTTTCATTTCGCAAATAAAGGAGATGTGATTTTATTAAGCCCGGCATGTGCGAGTTTTGATCTTTTTAAAAATTATGAAGATCGCGGTACACAATTTAAACAAGCTGTGAAAGATCTGTAAAATGCAGGAACAGGTAAACATAAAATCTTTATTAGCTCCTACATTTAATAATATGGGAGGAAGCCTTGTTCAAAAAACAAAGGGCGATAAAGTAATATGGGCCATTGTGATCATCCTTACACTGGCGAGTTTGTTACTGGTATACAGCAGCACCGGTTCACTGGCGTACAGAAAAAGCCAGAGTACAGAAAGTTACCTGTTCAAACAATTTGCATTCATTATTCTTGGACTGATCATTATATATTTTGCACATCGCATCAACTATACAATTTATTCAAGAGTTGCACTGATCATTTTTTTAATTTCTATTCCATTATTATTATATACACTGCTTTTTGGTGTACAATTAAATGCAGGAAGCCGCTGGATCATGTTGCCGGTCATCAACATGACCTTTCAAACATCCGATCTTGCAAAACTTGCTTTGTTCATGTATATGAGCCGGATGCTCAGCAGAAAACAGGAAGTGATTAAAGATTTTAAAAAAGGTTTTTTACCAATCATTATACCGGTTGCACTGATTGTAATTCTGATCGCTCCTGCCAATTTATCTACTGCCATTTTAGTGGGAGGCACCAGCATGTTGCTCATGTTTATTGGCCGCGTTAGTTTAAAACATATTGGAATTACAATGTCTATTGCTATGATTCCAATCATTTTCTTATTCGTAATTGCTATTTCATATTATGATAAGAATACCAAGGAGACCAGCAAATTACCGGAGGTATTGGCCAATGGACGATTCCCTACATGGATAAGTCGGGTTCAGACATTCATCTACAGCAGTAAAGAAGATGATAATGAAAAAATGTACCAGATCAATCAGGCTAAAATCGCTATTGCAAAAGGCGGATGGTTAGGCCGTGGTCCTGGAAACAGCGAACAAAGAAATTTTCTTCCGCATTGTTACAGCGATTTTATATATGCGATCATTATAGAAGAATATGGAATTATTGGTGGAGCCATAATGATTGGTATTTATTTATTGTTTTTATTTCGATGTATAAGATTATACAGAAAATGCCCGTATGCATTCGGGGCATTTCTGGCATTAGGTCTCAGTTTTACATTGGTGATTCAGGCGATCGCTAATATGGCAGTAAATGTAAATCTGTTTCCAAATACGGGAGTTACACTTCCTTTAGTGAGTAAAGGTGGAAGTAGTTTTTTATTTACTTGTATGTCGATCGGAATTATTTTAAGTGTAGCGAGAAACGTGGAGCAGTTGGAAGGAAAAGTTGTTCCTGTTGTTGATGTAAAGGAACCTCAACAGGAGGAAGAAATATAAATAAAGCCAGTGAAGAGTCAGCGGATCATAATGGCAGGCGGCGGAACAGGCGGACATATTTTTCCGGCAGTAGCAATAGCAAATGCCATCAAAAGAAAAGCACCTGCAACTGAAATTTTGTTTGTTGGTGCTAAAGGAAAAATGGAGATGGAAAAAGTGCCGCAGGCAGGATATACAATTGAAGGGTTGACGATTGCAGGGTTTAACAGAAGTTCTTTGATCAAAAATATTTCATTGCCTTTTAAACTGGTATACAGTTTTTTTCAGGTGGCTGCCATCTTTAAAAAATTTAAACCAACGGGTGTGATTGGCGTTGGTGGCTATTCCAGTTTTCCGGTTTTGAAATATGCACAAACAAAAGGTATTGCAACATTCATTCATGAAAGCAATTCTTTCGCAGGAAAAAGCAACATCCTCCTAGGTAAAAAAGCAACAATGATTTTTACCGGTGGAGCCGGGATGGAGCAATTTTTCCCAAAAGATAAATTGATGGTGAGTGGTAATCCTGTTCGGTCGGCAATTGTTCACAACACAATTGTTGCTGTGGAAGCAAAAAAATATTTCGGACTGGATGAAACGAAACCGGTGATCTTATGTGTGGGAGGAAGTTTAGGTGCAAAGAATATTAACGAAGCTTTACACCGTCACTTACCGGAACTAATGAAGGAAAATGTACAATTGATCTGGCAAACCGGAAAGCCTTTTAAAGAAAAAGCAATGCAGGTGGCTGATGGTTTGAAAGGTGTGTATGTTACCGATTTTGTTGCTAATATGGAATTTGCGTATAACGCAGCAGATGTAGTGGTGAGCAGAAGCGGTGCAATGGCGGTGGCGGAATTATGTGTGGTAAAGAAACCTGTGGTGTTTGTGCCTTTTCCATTTGCTGCTGAAAACCATCAGACCGTAAATGCACAAAAATTGGTAGATGTTCAGGCTGCCATAATGATAAAAGATAATGAAGCCATGGATCAACTGGTTCCGGAATTATTGAGACTGACAAAAGATACAAATAAACAACACCAACTGATTGCTAATATTTCAAAACTAGCCGTACTAGATGCTGATGAAATAATAGCTGATAAAATTTTAGATATACTGAATTGAAAGATCTTAACAACATATCGAATGTATATTTCCTGGGAATAGGCGGGATCGGCATGAGTGCGCTTGCCCGGTATTTTCATAGTAAAGGAATAAAGGTTTCCGGATATGATAAAACGGAAACTCCTTTAACTCTTGAATTGCAACGGGAAGGAATTGCTGTACATTTTACTGACGAAATTGCAAAGGCAGATAACAAAGCACAACTTGTGGTATATACACCTGCTATCCCTGAAGATCATCAGGAACTGAATTATTTCCAAAAGAACAATTACAACACTTTAAAAAGAAGTGATGTACTGGGACTTATTACAGCATCAACTTTTAATATTTGTGTAGCCGGTACGCATGGTAAAACCACAACGAGCGCCATGATCGCACACATCTTACGTGATACTGCATACGGGTGCAATGCATTTCTCGGTGGTGTAACGGTGAATTATGAAACCAATTTCTGGAGCAGCAGCAATAATGTATCCGTTGCAGAAGCAGATGAATATGACCGCAGTTTCTTGAAACTTTTTCCGGATGTTGCTGTAATCACCTCGATGGATGCTGATCATCTGGATATTTACGGTACAGAAGAAAATATGCAGGAAGCATTTATAGAATTTTCATCCAACATAAAAAAAGATGGTCTGCTGATCAAAAAAAGAAATATCAGCCGTACAAATGATTTAAAAGGTGATACACAAATCACTTATAGTTTAACTGATCAGCAATCAGATGTATTTGCAGATAATATTAAAGTGATTAACGGGTCGTATACATTTGATATGATGCTGAAAGGCGAAAAGAAAACCGGATTTCAGTTGAACATGGGCGGATTGCATAATATTGAAAATGCAATAGCCGCAATAACAGTGGCTACCTATCTGGCAATTGATGAAGACCTGGTAAAAAAAGCGGTTGCATCTTTTGCAGGTGTAAAAAGAAGATTTGAATACATCATAAAAAATTCTAAAAGGATTTTTATTGATGATTATGCACATCATCCAGCAGAATTACGGGCACTAATCACCAGTTCCAAGGAGTTGTTCCCCGAAAAAAAATGTGTGATCGTTTTTCAACCGCATCTATATACAAGAACCAGAGATCTTGCTGATGACTTTGCAGAAATACTTGACATGGCAGATGAAATCATGTTGCTGCCGATTTATCCTGCAAGAGAATTGCCAATAGAAGGTGTGAACAGCCAGATGATTCTTGACAGAATGAAAAATCCTGAAAAGAAAATAATATCAAAAGAAGAATTATTACAAATTATTTCTGATACCAAACCTGATTTATTAATTACATCCGGAGCAGGAGATATTGATACATTAGTTCAACCGTTAAAAACAATTTTGCAAAATTGAAATGGCTCAATAAACATAAGGTCCGTTCAATTCTGCTCACCACTATGTGGATAGTATTGGGATGCGGAACGCTGGTGTTGCTCATTTCTGCAGCCGTTAACACTAATGAAAGACAGTGCGCTGGAATTCATGTGAGAATTACAGGAGTACATCACAACTTTTTTATCGACCAACAGGATGTGGAACAGATCATTTCTACTAATACAGGAAACAGGTATAAGGGTAAAGCGATTAATAATTTTGATCTGCGTACCATTGAAAACGTTTTGAAAAAAGAAGTGTGGATTAAAGATGCAGAATTATATTTCGATAATAATAATATTCTTGAAGCGGAAATTGAAGAACGTGAACCTGTAGTAAGAATATTTGCTACAAACGGAAGCAGCTATTATATTGACAGCAGCATGATGATGTTGCCTTTAAGTGAGAAATTTTCTGCTAATCTTCCAGTGATTACCAATTTTCCAACAGATGTAAAGGTATTGTCGCATATAGACAGTGTATTATTAAAAAATGTAAAAGATTTGGGAATGTATATCGGTCAGGATGCTTTTTTAATGTCCATGATCGATCAGGTAGATATTACACCACAAAGAACTTTCGAACTGGTTCCAAAGATTGGTAATCAACTGATCATTTTTGGAGACGGATCAAAAATCCAGTCAAAATTTGATAAGCTCAAATTATTTTATAAAAATATTATTACTAAGACAGGCTGGGGAAAATACAGCCAGATAAACCTTCAGTATGATAATGAAGTAGTGGCTAAGATCAGGGGTACAGATGATGTTTCTGCGGACTCTCTTCGAACGGTTATGCTAATGCAGATGATTGCAGAAACTACAGAAAGGCTGGCAAGTGATTCTGTAAAAATGTTCTTGCCGGATTCAGAAAAACTACCCGACAGTACGCTGGTAATGCAGTCGCTGCAGAGAGACGAATCAGTAGAGTCAGATGCGGCAATGCCTGCCGTTAAAATACCAGTTGCTCTGGTAATGGCTGTTTCTGTACCAGTGAAACCTGCAGCTAAACCTGTAGTTAAACCATTGGCAAGGCCTTCGGTAAAACCGGTTGCAACTGCAAAAATAAAGCCCGCTGTAAAACCTGCAACCAAACCTGCGGTAAAAAAGCCTGCAGCTAAAAAAATAGCTGCGAAGCCAAAAATAATAATGCCCAAAAGAAATAAATAACTAAACATACAAACAGAAAACACAACATTATGAACCAGGAACAACCCATAATTGTAGGCTTAGACATCGGCACCACTAAGATTGCCGCTATTGCCGGAAGAAAAAATGAGTTTGGCAAACTGGAGATCTTAGGCTTCGGTCGTGCGAACAGTAATGGCGTACAACATGGAATGGTTTTGAATATCGATCAGACCATTAAAGCAATCCAGACTGCTCTCGAAAACTGTTATGCTTCCAATCCTAATCTTGCCATCAGTGAAGTATATGTAGGTATTGCCGGACATCATATTAAAAGTTTGCAAACACGAGGCGATATCGTAAGACAAAATCTTGATGAAGAGATCCGACAGGAAGAGATCGACCGGTTGATTGCTGACCAGTACAGAACTTATATTCCTGCAGGTGATCAGATTATTGATGTGATTCCACAGGAATTTACAGTTGATAATTTTCAGAACATCGGCAATCCAATCGGATATAGCGGCGTAAAAGTGGGTGCTAATTTTCATATAATCACCGGAGATAAAAATGCGATTCGGAATATCAACAGAAGTGTAGAGAAAGCGAGTCTGAAAACAAAAGACCTGGTTTTGCAACCGCTGGCTTCCGCTGCTGCCGTAATGTGCGATCAGGATCTGGAAGCGGGTGTTGCTATTGTTGATATTGGCGGTGGAACCACTGACCTTGCCGTTTTTTATGAAGGTATTTTAAAACATACTGCGGTAATTCCATTCGGAGGTGAAAATATTACCAATGATATTAAAACAGGACTAGGTGTTTTAAAAACACAAGCGGAGCAAATGAAAATTCAGTTCGGAAGTGCTTTAAGTGATGAGGCAAAATCCAATGCTTTCATTACGATTCCGGGTTTAAGAGGAATGGCTCCCAAAGAAATTTCTGTAAAAAATCTTGCCAGCATCATTCAGGCCAGAATGAGTGAGATCATGGATTTTGTTACCTATCATTTAAAGCAGGTTGGTCTTGATAACCGAATGCTGAACGGCGGTATCATCTTAACAGGAGGTGGTTCTCAGCTTAAAAATTTATTACAGTTAACGGAATATGTAACCGGTTTGAATGCAAGAATCGGATATCCGAATGAACACTTATCCGGAGGGCATATAGAAGAATTGGCAAAGCCTATGTACAGCACGTGCATCGGTCTGATTTTAAAAGGATACAATGATTATGAAAATAAGAGCAAACAATTTGATCAGAATTTCATAAAGGCTACCGGTATTTTGCAGGGAGAACCTGAAGAAGAAATAACAACAATTGCAACTGCAGAAATAGAAGTTGTAAAACCAAAAAAGACACGAAAAAGTTTCATGGATACATTCAAAACTAACCTGATTGAAATGTTCCGTGAAGAAGAAGATACCAAACTTTAACACGAACACCTACACAAATAATCAATACTTACTAACACAAACAACCTAATATGATTCATTTCGATTTACCTAAAGAACAATCATCCATTATCAAAGTAATTGGTGTGGGTGGTGGCGGAAGTAATGCGGTTAACCACATGTATTCGCAAAATATTGAAGGAGTCAATTTTATTATATGCAATACAGATGCTCAGGCAATTGCCCAAAGCAAAGTGCCTAATAAAATACAACTCGGTCCACATTTAACGCAGGGCCTTGGCGCAGGTGCCAATCCTTCTATTGGAAGGCAGGCAACGGAAGAAAGTTTAGAAGAAATTAAAAAAATTCTGGAAGTAAATACAAAGATGGCTTTTATCACCGCAGGTATGGGTGGTGGCACTGGTACTGGCGGAGCACCAATTCTTGCAAAAGTTTGTAAAGACCTTGGTATACTTACAGTTGGTATTGTTACAACCCCTTTTGCCTATGAAGGAAAGAAAAGAATTGCACAAGCTGAAGAAGGTATTATGCTTTTGAAAAGCCATGTGGATACACTATTGGTGATCAGTAATGATAAATTACGTCACCAGTTTGGTAATCTTAAAATGAAAGAGGCTTTCGGCAAGGCCGACAATGTTCTGGCAACAGCAGCGAAATGTATTACGGATGTGATCAACAGCACCGGACAAATCAATGTGGATTTTGCGGATGTATGCACTGTTATGAAAAATGGCGGTGTAGCTATATTAGGAAGCGCAATTGCAGATGGTGAAAACCGTGCACACATGGCCATTGAAAATGCACTTACTTCTCCTTTATTAAATGATAATGATATTCGTGGTGCTAAATGGATTTTAATCAACATCAATTCCGCAGAAGGTGAACATGAATTTACAATGGATGAAGTGGAAATTATACAAAATTATTTATTGGGCCAGGCCGGAGAAGATACAGATGTGATTTTGGGTTTGGGTTATGATAATACTTTAGGTAATGCAATTGGTATCACATTAATCGCAACGGGTTTTGAACACAAAGATCCGTTTGACAGAGCTGAAACAAAAGAGGTGAATCCGGAAGATCAAAAAATTGTTATGAAACTGGAAATGCCACAACCCGCAGCGCCTGCTAAAGTACAGCAACCTACTTTTGAATTTGAAGAAAAAAGATTTCAACCGATCGAATCTGTTTCGGAAATATTAACTCCGGAATTGCCTGCACCTATAGCAGAACCAGCAGCAGATCCTTTCATGCCTGTACTGAAAGAAGAAACAGAAATCGTAGATATACGTAGGGAAATTACTGTGGAAAAGACTGATGAGTCTCCTGTATATTTTGAAATATCTTCGGCACCTGAAAAGTTGGAAGAGGTGGCTTTTACATTCGAAGAATTTCCAACAAGTAACGAAAAACCTTCGCCGTTATCCATCATTGAAGACAAACAACCAACGCAAGACAAAGAAGCTAGCAATAGTCCCCTTTCGTCGGGGGGCTTCCTGTTAAAGCCGACACAGATTTATGTGGAGGATCAAACGGGAAACCAAAAATCCAATTCGAACGAGGAGCCACTGCCTTTGCAAATTAAATTACAGGACGACGAACCTGTTTTAGAAATGCGACTGGTAGTTAAAGAGTCCCAGAAAGCGGCGGAGGAATTGCCTTTGGAACAAACTCAGCCCATCATGATGTCTAACGTTGAGGAGCCTGCAATGCAGGACGAAACGGAGGAATTAAGGCGCCGGGCTACGGAACGCATAGCGAAACTGCGTAATTTGTCATTTAACATCAACGCAGCTGATCCTAACAACGAGTTTGAATCGGTACCGGCATACCTCCGTCGCAATATGGAAATGCACAATCAACTTGCAGATGTAGAATCCTTCTATAGTAATTACTTCGTTAAATCTGACGAAAATAATCAGGCAAATATCAGCACATTAAATACTTTTTTAGACGGCAATAAACCGGACTAATCTCTGAGGTCACATTGTTTGTGTTTGTAATTACTGTTTGTTTTTTTAACCCTTCTTCATTTGGAGAAGGGTTTTTACTTTATTATATTAACGTGTAATAGTTGTTTATTTTACATTTAAAGTACATTTGTCGCTGCTATAATTTTATCATGTTAATCTCACTTAGTGTCAAAAAATTTAAATAAAGTTACCGGAGCAGGTTTGCTGATAGCACTCGGTATTATTTACGGAGATATTGGTACCTCACCTTTGTATGTTTTTAACTCCATCATACATAATAGAGTAGTGAGTGAAGAACTTATTAAAGGAACCTTATCACTCATTATCTGGACAATCACCATTCAAACAACTATTAAATATGTATGGATGGTATTGCGTGCAGATAACAGAGGCGAAGGTGGCATCTTTGCTTTATTTGCATTGGTACGGCGAAGGCGAAAATGGCTGGTATTGCCTGCTATGATAGGAGGTGCCGCATTACTTGCCGATGGGATTATTACACCTCCCATTTCCATTACCTCAGCCGTTGAAGGTTTAAAAGAACTGGAAAGTTTTCGGGAATTAGAAAAAAATACAGTTGTTATTATTGTATTATCCATTATCAGTGCTTTCTTTTTTAGTCAGCAATTTGGAACTTCTAAAATTGGAAAATTATTCGGACCCATCATGAGTGCATGGTTCATCATGCTGGCAGTATTGGGCATCATACATGTTACCGATGACCTGAGTATTTTATCTTCTTTAAATCCATATTACGCCATCCATTTTTTATTTACTTATCCGGAAGGTTTCTGGCTATTGGGTGCTGTGTTTTTATGTACCACAGGTGCAGAAGCATTGTACAGCGACCTCGGGCATTGCGGCAGGGGGAATATTCGCATTTCCTGGGTATTTGTAAAAGTTTGTTTGCTGATAAATTACTTTGGTCAGGGTGCCAGTTTATTAAAACATCATACCGGCGAACTGATAAATAAAAGTTTTATTGAAGCTAATGGTGTAAATGCCTTTTATGATCTGATGCCGCAATGGTTTATTGTTCCCGGTGTTATCATAGCAACATCAGCAGCCATCATCGCCAGTCAGGCAATGGTAACTGGTTCATTCACGCTTATTAATGAAGCTATGCGGTTGAATTTGTGGCCACGCATGAAAACCAATTATCCATCAGAAGAAAAAGGACAAATTTTTATTCCCGGTATTAATAAATTATTATTTGTAGGATGCGTAGGGGTTGTGTTGTATTTCCGTGAATCTTCTAAAATGGAAGCGGCTTATGGTCTGGCCATCATCACCACCATGCTTATGACCACCATTCTATTTTCCAATTATTTGGTGATACATAGGGTGAAACCACCATTAATCTATCTTTTCCTTACTGTGTATTTCATTATAGAAACCGGTTTCTTGGTTGCGCTGATGGATAAATTTCTACATGGAGGTTATCTTACATTGATTATCGGATTTTTAATGTTCACCGTAATGTATACCTGGTATCGTGCCCGAAAGATCAAAAACAGGTATGTGGAATTTGTACGGGTGGAAGACTATGTTCCAAAACTGGAAGAACTAAGTAATGATAGTTCTGTGCCTAAATATGCAACCCATCTTGTTTACTTGACCAGTGCCAATAATCACCGGGAAATTGAGCATAAGATCATCTATAGTATATTAAGTGGAAAACCGAAACGTGCAGATATTTATTGGTTCATTCACGTGCATACAACCGATGATCCCTATACCTGCGAATATTCAGTGGAACATATTATTCCGAATGATATTATCAGGGTAGATTTTAAAATGGGTTTCAGAATTCCTCCGCGATTGAATCTTATGTTTAGAAAAGTTGTATCAGAATTAGTGACCAACCGGGAAGTGAATATTACAAGCCGTTATGAAAGTCAGCAGAAAAATAATGTGGTGGGCGACTTTCAATTTATAGTAATGGAAAAATTCTTAAGCCAGGATAATGAACTTCCCTTTATGGAACACATGATCATGCGGATCTACTTCTGGGTAAAAGAATTTACGGTTTCTGAAGAAAGAAGTTTTGGTCTTGAACAAAGCAATGTGCTTACTGAAAAATTTCCTTTAGTAGTAGCTCCTGTAAGTAAACTGAAACTAAAGCGTACCTGGACGAACGAAGACGAATACTAATATGCAAACGATCAATTCTTTTGACTTAGCAAAACTATTATTGTCGGATAACCCGCCTGTATTAATAGACGTACGGGAAGAATGGGAGCGGGCAGAATTTCATATTGGCGGATTGCATATTCCGGTTAGTGAAATTTTTGAAAGGATGGATGAGATACCTGCAGATTCTCCGGTTGTACTGTATTGCAGAAAAGGGATCAGAAGTATGATGGTTATACAGCGGCTTTCTAATAATAATTATCAAAATCTGATTAATTTGTCAGGTGGTATTGATGCGTGGCAAAAGGAAATGGCAACCGGATCATGAACACTGCTATGTTGTATATCATTGCCGGTTATCTAATGATATTAATAATAGTGTACTTAGTACAGGAACGATTTATTTTTAAGCCTGAAAAATTACATGCAGATTTTAAATATCAGTATGATACTCCGTTTGATGAATTGTTTTTTGATATTGCTCCCGGCGTTAAAATCAATGGATTACATTTTAAGGTTAATAATCCATTTGGGCTGATTCTCTATTTTCATGGCAATTCCAGAAGTATAAAAGGATGGGCAAAATATGCGGCAGATTTTTACCGGTACAATTATGATGTGGTACTGGTTGATTACCGCGGTTTTGGTAAAAGCACCGGTAAACGTTCTGAAAAGGATATGTTATCGGATATGCAGTTTGTGTATGAAAAATTAGCTGCAAAATACACTCAGCATCATATGATTGTTTATGGCAGGAGCCTGGGTAGTGGTTTTGCTGCCAAGATTGCCAGCGACAATACGCCACGTTACCTGATACTGGATGCTCCCTATTTTAGTTTTACAAAAGTAATCAAGCGTTTTTTGCCAATTCTACCTGTAAAATATTTATTACGTTATACATTGCGTACAGATAAATGGATCAAACATGTAAATTGCCATACGTATATCATACATGGAACACGCGACTGGCTGATACCTGTTTCCAACAGTGAAAAATTGCAGGCATTAAATCCGCGGAAGATAACGCTCGTCAAAATTGCAGGTGGAGGTCATAACAATCTGCCTTCTTTTCCTTCTTATCATACTATTATCAGGGATATACTACAATATTAAATATGACTACCCGTAAACGAAAACTAGGAAATATTTTAAAGATTATCATTATCACATATTGTAGTATCGGTATTGCATTGTTTTATCTGCAGGAGAAATTTATATTTCATCCGGAAAAAATTGATAAAAATTATACGTACATTTTTGATACACGGTTTAAGGAAAATAATATTGCTGTAAATACAGAAGATACTATTAATGTACTTACGTTTTTTACTGATAAAATAAAAAAAGGTGTGGTGTTATATTTTCATGGTAACCGGAAAAATGTAGAACATTATTATCCGCAGGTACAACATTTTACCAGTCGTGGATATGATGTTTGTATGCCGGATTATCCGGGATTTGGAAAAACAACTGGAATAAGGACGGAAGATAAATTATATCAGCAGGCTATGCTGGTGTATAATTTTGTTGCATCACAGTATCAAGTTGACAGCATTGTGATCTTTGGAAAATCTTTAGGCACTTGTATGGCGGCATATATTGCTTCTCAAACTAAATGTAAAAAACTAATTCTGGAAACACCTTATTACAGTATGACGAATTTGTTCAAACACTATGCACCCGTATATCCCGTTTCCAGAATGATTACATACAAATTGCCTTTATATACTTTTTTAGAAGATGTAAACTGTAAAAAAATTATCATTCACGGAACAAAAGATGAAGTGATTCCTTATAAAGAATCTTATAAACTAAAGAAATATTTTAAACCAGGAGATGAATTTATAACCGTAGAAGGTGGAAAACATAATGGTCTTGCGGCTTCTAAAGAATTTCAAAACATGCTGAATAAAGAACTGAACTGATCAGAGTTCCATTAACTGAACATTTTCTTTTTCAACAGTTAAATGGTATTTGCCTCCAACTTTCAATGCAAAATTTTCTTTGCCGTGACTTACCGGAAATCTAAAACAAACCGGGCAATCCAGTTCATCAGCATAACTTTTTAAAATTTCTTCTATACCTGTCCCAAATTTTCGTTCTGTGTCTTTCATATCCGTGAATCCACCAAAGATCAAACCTTTCAATTTAGAAAATTTACCGCTTCTTTTTAACTGAGTAAGCATGCGGTCCGCATTATACAAATACTCGCCAATATCTTCAATGAATAGAATCCTGTTATTCGTTTTGAAATCAGAATCAGTGCCTATCATATTTGCCAGTAAAGCCAGATTTCCGCCGATGAGCACACCTTTACATTCGCCTGTTTTATTATATGGATGTGGTGCTGTATTATAAATGGTTTTCCTTCCTTCGAGCGTATCTTTTAAACTTAAAATATATTCATCATTTTCCGATATATCCTGAAAAGCTGCAGCCATCGGTGCATGCAGTGAGGCCATTTTATAATTGGACAAAAGGTGTGTATGAAAGATGGTTATGTCACTGAATCCTATCAGCCATTTTGGATGTTTGAGAAATTTTTTAAAATTAATCTGATCAATGATCCTTCCGGTTCCGTAACCTCCCCGGGCAAACAAGATGGCTTTTATTTTTTTATCATCCAGCATTTCCTGCAGTTCTCTTAAACGATCTTCATCTGTTCCGCTGAAATAATTCTGTGAGAGACCACCAACCGTTTTTCCAACCGCCACTTTATAGCCCCAGTTTTGCAACATAGCAACACAGGCATTGGTTTTTTCGGCAGGCATAAATCCGGCAGGGCACATGATGCCGATTGTATCGCCTTGTTTTATATCCGGAGGTTGAATGATCATTAATTACGTAAAGGCTTACCTGTTTTTAAAATACTTTGAATTCTTTCCAACGTTTTCTTTTCACCTGTCAGGCTCAGAAAAGCTTCTCTTTCCAGATCCAGCAAATATTGTTCGCTTACTAAAGTCTGTTCACTCAGGTCGCCGCCACACATAACATAAGCTAACTTTTTAGCGACCGTAACATCATGGTCGGTTGCATATTTAGCACGCCACATACCATTAATACCTGCATGCATAGCACCTAAAGCAGATCTTCCTAAAACTTTAATATCAGTTCGTTGTACTGGCATAACATAACCTTCATCATACAATTTCAATACCGCATCTTTTGCTTCAGTTATTCTTCTCTGCTGGTTAATGATCACCTCGTCAATTCCCTTGCGATAAATTCCAAGATCATAAGCTTCAAATGCTGAGGTAGCCACTTTGGCTGTTGCTATTGTAAGAAAACGATTCTGCAGCGTAATGGTTTCCGGTTCACCCGGATGCATTTCATCGGCTGCTCTTAAAACAAATTCTTTGGTACCGCCGCCTCCTGGAATCACACCAATTCCTGCTTCTACTAAACCGGTATAGGTTTCTGCTGCAGGAATAACTTTATCAGCATGCATACTTATTTCACAACCACCTCCTAACGCTAATCCATGCGGTGCTACAACAACAGGTATTGCCGAATAGCGCACACGCATGATGGTGTTTTGGAACATTCTGATTGCCAGATCAATCTCATCATAATCCTGTTCTATAGCGAGCATGAATATCATTCCCACATTAGCGCCTGCGCTAAAATTAGGTCCGTCATTCGCAATCACTAAACCTTTATATTTTTCTTCAGCGAGTGAAATAGATCTTTGGATGCCTTCCAGAACTTCACCACCTATGCTGTTCATTTTCGTATTCCATTCAAGTCCTAATACGTCGTCACCTAAATGATACGTTTTACAAACACTGTTCTTCCACACAATGCTGTTGGTGAAATTTTTCATTACGATGAATGCTTCTGCTCCCGGAACGGCCACGTATGTTTTGGAAGAAAGATCATAATACAAACGTTTTCCATTTTCTACTTTAAAGAAGTAGGTATTACCAGCGGCTATCATATCATCAATCCATGTGGCCACAGTATAGCCTGCAGCTTTCATAGCGGTAACCGTTTTTGTTAATCCAAGAACATCCCAGCTTTCAAATGCACCGATCTCCCAGCCAAATCCAGCCATCATTGCATCATCAACCCTGTAAATTTCATTGCTGATCTCAGGAATACGATGAGAGATATAAGAAAATAATGCATAATGGAACTGACGGTAAAAGTCACCTGCCTTATCTTTCCCTGCTGTTAATATTTTTAATCTTTCTTTCAGATCTTCCACCGGTTTTGCCGCTTCCACGGTGGCGAATTTTGGTTTCTTTCTCGCCTCATATTCCATGGTAGAAAGATTTAGTACCTGTATATCTTTCCCTTCTGCTGATTTTATTTTTTTGAAGAATCCTTGTCCTGTTTTATCACCCAGCCAGTTGTTAGCTACCATTTTTTCCAGCCATGCGGGAATATTAAATATATTTTTAGCTTCATCATCCGGACAATTCTCTGCCACACCTTTTGCCACCTTCACCAAAGTATCGATCCCTACAACATCGGCAGTGCGGAACGTTGCTGATTTAGGGCGACCAATTAACGGTCCTGTCAGCGCATCAATTTCATCTATACTTAATTGTAAGGTTTCCATGGCGTGCATAATGGCCATCATTCCGAAAACACCGATACGATTGGCAATAAACGCCGGAGTATCTTTACACAATACCGTTGTTTTCCCAAGGTAAAGATCTCCATAATGTAAGAGGAAAGAAACTACTTCAGGATCTGTAAAAGGTGTAGGAATGATCTCCAGTAATCTCAGGTATCGCGGCGGATTAAAAAAATGTGTTCCGCAAAAATGTTTTTTAAAATCTTCAGACCGGCCTTCCGCCATCAGATGAATGGGAATACCTGAAGTGTTGCTGGTAATCAACGTTCCCGGCTTGCGATACTTCTCTACTTCATCAAATATTTTTTGCTTGATGTCCAGTCTTTCCACCACCACTTCAATGATCCAGTCGCAGGAAGCAATTTGTTTCATATCATCTGTAAAATTACCTGTGACAATCTTTTTGATCACATCTTTATGATATACCGGCGAAGGGTTCGATTTAATGGCTGCTTCCAGTGCCGAATTAACGATCTTATTTTTTTCAGCTTTTGAAGCACTTTCCGATAGTCCTGCAGGAACAATATCGAGTAATAAAACCTGGAGTCCTATCCCGGCAAAGTGAGCGGCAATGCGGCTCCCCATAACTCCACTTCCTAATACGGCAACTTTTCTGATATTCCTTTTCATAAAAATAGTTAGTTAAACAACTATTTACCGAAGTTACCGAATTTAGATTAGCAATTCCATGAAAAAATGGGATCGTGATACGGGATACGTGGTACGAGATACGGGATACGGGATACGGGATACGTGGTACGGGATACGTGATGCGAGATACGGAATGCGAGATATGTGAGGGGATTTACTTCGAAGTCAAAGAGGTTATATAAGCGGACCAATTACATTATACTTCATACTTTTTTCTTTCAATCAAAGCGAAATGAATTATGGCTACCTGCCTCCTGCATCTCAAATCCCGCAACCCGCAACTCGTTCAGGCATAAAAAAGTTCCTGTAGGATGAACAGGAACTTTAATAAAAACTTTAATAATTATTCTACAAAATATTCATTTCCTTCGGCACTGATGTAACCGGTTTTGCCAGTAGAAGTTTTGATTTGCAAATACCTTGTTCCGTCAACCATTCGTATATCCTTATATTTTGGTTCAATCGTTTTATCGTCTAAAAAATAATAACCTCGAAGATTATTGTCACCAGTTATGATAAAGCCACCATGGTTATCATACACAATATCTGTGTATCCGTTCTTCGTAAATTCCTTGTTATTAATATCCCGTAAATAAGTTTTTCCATCTTTTTGAACGATCATATAATCCATCCCGTTATTGGTATTGATATTTGACAAGCGCGTATTTTCCGGTTGGATCGCCATGGTTCCGTTTGTTAAAACCACACCGTAACGACCGTTTTGATTTACTTCCAGATAAGGTGTTTTGCCTACTCTGTTTATTTTTATAGAATCGTATTGAAACGGAACGATGGTTTCGAATTTTGAATTGAAAACTCCATATCGGTTATCCTTAACTGCGATATAATAATTCTCTGTATTGCCATCAATGGTGTAATCGTCTACAATTCTGTCAAACAAACCACTGCTGTTAGGAACATTGTATGTTTTAGTACGGGTAACTGCGCCTACCGGAATATTGTTTTGAGCAACTGATGATTCAGGTATGGCAGGGCATTGCGGCATACGAACACCTTTACGGTTTATACAAATTTCATAACCACTGGCTGTGAGTGAAGCACCTGCGAATATGATGGAATCACCACCTGCTTTATTTTTGTTAGGCATATATCCTTTGCGGAAAGATTTTGCAACAGTATATCGGGCAGGAATTACCAGTTTACCGGTACGGTTGATATATCCGTACTTAGTTCCTATTTTAACGGCCGCTAAACCTTCAGAGAACCAGCCTGCATCTTTAAATTTTGGTTGAATTACAATTTCTTTGTCTGCAGTTGCATAGCCCCATTTATCACCTTTACGGTAAGGGATCAGGCTCATATCAATTGTTTGCGCCATAGCATCTGCAGAGCTGATCAGCAGTAGGGCGACTAATAATTTTTTTATCATAGCATCAATTTTAATGTAGAGTCAGTTGCAAAATCTCTACCAATAAGAATAGATGCACCTTATGAAGCGGAAAGAAGCGAAGCGTATAATAATCACCTGTTATATAAGATCACTTTCACCATAGAATCATTTCGTAACGAGCGGTTGAAAGTTAAAGACACCACGCTGGAATAAGATACATCACTCCAGGTTAGTAACGGATAATTGGGGAAGAATTTCTTCAAAGCGGGATACTGAAAATAATATCCGGACAAAGCACAGGCGGGATGTTTTATGAGCAATGCTGCTACAGAATCAATAGTACGAATAAAATCAGTTTCTTTCATCTCATAAGGATTAAAGAAAGGAACATAAAAACTGGTGAAATAACCTGCATGAAATACTGGTGTTAAGCAAGTGGCATCAGATGTTTCAATAATTGTCTTTTCTTTTAGTGAAAATGAATCATCTAATTCATCTAATAATTCAATGGCTTTTTTACAATTTAAGGTTGATATATTTTTAAGATCGAACCACAAGGAACTTTTTAGTCCACGTTTTTTATATACAGTTAATAACTGATCGATACTTTCAATTGAAACGCCAGACGAATCATGATATACAAAAAATTTATTTTTTAAAGTATCCAGATAGAGATCAAATTCAAGACCCGCAACAGCAGAATCAACTTTACTTATCAGAGAAATAGAATTAACAGCCTTGATCCATTTTTTCTCTTTTATAATTAAATGTCTTTTTAAAGGTTGAATTTTATAAGGTAGAATTTTTTCTGTAAAAGAGGAAGGCAACATCACGCGGCTCATCCCTTTATGCAACAGGATATCGGCAGCCATACATATCAGGAGTATTAATACTGAAATGGTATATTTGTTTGTAAAGAATTTCGTTTTACTCATGTAAAGCGTAATTGATCTTCAAATTAAAATGAGCGCACGTTCTACATTTATTAATTACTGGAATATCAAAGAAAAGACGGCCGTATTTTTTTTATTAAAGCTACTGTTTTTACTTTCTTTAATCAAATTGATATTTTTTATCACAAACCACCATTTAATATCCGTTACATCCGAACATGCCAAGCTAAAAATGTTGTTGTGGTCGTTATTTTATGATGTATTGGTGCTTGTATGTATAAATCTTCCTTTTCTCCTTTGTCTTTGGCTGCTTTCCTTTACCAGATGGAATATTATTGTTTCGATCGTGAGTATTTTATTTATGATTATTAACGTGGGTTGTTTGCTGATCAATATTGCAGATATCCCTTATTTCCATTTTCATTTACAAAGAGCAGATGCTGATCTTTTATATGTTCTTAAAGATCCGCTGCCAAAATCATTTGTCAGTCATCCAATCATATCTGTTGCAGCCACTTTGGTAATCGTGTTGATTGCGTATTTAATTTATCGTTTTCATAAAAACCTGATATGTGAATATAATAAGAACAGAAGAACATCATTTTCTTTCATTATAGCATTAATGCTCATTTTCATTTTTTCTGTATCTCCCAAAAAATATATTCCCACTTATCCATTGACCAACATCACGAGCAGTGAATTATTAATTGTTCAAAATTCGATGCATACTTTTTTATATTCTGTTTTTAGAAATGAGGAAGCAATCGTACGACCCTATACATGGATGAAGGCTGCAGACATGAACCGGATATTTTCAGAAAATAAAATGATCTATTCAACAGGGAAAAGAAATATTGTTTTGTTCATTATGGAAAGCGTGCCGGAAGATTATTTTAATAAGGAGGGAAAATATAAAGTAAAAATGCCTTTTCTGGATTCGCTGCTGCAACACGCTACTTATTTTTCCAATGCATACAGTTATTCTCATAATTCCAATAAAGGAATTGTTGCATTACTTTCCGGATTGCCTACTTTAACGGAAATACCTTTGTATCACAGCAGTTATGCTGATCTTCCTAAAACAGCCATTGGTAAAATGTTATCCCGACAAGGTTATACAACTTCATTCACCATTGGAGATGCTTATGATGATTTTGGTTTTGCTAAATGTTGTAACTGGATGGGCATTCAATCGTATGTGTCGAGAGAAAATATTCCCGGTTCAGAGGACAAGCAAAATCATACGATGGGTTTACACGACCAATATGTTTTGCAATTTGTAGCTGAGCAGCTTAAAAAAGTTCAGCAACCTTTTTTTACTGTTTATTATAATATCAGTACACATTATCCGAATGATCTTCCATCGAATTATAAGGAAAAGTATCCTGAACAAAATTTTTCAACAGGTATGAAAAGTATGCAGTATTATTCAACCTGTCTGCAGGAATTTTTTAAAACGGCATCTCAGCAAAAATGGTTAAAAGAAACTGTTTTTATATTTGCATCTGATCACTGGATGTTTCCTGATACAAAGTCAACGTTATCTGACATCACACAACGCTTTCACATTCCCTTATTTATTTACGATCCGCTAATTGATCAGCCAAAAATAATTGATGCTCCCGTTAGTCAGTTGGATGTATTGAATATCATTTTACACTACAGCGGCATCAATCAAAACATTATTTCTTATGGTGAAGATATTGTGAATGTTAATGATTCAAACCGCATCGTTTGTATGAAGGAAAACTCAGCGCTTTACCAGGCAATTGATAAAAACTATGTAATAGGATTTAATCCTGTAAATGATAAAGTTGAATTTGTATATGACCATAAAAAAGATCCGGCGAAGACAATGAATCTCGCCGGACAAATTGATATTTCCAAACAATTAAATTATCTCAAAGCCTTTCTGCAAAAAGCATCGTGGCAATACAATAAAAAATTAACTGACACCGCTACCGTTCGGAACAATTGAAGATGGTAATACAAATTGCAATTTGCCTTCTGAATCATCAGCCATCAATATCATTCCGTTACTTTCAATTCCTCTCATTTTCCGGGGAGCTAAATTAGTAACCACCACCACCTGATGGCCAATAATATTTTCAGGGTTAAAATGTAATGCAATACCGCTGACGATCGTTCTTTTTTCAAAACCGAGATCCACTTCCAGCTTTAATAATTTATCTGCTTTTTCCACTTTTTCTGCTGATAAAATAGTTCCCACTTTCAAATCGATCTTTGCAAAATCATCGAACTGAATTTCCGGTTTCACGTCCAACTTTTGTTTGGGTACATTTTCCTGACTTTCTTCTTTTTTGATTTCCATAGATTTAGTTTTTAATTTTTCAACCTGCTGTTGTACTTCTTCATCTTCAATTTTTCTAAATAACAATTCCGGTGCCCGTAAAGAATATCCTACACTTAATAATTTCATATTCCCGGCGTTCTCCCAATCGAGCATTTTATCAACCACTTTCATCATATAACACAACTTCTTAGCAGCATTTGGTAAAAAAGGATTTGTAAAAACGGCTAAGTTTGCAGTAAGTTGTAAACAGATGTGCAAACAATTATCGATTAATTTTTGAGAAGCCACTGTTACCTTTCCGTTCTCATCTACATCCTTTACTTTTATCCAAGGTTCGTTATCCTGCATATACCGGTTGCCTTTTCGGGCAAGATCAATTAACTCTGCTAAGGCATCCCGGAATTTATACTGGTTTATATTTTTCTCCACTGCGGTTTTTGCAACCAATATATCTTCCAGTATTTTTTTGTCTGCATTATTTGCTACATCATTATGGTAGGGAGGAACTTTTCCTCCGCATAATTTATGCATCAGTACAAAAGTTCTGTTTACAAAATTTCCAAATACCGCCACCAGTTCGCTGTTCACTGCATCCTGAAAACCTTTCCAGGTAAATTCACTGTCTTTTGTTTCTGGTGCAATGGCTGTCAGATAATAACGCAAAGCATCAACCAAAGCATCTCCACCGTTTTCTTTTTTTACAAAATCAGTTATATAATCTTCCATTTCAATACTCCATCCACGGCTCGTACTCATTTTGTCGCCTTCCAGATTCATGAATTCATTGCTGGGAACATTATCAGGAAGAATATCACCGTATAATTTCAGCATCACCGGAAAGATGATACAATGAAAAACAATATTATCTTTTCCAATAAAATGAACCAGTTTTGTATCCTTATGCTGCCAGTATGGTTTCCAGTCCCGGCCCTTATCTATTGCCCATTGTTTAGTGGCGCTGATGTAACCGATTGGCGCATCAAACCAAACATATAAAACTTTTCCGGCTGCTTCTTTTAGAGGCACAGGAACACCCCATTCGAGATCCCGTGTTACGGCTCTTGGTTGCAAACCCGCATCCAGCCAGCTTTTGCATTGCCCAATCACATTTGTTTTCCAGTCTTCTTTATGATCTTCCAAAATCCAACTCCTTAAAAAATCTTCGTGTTTATTCAAAGGCAGATACCAATGTGTAGTGGCTTTTTTAATGGGAGGATTACCACTTAATGTACTTTTGGGATGTATTAACTGCTCCGGACTTAAACTGGTGCCGCATTTTTCGCACTGATCTCCATAAGCGCCAGGATGGGCACATACTGGACAAGTTCCTGTGATGTATCTGTCGGCTAAAAAAGTATTGGCAGATTCATCAAAATATTGCTCACTTTCTTTTACTTCCAGATGGCCTTCATTATTCAATTTGGTAAAAAATTCCTGAGCTGTTTCATGGTGCAAATCAGAAGAAGTGCGGTGATAAATGTCAAAAGAAATTCCGAGGTCGCTCATATTGCTTTGCAGCATCGCATGATACTTATCAACGATTTCTTTGGGCGTTGTTTTTTCTTTCATTGCCTGAATCGTAATAGCGGCGCCATGTTCATCACTTCCGCAAACAAATAGCACATCCTTTTTTTGTGATCTTAAAAAACGTGCATATATATCAGCCGGCAAATAAGCGCCCGCCAGATGACCAATATGTTTTGGTCCATTTGCATAAGGTAAAGCAGAAGTAATCAGATATCTTTTTGGTTCCTGGTTCATTTGAAAATTTTATCCGGAGCTTCCATTTTGGTTGCCAAAATCTGCATCCGGAGTGTAAAAATATCAAATGAAAAGCAATACAGGAATTTGAACTACATTTCAGCATGCATCGCAAACAGTTTTTATCGGGTTTATTACCACTTGCGCTATTGGGAAAAGCAGATCTTTCTTCAGAGCCTTCTGCACATATTCCACCTTATTTAAAAAGTGGAGATATCATTGGCATTACTTCTCCCGCAGGAAATGTTACAAAGGAAGAATTGGAACCTGCTGTACAAAAGCTGAATGAATGGGGCTTTGAAGTTCGGATAGGTAAGGCGCCTGGACAGAAAGAAAATACGTATGGTGGTTCAGATGATGTTCGGTTGCAGGATCTGCAGGAAATGATGGATGATGCTTCTGTGAAAGCAATTTTGTGTGCCCGTGGCGGATATGGTGTTGTTCGTATTGTAGATCGCCTTAATTTTTCAGCTTTACGAAAAAATCCAAAATGGATTATCGGTTTCAGTGATATCACTGTTTTGATCAGTCACATTGTTTCTAACTTTGGCATTGCCGCCATTCATGGAAAAATGGCCAATAGTTTTTTGAAAGATCCTTCCAACGCAGAAAAATCGCAGATTGACTCTATCAACAGTATCTTTCAATGCTTGTCGGGGGAGAAGATAAGACACGAAATGGTATCACATCCACAAAATAAAAAAGGAAATTCATCCGGGATTCTGGTAGGCGGTAATTTGAAAGTACTGGAAAATCTTTCCGGCACCAAAAGCGATCTGTATACAAGGGACAGAATTCTTTTTGTAGAAGATACCGGTGAATATTTATACAACATCGACCGTATGTTTTGGAATTTTAAACGTACTGGTAAATTGGATAATCTACGCGGGTTGATCGTAGGCGGTTTTAAGATAAAACCGGATGATGCCGGCGAAGAGTTCAATAAAACGGTGCAACAAATCATACTCGAAAAAATAACGGACTGCAATTATCCGGTTTGTTTTGATTTTCCGGTTGGCCATCAGAAGGCAAATTTTGCATTGAAGTGCGGCATTCCGTATCATTTGAAAGTAGGAGAAATTACCGTTCTTCAAGAGTTATAATGTTTTTATTTATTTCATTCATACATTTAAGTTTCTAAAACTGTTTATGAAAAAGATTATTTTTTTTGGATGTATACTGTTAGGTCAATTTACCATCGCACAGAACAAACTGCTCACAATAGAAGATGCATTGATAAATAACAGAACTACGCTAGCTACAGAAAATCTTAAAATGCTACAGTTCATTAAAGGAACAGGCGATTATATTTATCTGAAGAAAACTGATGGGAAAGAGCGCTGGATAAAGGGAAATTTCAAAACAGGAGAGCAGGATAATTTTCTTTCGTCCCAACAATTGAATGCCGCTTTATCTAAACTTGGTACCGATACGATAGTTGCCATGCCTGCCATGCAGTTCAGTGCTGAAAATGCAACATTTGTATTGAAAGGCGCAAAATACGGTTATGACTTCACATCAGCAACCATTAAACTGATTACAGATAAAAAAATATCTGCAAAGGAAAATGTAGATATTAGTAGTTCCGGGAATGCGGCTTATCTGGAGAATGATAATTTATACATCCAGAAAAATGGTAATGCCATTCAGGTTACCAGAGATGGTTCAAAAGATATTGTATATGCCTCAGCCGTTCACCAGCAGGAATTTGGTATCATCAAAGGGACCTTTTGGAGCAATAGCGGCAATGCGTTGGCGTTTTATCGCATGGATCAGTCTATGGTACCAGATTATCCGATTATAGACTGGACTGTTCGTCCTGCCAAAGTTAAAAATATCAGATATCCGATGGCAGGCGACAAAAGTCATCATGTAACGGTTGGTGTATATAATGTTTCTACTGAAAAACTAATTTGGTTAAATACAGGCTTACCGGCAGAGCAATATCTTACTAACATCGCCTGGAGCCCGGATGATAAATCCATTTTTATTGCGGTACTGAACAGGGAACAAAATCATATGTGGCTGAATGAATATGATGCAGCAAACGGAAATTTTATCAGAACATTATTTGAAGAGCAGGACGATAAATATGTAGAGCCTCTGGTGCCCATGTTATTCCTTAAAAACAACCCGAAACAATTTATCTGGCAGAGCAGAAAAGATGGATGGAATCATTTATATCTGTATGGTGTAGATGGAAAACTGGTAAAACAATTAACTTCAGGCAACTGGGAAGTAACAGAGGTGAAGGGTTTTGATGTGAAAGGGGAAAATCTCTATTTTAATTCAACTATTGAATCTCCTTTGAGCAGAAATCTATCCTCAGTAGCTCTTAAGAAATTCAATATTAAAAGAATCACTTCTGGCAATTATGTACATAACACACAAGTAAGTGGTAATGGCGATTTCATCATCGACAATTCAAGCACGCCGTCCATCGCAAGAACAGTAGACATTATTGAAACAAAAACAGGAAAGAGAAAAAATATTTTTAATGCACCTGATCCGATTGCAGGATTTTCAAAAGGTGAGATCAGTATTTTCTCCATAAAAAATAATGACGGTCAGGATATGTATTGCCGCATGTTTAAACCAATTGGTTTTGATAGTACAAAAAAATATCCTGTAATCGTATATTGGTACGGAGGGCCGCACACACAATTGATCCTTAACAGTTGGAATGGCGGGGCCGGTGATTACTGGTTTCAGTATATGGCTGAAAGAGGTTTTATAATATTAAGTATAGACACACGCGGTAGCAGCAACAGAGGGAGAATGTTTGAGCAGTCAATATTCCGACGTGCCGGAGATGCGCAGAGAGAAGATTTAAAATCAGCCGTGCAGTTTTTAAAAAGTAAATCTTATGTTGATGATAAGAATATGGGTTTATCTGGATGGAGCTATGGCGGATTTATGACCACCTCTTTTCTTTTAGAAAATCCGGGTGTTTTCAAAGCTGCTGTTGCGGGTGGACCCGTGATGGACTGGAAGTATTATGAGATCATGTATACAGAACGATATATGGATACACCACAGGAAAATCCGGAAGGATATGCAGCAACCAATCTGATCAGCCAGGCCGGAAAACTAAAAGATAAATTGCTCCTCATTCATGGATTGCAGGATCCTGTTGTAGTACAGCAGCATTCTGTCGATTTTGTAAGAGCAGCTATAGATAAAAATGTGCAGGTAGATTATATGATCTATCCCGGACATGAACACAATGTGCTCGGAAAAGACAGAGCCCATCTTTTTCAAAAAATCACAGATTATTTCATTCAAAATCTCCGTACAAATTAATTTATGCCAATACTAAGTGTAAATCAGCTCAAAAAAGATTACGGCCGCATTAAAGCGTTGCAGGGTGTTAGTTTTGATGTTCCTGAAGGAACCGTATTCGGTATTCTTGGTCCGAATGGGAGTGGTAAAACAACATTGCTCGGTATAATCATGGATGTGTTGAGAGCAACATCCGGGTCTTTTAAATGGTTTGGCGAAGATCCTGTACATGGCCAGCGAAAAAGTATTGGAACGCTTTTGGAAACACCGAATTTTTATCATTACCTGTCTGCAGTTCAGAATTTAAAAATTACCGCAGAAATAAAAGGCCGCGGACTCGATGATATAGAAAGAGTATTGGAGATTGTGAATCTTACACAGCGAAAAAATTCCAAATTCAGTACATATAGTTTAGGAATGAAACAACGGCTGGCAATTGCCGCAGCTTTACTGGGAGATCCGCCGGTTCTGGTTTTTGATGAACCTACCAACGGTCTTGATCCTGTAGGTATTGCTGAAATCCGTGAGCTGATCAAGAAACTAGCATCACAGGGAAAAACGATCATCATGGCCAGTCATCTGCTGGATGAAGTGGAAAAAGTATGTTCGCATGTTGCCATATTAAAAAAAGGGGAACTGCTCGCTTCAGGAAATGTAGATGATATTTTTCGTCAGAATGACCTGGTGGATTTATCATCCGCCAATAATGTTGCCCTTTCAGAATTGATCCGTGGCTTCGATGGTGTATTAACAGTGAAAACTGAAAATGGTATAGTGGAAATATCTGTAGCTGAAGGTAAAGCGGACCTTGCTGCCATCAATCGTTTTTGTTATGAGAAGGGAATAGTGCTTAGTAAACTCAATCTCAGAAAACGTAGTCTTGAATCTAAATTCTTTGAACTTACCAATTAATTAATATGACACAATTATTAAAGATCGAATGGCTTAAGCTGAAGAATTACCGGGCCTTTATTGTACTTTCTATATTTTTTGTGGTAGGTGTTTTCGCCTCCAATTATATTGTGTACAGTGTGATGCATAATATGGTGAACCAGACAAGCGCCGGGGCGATGGTTGGAATTTTTAATCCCTATAGTTTTAGCGGCACCTGGCAAACGACCAGTTATGTAACAGGTTTTTTACTGATCCTTCCTGCCATGCTGCTGATCATAAGTATTACCAATGAATTTACGTTCAGAACAAGCAGGCAAAACATTATTGACGGTTGGAGCAGAGATCAGTTCATAACCGTAAAATTAATGATGGCTTTAATTGCAGCCGCTGCTTGTACGGTTCTGGTTTTTATTACTGCACTGGGATTTGGTGCTACATCAGGAACAGATTTTTCAACCAATGGAATTTCACATATTGGTTTCTTTTTTATAAAAGCACTCACGTATAACATTATTGCAGTGTTCATTTCTGTACTCATCCGAAAAACAGGATTTGCAATAGGCCTTTATTTTATTTATTTAGGTGCTGAAAATATTATTTCGCAAATACTGGACGTTGTAAGTCTCAATTTGCGCACCAACGAAAATCTTGATCTCGGTAGTATTGGGGATTATCTGCCCATGAATGCTTCAGACGGCCTATTGACTTTCCCGGATAATCCTATGAAATCAATTGCAAAATCTGCTTTGCCTACGGATTATACCTGGTTGGTAATGATTTTAGCAGCGGTATATCTGGTACTGTTTTATTTCCTCAGCAGAAAAAATATTCTAAAGAAAGATTTATAAATTTTCAAGGTGCTTTACGGAAGTTTCGATAGACGGATACAGGAAGGTAAAACCGGTTTTCCTGATCTTTTCCGAACTAACATCTGCACTTTTCAAAATTTCAATACTTCGTTCGCCAAACATTATTTTCAACATAAAGGAAGGAACATGCATCGGTATATAAAATTGCTTACGCAGCAATTTTGCTATAGTGGTTGTTAGCGTTTTATTACTTACCGGTGCAGGCGCAACAGCATTAAATGCTCCTGAAAATTGCTGGTGCTGCATTAAATAAATATACATTCTGCACAGATCTTCCAGGTCAATCCAACTCACCATCTGACTGCCATTTCCTAAAATAGATGCAACTCCAAATTTTAAAGAAGTTTTGAATTCAGGATAAGCACCGCCTTCCTGGGCTAATACAATTCCTGTTCTCAGTTTTACAACTCGAATGCCGGCTTCACTTGCCCGGTCTGCAGCCGACTCCCATAATTTGCAGGTATCTCCTAAAAATCCGGATGCGGCTGATAAATCTTCTGTGTAAGGTGTATTATTATTTCCGCCGTACCAACCGATCGCCGATGCACTGATCAGCGTATTTACCTGATGATTTATTTTTTTTAACTCATCTATAATTAGATCTAAACCTTTCACACGCGAATCAATGATCTCCTGTTTGTAGCTGTTAGTCCATTTATGATCCATAACACCTGCACCTGCCAAATGAACGATTACATGTGCGGCCTGTAATGCTTTTGTATCAATCATCTTTTTTTCAACATCCCATAATGCATATTGTACATTAGGCAATTGTTTTTCCGGATGCAGCGATCGGGTGAGAATTGTCACCTTATACTGTTGTTCCAATAACATTTTCGTTAGGGCTTTACCAATAGTTCCTGTACCGCCTGTTATAAGGATATTAATCATAATGATATAAATATAAACTTTATTAAATGTTGAATGTTTTATAAAGACACCGGAATGGTTTAATTTTAATAACAAAGATTGTGATGAAACGTTGTTTGCTTCTGTTCATTTTTTTTAATGTATTTAATTTAGCGAAGTCCCAGGATATCCTTTATTCTGATTTTAATAATGAAGATAACCGGGAGATCAATTTTGAGATATTGGGTAAAATGGGACCTAATTATGTGGTCTATAAAAATGTGAGGTGGAAACACATGTTGGCTTTTTATGATGAAAATATGCGGATGGTAAAAAGTTTCCGCATGCCTTTTATATCTGATAAAACATTCAATATTGATTTTGTAACGTATCCCGATCATTTTTACATTATCTATCAGTACGATAAAAACAATACCGTTTTCTGCAACATGGTGAAAATGGATAATGAAGGAAATAAAATGGAAGGTCCTGTTTTTTTAGACTCCGGTAAAATATGGCCGCGGCAGGAAAGGAATATATACAGCACTACTTTCAGTGAAAATAAACAGCATATTCTTTTGTATAAAACTATTAATAACGATAACAGAATTTCGCGGATGACAAAAGTGTATGACCAGCATATGATGATGAAAGACAGTACAAGGAGCATTTATGATTTTAATGAACGCTATGATGTTTTTTCTGATATGGTGATTGATAACAACGGTACTATATTATCTGGCATAGGAAAACTTCGTAACAGGAGATCAAACATCAGCGGTGCACAGATCATTCTGAAAAAGCTGAAGGATACCGGCCATTATACAATCGAAATTCCGCTCGATAATAAATACATTGATGCATTGCGTTTTAAAGTGGATAATGTGAATAAGCAATACATTATAAATTCGTTTTTTTATAAAAAGCAAAATGATAACATTGACGGTTTGTTCATGGGTTTGATAAAACAGGATACCAGCACCGTGAAAGTTAATTTTTATGAATTTAATGATTCGCTCAGAAATAAATTAAATACCAGATCGGATTACAGAACGGCTTTCAATAATCTTCTCATACGAAATATCATCAATACAAAAGACGGAGGTTTTTTACTGGCTGCAGAAAATTCCTATTCGCAAACTACTACTAATACACAATGGCGGCGGAATGATTTCATGACGAATCCCAACATGATCTCACCTTATGAATACAACCTGATGAGCGGGAATTTTAATAATTATTACAGGCCTTATAATAATTCACCATTTTATACTACCAGTTTTTATTATTACGACGAGATCGTATTGCTGAACATAGGTGCTGATCTGAAAGAAAAATGGAACGCTGTAATTCCAAAAAAACAAGTAGATGAAGGCGACGATAATTTTATGTCGTATGCAATGGTAAATACCGGCGGCGAATTACAAATTCTATTTATTGAAAAAGATAAAAATCTGCAACTGGTTTCTCATCATGCCATAACACCGCAGGGAAATGTAAAACGTTACGCTACTTTAAAGAGCCGTGAGGCCGGCTATCAGTTTATGCCAAAACTTGCCAAACAGGTTTCTGCAACTAAGGTGATCATTCCATGCTTATACCGGAATTATATAAGTTTTGCACTGGTAGATCTGTCGAATCGATGAATTTATTATCATTCTTGATTTTTGTTGATTAATTTCAACCCATAATTTGTTTATGTGACAGGTGTATTCAAAGCCAATCATCCTACCAATAACATCGTGTTGTTTGTGTACGCTTTATTGCTGAAGCTCCCGATGTTTTTTGATCCTGTAGTGCCTAAAGTTCAAAGCTTCGATGGTTTTTTGTTCCGCTCATTATTGAAATCACTGCAGGGAATTGGAACATCTTTCCCTCTTATTTACCAGTTTATTGCATTCATATTACTGATCACGCAGGCGCTTACACTTAACGTGGTGGTGAATAACCAGAAATTATTGCAAAAGCCAAATTACCTCACGGCAATGAGTTACATTCTGGTAACTTCACTTTTTACAGAGTGGAACAATTTATCTGCACCGCTGATAATTAATTCCATCATGATCTGGGTATTAGCGCAGTTGTGTAAGCTGCATAATCATTCACAACCCAAATCAATTTTATTCAATATCGGATTAGCAGTTGGCGTTAATGCCTTTTTCTATTTTCCATCTTTATCTTTTTTAATACTGATCATTGTAGGATTATCTATTACCAGAGCATTCAGAATTCGCGAATGGTTAATGATTTTGTTAGGAACGCTCACACCTTTTTATTTTGCGGCCGCTTATTTCTTTTTAACAGAAAAGTGGGAACAGGTGCAACTCCCTTTTTTAAAACTGACCGTTCCTCATTTAAAAGAATCTACCTGGGCTGTTTCCGGTATGATACTTATAGGAATTGCCGTGCTGGTTGGGGCTGTATTTATACAAAATAACCTGCGCAAACAATTGGTACAAACCCGTAAGAGCTGGGCTTTGGTGTTTCTATATTTACTGGTTGCCATCTTTGTTCCTTTTATTAACGCTACAGAACAGTTCGACTACTGGATATTATCTGCTGTGCCTATTGCCGGTATAATGGCCTCGGCTTTCCTGTATCCTGAAAGAAAATGGTTTGCGCATACGGTTCATTGGGGGCTGGTGGTCCTTATTGTATTAATGGGATATTTTATACAATAATTAAAACATCGGGTTGTAATTTTACCACTCAATCAGCAAATATGAAATTTGGTGTTGTTATTTTCCCGGGTTCTAATTGCGACAGAGATATGATAGAAGCGCTTCAGAAAGATCTTCAAAAAGAAGTAATTCCGCTGTGGCATAAAGATGATGACATCAGTGCTTTTTCCACAAATGATTGCATTGTTCTACCGGGTGGTTTCAGCTATGGAGATTACCTGAGATGTGGCGCTATTGCACGTTTCAGCCCAATGATGAAAGAAGTGATCCGTTTTGCAGAAAATGGCGGTAAAGTGTTAGGTGTTTGCAATGGTTTCCAGATTTTATGTGAGAGCAGGTTGTTACCCGGCGTCTTACTGCGAAATGCCAGCCAGCAGTTCATTTGCAAAAATGTTTTTCTCAAATCAGAAAAGGGTATTTTGAAAATACCAATTGCCCATGGCGAAGGAAGATTTTATGCGCCACCTGAGGAAATGAAGCAAATCATAGATAATAAACAGGTTTTATATAGATATTGCGATGCATCAGGTCAAGTAAATGAAACTTCAAACCCAAATGGTTCTTCCAACAATATCGCCGGAATCTGTAATGAAAAACGCAATGTATTTGGTATGATGCCGCATCCGGAGAGAGCCTGTAATACAGCATTAGCCAACAACGACGGTAAAAAGGTGTTTGAATACCTGTTCGGTGAAGCCATGCTTAATTAACAATTGGTTACAATGTGCCGCATTAATATTTAATAGCTTTGCATTCTATCTTTTAAGTATGAAAAAAAGTTTACTCTTTCTGTTGGTGATGCTGCTGGGCTTCCAATTTTCAAAAGCACAAATGGCTAATCCTGTTAAATGGACGTATACCGCAAAGAAAGTCTCTGATAAAATATATGACATTTATATCACTGCATTTTTGGAAGATAAATGGCATATATATGCGCAGGATGCGGGTGAAGGACCTGAGCCCACTACCTTCTCATTCAAATCAAATCCGTTGTTGAAATTAGATGGCAAAGTGAAGGAAATCGGAAAACTGGAAAAATCTTTTGATCCTAATTTTAATTCTACCCTTAAATTTTATGCTAAAAAAGTACAATTTGTGCAGCGCGTTAAATTGAAATCCTCTGCCGCTACTATTTTTAAAGGAAGCGTAAACTATATGGTGTGCAACGACAATAAATGCCTCCCGCCAAAAGAAGTTCCTTTTACCGTAAGCCTGCCCGGTAAATAATTGTAATTTTATTGATCCCGATACATCGGGATTTTTTTATAACATGTTGAAACGAATCTTTTTCTTTTCGGTTTTCTTAATGAGTACTTTGTTGTTAAGGGCTCAGACTGCTGCACCGGTTCAATGGAAAACATCTGTACAAAAAACAGGTAATAATACCTTTAATTTTTTACTGAAAGGAACCATCAATAATGGATGGCATATCTATGATGAATCCGCGATAATGGAAATTCCAAAGCTTTCTTTGGAATATGCTGATTCTTCCATCATGGCTTCTACTGTGATTATTGAAGGGAAAAAGGAAAATATTGCCGATAAGATTTTCGACAATAAAATATTATCTGTTTATAAAAATGAATTAACGGTTAGTCAGCAATTACAATTTAAAACCGTTCCGCAGAATCTGCAGGTACAATTAAAATACAGTGCTGCTAATGATTCCAGTTTCATACCAGATGAAATAATGTTGAACATTATTATTGATTCTACAGCGCGGCTGCCAGTGAATCGGATCAAGATCGCATCTATTGATTTAAAAAACCCGGTAGCAAAGTGTGGAACTGAACCATCTCCAGAAGATACGGGCTTAATGAAATTATTTTTACTGGGATTCTTTGGAGGACTGGTTGCGCTATTAACGCCCTGTGTTTTCCCCATGATACCATTAACTGTTTCCTTCTTCACAAAAAAAGCAACCAGCCGTGCAAAAGGCGTAAGCAACGCTTTTATATATGGTTTTTTTATTTTCATAATTTATATATTACTCAGTTTACCTTTTCATTTTCTGGATAAGCTTAATCCGGAAATACTCAATAACATTTCTACGAATGTAGTTTTGAATTTTTTGTTTTTTGTGATCTTCATTGTATTTGCCTTTTCCTTTTTTGGTTATTATGAGATCACACTTCCCTCAAGATTTAGCAATTCGGTAGATAGTAAGTCGGGTGCGGGAAATATTATCGGAATATTTTTTATGGCGTTAACGCTGGCACTGGTTTCATTTTCTTGTACCGGTCCTATTCTGGGTTCATTACTTGCCGGATCTCTTACCTCAAATGGCGGTGCTATGCAATTAACTGCAGGTATGGGTGGCTTCGGACTTGCACTGGCATTGCCGTTCGGATTGTTTGCCTTATTTCCTAACTGGTTAAATTCCATTCCAAAATCGGGTGGCTGGTTAACAACGGTAAAAGTGGTGTTAGGATTTTTAGAACTGGCTTTATCTTTCAAATTTTTATCTAATGCAGATATGGTAATGCATTGGGGAATTCTGCCAAGAGAAGTTTTTATTGGTGTATGGATACTATGCGGAATTTTACTGACGCTTTATCTGTTTGGATTCTTCTCTTTTAAAAAAGAATATCATAAAAAAATATCTGCGGGTAGAAAATTCTTCGGAACGATTACTTTGTTATTCACTTTGTATCTGATACCGGGCGTAACCAATACAAAATATGCTAACCTGTCTTTGATCAGTGGATTTCCACCTCCATTATATTACAGTATTTATAAACAAACGGAAGTATCGCTTACATCAAGAGATTATGAAGAAGGGTTGGCTCTGGCTAAAAAAATGAATAAGCCCATTTTAATTGATTTTACAGGATATGCCTGTGTGAATTGCCGTAGAATGGAAGAAAATGTGTGGAGTAAAAAAGAAGTAAAAGACCTCATGCATCGTTTTGTAGTGGTGTCTTTGTATGTAGATGATAAAAAAAATCTTTCTGCCAATAAACAGTTTTTGTATACGTATGCCGATGGAAATACAAAGATGATAAGAACGGTAGGTGATAAATGGTCTACGTTTCAAACAGAAAATTTCAATAATAATTCGCAACCTTTATATGCTATCATCAGTAACAATGAAGAGTTGCTGACATTTCCGGTTGGTTATACACCATCTGTTTCCGAATATGCAGCCTGGCTGAAATGCGGACTCGATGCTAATGAAAAAAAATAAACCCTTCCGGTGAGGGAAGGGTTCTATGGTTTGGGGGTTACAGTCTTTTATTAAAGTGCAATTTGTTTTTCTGTCATCATCTTGCGAAGATTGATCAGGCCATAACGCATTCTTCCCAGCGCAGTATTGATACTGCATTTTGTTAAGCCTGCAATTTCTTTAAAACTCAAATCAGCATAATGGCGAAGGATGATCACTTCTCTCTGATCTTCCGGTAACAGATCAATCATTTTTCTGATCTTGTCATGACTTTGTTCAGCCATTATTTTATGATCGGCACCAGCCTCAGAAAAATTAAGTACTTCAAAAATGTCTCTGTCATCTGAAGTTTTAATACTCGGGCTGCGTTTTACTTTACGGAAATGATCAACACATAAATTATGAGCGATACGCATAGCCCATGGAAGAAATTTTCCCTCGTCGCTGTAACGTCCGCCTTTTAATGTATCAATGATTCTGATAAATACATCCTGGAAAATATCTTCCGCTAAGTATTTGTCTTTCACCAATAAATAAATAGACGTGTAGATCTTGTCTTTGTAACGAACTACTAAAACAGACAGTGCATTGGAATCACCATCAAGATACAGTTGAACTAATTGCTGGTCGGTAAGGCTGTTAAGGATTTTCATAACTTCTACAGTTTTTGTTTAGGATTTTAGATAAATCCAATCAGAGGAAATTTGCGTA